>DASTDD010000001.1:0-11158 GCA_035710545.1 Steroidobacteraceae bacterium
CCTGGGCGCGCGCGTCAGGCCAGTGCATCGCTTCTATCACGTGCCCGCTTCCAACACTGCCGTGGGGCATCTCATCCTGGAAGAGCAGCCATGAGAATCGTTCTGGCCGGTGCGGGCGCTTTCGGCATCAAGCACCTGGATGCGATCCGGGCGATCGGTGATATCGAGGTGGTCGCCATCGTGGGCCGTGAGCCCGGGCCGACGCGCGAGACGGCGCACAAGTACTCGATCCCGCACGCCACCACCCACTTGTCGGAAGCGCTGGGCATGCCGGGGGTGCAGGCGGCCATTCTCGCCACTCCTACCCCGCTGCACGCAGCCCAGGCCCTGCAGTGCATGCGGGCCGGCAAGCATGTTCAGGTGGAGATCCCCCTCGCGGAAAACTGGGGGGATGCGCAGGCGGTGGCGGCGCTGCAGCGCCAGACCGGACTCATCTGCATGGTCGGGCACACCCGGCGCTTCAATCCCTCTCATCAGTGGATCCATCGGAAAATCCGCTCGGCCGAGCTCGCCATCCAGCAGCTGGATGTCCAGACCTATTTCCTGCGCCGGACCAACATCAACGCGCTCGGCCAGCCGCGCTCATGGACCGACCACCTGCTGTGGCATCACGCCGCGCACACCGTCGATCTGTTCACCTGGCAGACGGGCAGTAAGGTGCGAATCGCCCACGCGGTCGCCGGGCCCATCCACCCCCAACTGGGCATCGCGATGGACATCTCCGTGCAGCTCAAGAGCGAGACGGGCGCCATCTGCACTCTGTCGCTGTCCTTCAACAATGACGGGCCGCTCGGGACGTTCTTCCGCTACATCTGCGACAACGGCACCTACCTCGCGCGCTACGACGATCTGGTGGACGGCCGGGACCGCCGCATCGACGTGTCCCAGGTGGACCTCTCGCTGAACGGCATCGAGCTGCAGGACCGGGAATTCTTCGCCGCCATCGCCGGCGGCCGCGAGCCGAACGCCAGCGTCGCGCAGGTGCTGCCCTGCTATCGGACGCTGCACGAGCTTGAGCAGCAGCTCGCCGCACAGAGCTAGCCTGCGATAAAGTAGCGGCTTTCGTGGCCGCGATCAGCCGGACCCGGGAGCCTGAGGAGCTATGAACAAGGTGCGAGCCAGCGCCGCCGAGGCGCTCAAGGGCATCCGCGATGGAGCCACGATCGCCGCCGGTGGTTTCGGCCTGTGCGGCATTCCCGAGCTGTGCATCCGGGCGCTGCGCGAGATGGGGGTGCGCGATCTCACCGTAGCCTCCAACAACTGCGGCGTGGATGACTTCGGGCTGGGCCTGTTGCTGGCCAACCATCAGATCCGCAAGATGATCTCCAGCTACGTCGGCGAGAACAAGGAGTTCGAGCGCCAGTTCATCTCCGGGCAGCTGGAGGTGGAGCTGGTGCCGCAGGGGACGCTCGCCGAGCGGCTGCGCGCCGGTGGTGCGGGCATTCCGGCTTTCTTCACCCCGACGGGCGTCGGCACCCTGGTGGCCAAGGACAAGGAAGTACGCGAATTCGACGGCCGCAAGTACGTGCTCGAGCGCGGCATCCGTACGGACTGGGCCATCGTCAAGGCCTGGCGCGCCGACCGTTCCGGCAATCTGCAATACCGTCTGACGGCGCGCAACTTCAATCCTCTGTGCGCGATGGCCGGCCGGATCACCGTCGCCGAGGTCGAAGAGCTGGTCGAGGTGGGAGAGATGCCGGCCGATCGGATCCATACGCCCGGCATCTACGTGCACCACATCGTGGTCGGCCCGCACGAAAAGCGCATCGAGCGCCGCACCACGCGTCCAAAGGCCTCGGCCGAGAGGGGTTCATGACATGTTGACCCGGGAACAGATGGCCATGCGCGCGGCGCAGGAGCTGCGGGACGGACAGTACGTCAACCTCGGAATCGGGATTCCCACGCTCGTGGCGAACTACATTCCTCCGGGAGTGTCCGTGGTCTTGCAGAGCGAGAACGGCCTGCTCGGTGTCGGCCCATTCCCCTTCGAGCACGAGGAGGATCCCGACCTGATCAACGCGGGCAAGCAGACCGTGACGATGCTGCCCGGCGCCGCTCTGTTCGACAGTGCGGAGAGCTTCGCGATGATCCGGGGCGGCCACATCGACCTCGCAATCCTCGGCGCCATGGAAGTGAGCCAGGAGGGCGACATCGCCAACTGGATGATTCCCGGGAAGATGGTCAAGGGCATGGGCGGCGCCATGGACCTCGTCTCCGGCGCCCGGCGCATCGTCGTCGTCATGGAGCATTCTTCCAAAGACGGTGAGTCGAAGGTCCGGCGCACCTGCACGCTGCCGCTCACTGGCGTGCGCGTCGTGAATCGGATCATCACGGAGCTGGCCGTGATCGATGTCTCCCCGGCGGGCCTGGAGCTCCTGGAGCTCGCTCCCGGTGTCTCCGCGGAGGAGGTGAAGAAGCGTACGGAAGCGGCGCTGAAAGTCCCCTCGGGCGTGCGGGAGATGAAGCTCTGAGCGCGCCGCTGCCTGGGACTGCCGCCTGTGCGGTATGATCGCGACAACTAACAACAAGGAGTCCCCATGATCGGCTACATCACCCTCGGCACGAACGACATGACCCGCGCCGGACGCTTTTACGACGATCTGCTGGCGCTTCTGGGCGCGAAGAGAACGACGCAGACGGAGCGCTATATCGCCTGGGGCGCCAGTCCCGATGCACCGATGTTCTACGTGATCAAGCCTGCTGACGGCAACAAGGCCACCATTGGCAACGGCGTCATGATTGCGCTTGCGGCCAAAAGCGAGCGGGAGGTGGACCAGGTTTACGAGCGCGCCATCGCGTTGGGCGGAAAAGACGAAGGCCCGGCAGGCTCGCGCGGCGAGGGATTTTACGCGGGCTACTTCCGCGACCTCGATGGCAACAAGCTTTGCGCGTTCTTCGCGAGCTGAGAGTCCACGGCGCCGCCGGCCTGGCAGCTTGTACGGCACTGTGATCACGACCTCCCGCCTCACGTGTCCGTTGTGCAGCCACGTCTCGCTGGAGACGATGCCGACGGACGCGTGCATCTACTTCCATCAATGCGCAGGGTGCGGAGCGACCCTGCGACCCAAGAGGGGTGACTGCTGCGTGTTCTGCTCGTACGGCTCGGTGCCTTGCCCTCCCGTGCAGGCCAGCCAGGCTTGTTGCAGCGGCCAGAACCCAAGGAAAAGTGACCGGTGAGAGTTGAAGCTCTTTCGGGCTGGACGCCCCAGCAGAAGAAGGTCGTCACGGCTGCCTTCCTCGGCTGGATGCTGGATGCTTTCGACTACTTCATCGTCGTGTTCGTTCTGAAGGACATCGCCAAGGACTTCGGGACGCAGGTGCCGGCCGTCAGCTACGCGCTGTTCCTCACGCTGGCCATGCGGCCGCTGGGCGCCTTTCTGTTCGGCCGTGCCGCGGATCGGTACGGCCGGCGCCCCATCCTGATGCTGGACGTGCTGCTGTACTCCACACTCGAGTTCGCCAGCGGCTTCGCGCCCGACCTGACGGCTCTGCTGATCCTCAGAGCGCTCTACGGCATCGCCATGGGCGGAGAATGGGGTGTCGGGGCCTCGCTCACGATGGAGTCGATCCCTCCCCAGGCGCGTGGCATGGTGTCAGGCCTGCTTCAGGCCGGGTATCCCAGCGGATATCTGTTGGCTTCGATCGTGTACTGGGTGTTGTTCCCCGTCATCGGCTGGCGAGGCATGTTCATGGTTGGAATGCTTCCCGCGCTGCTCGTGCTCTACATCAGGCGTCATGTGCCGGAGTCCCCGCACTGGCGCCGAGAAGCGCCGCAGCGCGGCGGCACGCTCGCGGTGCTGAGAAATCACTGGAAGCTCGCTGTCTATGCCGTCGCGCTGATGACCCTCTTCAACTTCTTCAGTCACGGCACGCAGGACCTGTATCCGACGTTCCTGCAGAAGCAGCATGGCCTCGGGCACGGCACCGTCAGCACGATCGCCGTGATCTACAACATAGGCGCCCTCTTCGGCGGCGTTTTCGTCGGCTCGCTCTCCGAGCGGATCGGCCGCCGGCGCGCAATCATCCTGGCCGCGCTCCTTTCGCTGCCGATCGCGCCGCTGTGGGCAATGGCCGGCACTCCCGTATCGCTGGCCGTGACTGCGTTCCTGATGCAGGTCATGGTGCAGGGCGCCTGGGGCGTCGTGCCTGCCCATCTCAACGAGCTGTCCCCGCCCGAGGCACGCGCCACTTTTCCGGGGTTCGTGTATCAGCTGGGCAATCTGTTCGCTGCGATCAATGCACCCCTGCAATCGAGCATCGCCGAGCGTCTCGGTAACAACTATGGCCTGGTGATGGGAGTCGTCGCCGCCGTCGTGGCGGTGCTCATTGCGGCGCTGACGTATTTCGGCATGGAGGCCAAGGGAGTGTCTTTCGAGCGCAGGAGCGAGCGCCTGCAGCAAGGCTGAACAACCATCGCGGCGGCGCAGCCGGCCAAGACCGCGATTCTTGCCGGCGGCAATGTCGGCCAATCGGACTAACGGCGCGCGAGCACGAGCTTGATGCCGATCGCGATGAATACTGCCCCGGTGATGCGATTGATCGCCGTCTGGACCGGGCCGGTGGCGAGCCAGCGCCTGGCCAGGCTGGTGGCTCCCGAAAGCACCAGGAACCACAGCAACGATTCGGCCGCGTGCACCGAGGCGAGCAGCATGCTGAAGGCGGCAACCGGTGCGCCCGCGGGGATGAACTGCGGCAGGAAGCTGAGGTAGAACAGGCCCACCTTCGGATTCAACAGGTTGGTGAGCAGGCCGCGCCGGAAGGACGTGCTGCCGGCCGTCGCGCGGGTGGGAGGCTGTGCGCCAGCGGGCTCGTTGCCCGGCGTTCTGTGAACGAGCAGCCTGACTCCGAGATAGAGAAGATAGGCGGCCCCGATGATCCGCAGGGCATCGTAGGCCAGTCTCGACGTCGCGAAGAGCACGCCCAGGCCCGTGGAGGCCGCCAGGGCCCAGATGAGTACTCCCGTACAGATACCGAATCCCGCGACCAGGGCGCTGCGGCGGCCCTCGACCGCCGCCGTGCGGATGATGAGCGCCGTGTCGAGCCCGGGCATGACGGTCAGCAGTGAGCTGGCCGCCGCAAATTCGACCAGGGCTGTGAGCTCGGCGGTCATGCGCGCTGCTGCCTTTCGCTCCCGGCTGCGGCTCGCAGAGGCACCCAGTGGCCGCGCCGCACCGTCAGATACGTCAGGGCTGCGGATGCGCACAGTGACACCAGCACGGCGATGACCGAAGCCTCGGGACCGAAAGCCCCGCCGGTCAGCGCTGCCGGCCCGCTGAGCGGCAGGCTCAAGAGCCCATGCGACTGACCACCCGAGACGGCGGCGCCGAAAATCCCGCCTTCCGTGAAGTTCCAGCCAAAATGCACACCGATCGGCAGCCACAGGCTGCGGGTCGTGCAATAGGCCAGGCCAAGCAGGACACCCGCCTCGAGCGCAATGGCCGCGCCGCTGGCGACCGTGGCACCTGGGTTGGCCCCATGAAGGAATCCAAACAAGGCCGCCGAAAAGACCAACGCCGCGAGCGTTCCCCAGCGCCCCTCGATGATCCGGAAAACGACCCCGCGAAAGATGAGCTCCTCGCCGACGGCCGCGGCCAGGGAGCCGGCAGCGGCGAGCGGCAGGCCGGCGGCTCCCTCCCAACTCGCCGAACCTGCAACGCCAATCAACCATAGAGCCGCGCAAACCACGCAGAACAGGCCTGCTCCCAGCAACGTGCCGGGAACCAGTTGGGCGATCCGCCCGTCGAGCGTCAACTCCGCTGGATCGCGAGCCTCGAGCCAGTTCACCACGACCCTGTATGCCAGCACCACGATGATGCAGACCACGAGATCGCCGCCGGCGAGCATCGGCAGCCGAAGGTTTCCGGGCACCGCATGGGAGAGAGCCTGCAGACACGACTGCAGGATGAGCAGCAGGCCGACGAGGCTCGCGGCGAAGACGGCCAGCCGGACCAGTGGCATGCGCCGCATGCGCGCCGAAAAATCCCCTGGCGCCGCCGGTTCCATCGAGGCAGGGGTTGGATCAGGCAGCCCGCTTATAAAACACCCCCGACTTCATGATCATGCGCAAGCCCCGACCCTCCGACGCGAGCACGCCCACGTCCTGGAGCGGATCGCCGTCCACGATCAGGATATCGGCTGCGTTTCCCGCCTGAATCCGCCCCAGCGTCGTCTCCCCCAGAAGCTCGGCATTGGTCGAGGTGGCTGCGCGCAGAATGGCTACCGGCCCCTGCACCTCCCGGCGCAGAAGAAACTCGCGCGTCTGCTGAACATGCAGCTTGCCGAGAAGGTCGGTCCCGAAGCCGATCTTGAGCCCCGCCCGCTCCATCAGCTCCAGTCCGCGCAGGGAGTGCTCACTGACCACGCGCAGCTTCTCGGCAGCCCAGTCCGGTAAGCCACCTGTCCTGGCCGCATCGAGCAGCGCGCTCACGATCACGAGAGTCGGCACGACGAAGGCGCCGGCTGACTTGACTGCCTCAGCGCTGCTGGCATCGATCAACGTGGCGTGCTCAATGCTGCGTACGCCAAGGCGGGCAGCCCGCGCGATCGAGGCGGCGGGATGACAGTGCGCGGCGACGTACCTGCGGCGCCGGGCTGTCTCCTCGACTGCCACCAGGACCTCCTCGTCGGAGAACTGGTCCATCCATAACGGATCCGACGGCGAGAGCACCCCACCCGACATCATGAGCTTGATGCAGTGCGCGCCGCGTCTCAGCTCCTCGCGCACCGCCGCTCTCATGGCGTCCTTGCCATCGACGATCACGCTGACCCGGCCCTCGGCGCAGCAGTTGCAGGCGCCTGCTGAGCTCACGGGGTCGCGAAAGTCGCCGTGGCCGCCGGTCATGGACATCGCGCGTCCGGCAAACAGCACGCGCGGTCCGCGAATCAGTCCATGCTCCACGGCCTGCGCGATTCCGATCTCGCCGCCGCCGACGTCGCGGATGGTCGTGAAGCCGCAATTCAGTGCATGCGACAACATTCGTGCCCCATGCTGTGCCACGTATGTAAGCGGTTGTGTCTCGACCTCAGCGATCTTCACACTCGAGCCCAGCACGTGGCAGTGAGCGTCGATCAGGCCCGGCATCAGGGTGCAACCCCTGACATCCACGACCTCACCGGCATTGGAGGCCGGGGTCTGGCGAGCGAGCTCCACGATGCGGTTGCCTTCGACGATGACCACCGACTCGTCCAGATACTCGGCGCTCGACCCATCGAATATGCGTGCATTGACGAAGGTCGTGCGTGCCATCGTGTCGCTCCTATGAACGTGCGCCGATTATAATTCCCCGCATGACTGCCGAGATCCGCCCATTGACCGGCGCCGATGCCGGCGAGCTGGTGAGGTTGCGCCGCGAGGCGCTCGAGGATGCCCCATTGGCCTTTCTGGCCTCCCCCTCGGATGACATGGCTGCCCGGGAGGAGACCGTTCGAGTGCAACTGCAGCGCGCGCCCGAGTCCATCGTATTCGGGGCCGTGTGCCCACGGCTGGTGGGCATGGTGGGTGTCTACCGCGCAGCGCAGAAGAAAGCCGCCCACAAGGGAATGATCTGGGGAATGTTCGTTCAACCTCAGTGGCGCCGCCAGCGCGTGGGTGAGAGTCTCATGCGGGCGGCCATCGGACATGCCCGGGGTCTGGGCGGCATCCGATCCCTGCAGCTCAGTGTGAGCGAGGCGGCTCCGGAGGCCAAGCACCTGTACGAGCGCCTCGGCTTCACGGTCTGGGGCGTTGAGCCCGAGGCGATGCAGGTCGATGGCCGCTTCGTAGCCGACTACCACATGATCCTTCGGCTGACATGATTGCGCGCTGCAACGTGGCCCCTGTGCGGCGCCCCTTTCGGGAGAGAAGCTTTCAGTCAACCGGGCGACGACGCCGGCGTTACGACTGCTCAGAATCCGGGCAGGAGATTGGATGGAGGCTCCGCCATGTTTCTGATCGGCGTTCTGGCAGCACACTTGCAGGCGAAGACACAGGAGCGGGTTCCGGCGGAGCCCGCGGCTGGGAACGAGTCGACGGCCCGGCCTGTCAGCCGAAGCTGAAACAGGAATACGCTTTCCCGCCAATGACGTCGCGGAAGGAACGATAGCCTGCGTCGTTGCCGGCCGCGCCCGCCGCTACCATGAGCGGAAGCAGGTGCTCCGCCCGAGGATGACAAGCCAGCGCGCTGGGAGCTGAGCGCCAGCGGGTCAATCCCGCATTACGGGCCGCCGCATCCCCTGCGGTCACCGTCTCATTGAGCCAGCCGTCAAACTCCATCGATGGGCGCGCGTCGCCATCGGCCAGAGCGCGCAGGTTATGGAAGCTGCTGCCGCTGCCGAGGATCAGTACGCCCTTTGCCCGCAGCGGCTCGAGCGCTGCGCCCATCGCCAGATGAAAGGCGGGGTCCAGATCCTTCTGCAGTGAGAGCATCGTGACCGGGATCGAGGCCTGCGGATCGATGATCAGCATCGGCACGAACACGCCGTGGTCGAATCCGCGTTGCGCGTCCGTAGCCGTCGCGATCCCCGCTCCCTGCAGCAGCCCCTCAGCCTCGCGTGCCAGCTCGGCCGAGCCGGGTGCGGGATATTTCAGCTCGTAGGTATGGGCGGGGAAGCCGTAGTAGTCGTAGAGCATCGTCGGCGCCGAAGCGGTGCTCACCGTGGGCACCGGCCCCTCCCAGTGCGCGGAGACCATCAGAATGGCTCGGGGGCGCTGCGGCAGTGAGTCAACGAGGCCGGCGAGATAAGCCCGGAGCCGATCATACCCGTGCGCACCGATGCGCTCCGGCAAGTCGATCCAGAAGCAGGGTCCACCGCCGTGAGTCAGATATAGAGCTGGCTGGCGTGTCATGGTCTACCTTGCGCTCTGCCCGCGCAGCTCCGCCACACGGTCCGCCGTGATCCGGGAAGGCTGGGAGCCAAAGCGCGCCGTCACGTAGTTGGCGACTGCAGCGATTTCCAGATCCGTATACGCGTGGCCGAACGCGGGCATGAAATTAGGCTCACCATGTGAAGACGATCCGTCGAGCACCATCTGAACGATGTTGGTCGCGGTCGGATCGTTGACGGCCCGCGAACCCGTCAGCGCTGCGAAGCCGGCGGCCGGATCCGCCCCCGTCCAGCCATGACATCCGACGCAGGCACCCTCGAAAATCTCTTTGCCACGGGGATCGACCGCGACGCTGAGGCCCTGGGCATGCGAGGCGGGAGCCGGAGTCGTCCTCGGTGCGGGGAGGTCGGGAGTCGCCACTGCCGGCACGGAGGAGATGTAGGTCACCAGGGCCTGGATGTCCGCCGGTGTCAGGTGTTGCAGGCTCATGTCAACCGCTTCGCCCATCGGACCCCCGGCCGAGCCGTGCCCGCTCGCATGACCGCCCGCAATGAATCGGGTCAGTTCCTCGCGCGACCAGGCTCCGACGCCGCCTTGCGGGTCGGGTGTGAGATTGAAAGAGCGCCAGCCAGCCTGGCGGGCGCCACTGAACTTGCGCCGGTTATCCAGGGCTTGGAAGATATTCCGCGGCGTGTGGCACTCCCCGCAGTGGCCCAGGGCCTCGGCCAGATACGCGCCCCGGTTCCATTCGGCGCTGCGGCTGCCGTTGGCCTGGAAACGCCGGTCCGGATTGAACAGCGCGGACCAGATGGACATCAGCCAGCGCTGGTTGAATGGGAATCGCAGCGAGTCCGTGGTCCGAGCCGACTGCACCGGCGGCAGGCTGAACAGGTACGCCTTGATGGCGAGAGCGTCCGCATCGGTCAGGTAGGTGTAGGACGCGAACGGCATGGCCGGATACAGGCGTGTCCCATCGCGGGCGATACCCTGGTGCACGGCTCGCAGAAAGTCCGCGTCGGTGTACGCCCCGATACCGGTCTCAGCGTCGGGTGTGATGTTAGTGGAGTAGATCGTTCCGAACGGCAGCACGAAAGCGCGTCCGCCGGCGAACGGCTGGCCATCGGGTTTCGTATGGCAGGAGGCACAATCGGCCGCCCGCGCAAGGTACCGGCCGCGCTCGACCAGACTGGCGCTCACGAGCTCGCCGGGTACCCCGGTAGGACTGGCCGCACCCGATCCACTTCCAAGCGTCCCCGCCAAGACGATGCGCCGGCCTCCCGCGAAGTCCATCGGCCCTGGGCCCAGCACGACCCACACGAGCCATGCGAGCGCGCCCACCGCGGCAATGACCATCAGCGCGGTTACGTACCGCATCCAACCGCGCCGGAAACCTGCATCCACACCACCCTCCTTCAAAGCTTGGACCGGTACTCGGTCTGCACCGCCTTGATCCGCTTGTCCGTGCCAAAGAAAGCGTGCTTGGACATGTCCGCGGAATACTTGCTGGCGGGCGGATGCCGCCCCAGCCCTTCGGCCAGCGCCCGGATGTGGTGCGGACCGGCGCCGCAGCAGATCCCCAGATATTTAATGCCGAGAGCGGCGGCCTCCTGGGCGAACTTGGACATTTCGGCCCGGGTGCAGACGAAGGGGTCCAGGCCGACCGGGAAGGCGCGTGCGTGATCGCAGCAAGGATCGGTAAGGGACATGAATGAAGGCTGCGCCGGTGTCGTGCGATAGGGCACCGGCAGCGCGGCGACTTCACATTTCACCGCGCGCCGGATCTCGCGCAGGATCGGCATGATCGTGTCCGGTCCGCGGTGGCAGTTGACTCCGACGACGTCCGCCCCGGCCGCTTCGAGCCGCTGACACGTCTCGGCCGGGGTCCAGCCATCGCGCATGTTCTCCTCCCGATGCACCGAAAAGGTGACGACGGCCGGCACTTTCGAGTAGCGGCGGATTGCTTCGAGTGCCATCAGCGCCTCGGCGCCCCACGAGAACGTCTCCGCGACGATGTAGTCCACGCCGGCATCGGCGGCCCAACCCACCTGCTCCTCGAAGATCCGCTCGACCTCCTTCCGTGCCTTGCGGTCATTCGGATCGTAGATGTTGGTATTGCAGATATCGCCGGCGAACAGCGTGTGAGTCCGACGCGCCACTTTCTTGGCGATCTGCAGGGCGATTCGATTCATCGGCACGAGATCCTTCTCGCGGCCGATCACACGCAGCTTCTCTCGATGCACGTAATACGTCAGCGCCTGCGTGACGTCCGACCCCGCATGCACGAAGTCCATGTGCAGCTGTTCGACGACTTCGGGGTGCTCCGTGAGGACCACAGGTACGAAGGCGCCCGCCTGC
>DASTDD010000002.1:0-2857 GCA_035710545.1 Steroidobacteraceae bacterium
TCAAATATTCCGGGGCCGGGGAGGCAAAGGTCGGCAGTAATGCCAGCCAATGTCCGGTTACTGCCGAAAAAGCCGACACCCCGGTCTGTGCAGGCCTCAGAGGCGGTTGAGACGATTCTGGAGTCAGTGGCTCTGCAGCTCCGAGAAGGTGCGGTTGCCGATCGCATAGTCACTCCAGTCCTTGTAATCGAAGTGCCACCACTCCTGCGGATAGACGCTGAATCCTTCCGACTCCATGGAGGTCCGCAGGAGATCGCGGAACCAGCGTTGCCGGCTCGTGCCGCCCACATAGTCCGCAAAGGACCGCCGCGACATTTCATCGTATCGGCCGGTCATCTCGACCGGCTGGCCTGACTTCAGATCGTAGAGAGTCAGGTCGACGGCACAACCTCGATTGTGTCGGGATCCCTGCGATGGATCTGCGACGTAGATGTGTGCCGCCGGCGGTGTCGCATCCCAGAACATCTTGGTCACGAACCAGGGGCGATAGGCGTCGTGAATGAGCAGGCCGTAGCCTTTCCGGGCGAGCGAGTGGGCCACGCGACCCAATGCCTCGGCTGCCGGCCGCTGCATGTAGGCTGCAGGGCGCTCGTAGAGTGGGAAGCCCATGAAGTTGTTGGAGCTGGCGTAGCGGATATCCAGCTTGATGGCCGGATCGACGGTGGACAGGTCAACCAGATCCGCCGCGCGCCTGGGGGGTGGCTCGCTTGGGGGTGCCGCCGCGAGTGCGGCGGGGCGCAGCTGGTCAAGGTGTGTTTCCGCTCCCGACTGGATCCGCTCGACCACCTCCTTGCCGACATCACGCTCAGGCAAGCGCTTGCCGCCGACCTCGACCGCGGTGGCCTGTCCCTGAGCCTGCAGCTCGAAGCGCAGACGCTGCACCGTCGAGCCGTCATCGGTACTGAATTGCGTCGTGGCTGTCGGTCGCAGGTGCGCGTGATGCAGTCCGAGTCCGTCGGCGAAAAGCTGGCCGTCGGCTTCATAGACGGTCACCCAATCGTCGTCCGCGCCGTACTCACCGATGAGTCTCTTGAGCTCGCGCCGGGCATCCGGCGGTGGCGGCGCGTTCTCAGTTGCCTGGTTGGCGAGAGGCTCGGTCCTGCAGCCGGCCGTGCTCGCGAGCGTGATCGACGCACAGCACAGCAGGAGCCAGATCGCAGGGGCTCCCCAACTGGCCGGGCGTTGCGGGGAGCCGGACGCGAGAGCACTAGTGGTCAAGCGTGCCACGATAGGTCGCAAGCAGCATGTCAATTTCGATCTCGGTGGGTCGGCGATGCGCATCGAGCTCGAACGTCACGAGCAAGTCGCTCGTCTTCGAAAAGAAGCGTGCCGGTCCCTCAGGCGTGATCTCCCTGGGCTCATCGTCTTCAATCTGGACGTAGAGCTGGTCCCCCTTGCGGGTCACGGTGATCGAACTCTCGGCGCCAGCGTGAAAGCGGCCGACGAATCGATCCAGGTCGGAACTGCTCAGGCGCATGAGGTGATGGCGGCTCGGCTTAAACTGTGGCCAATGGTACTCCGCGGCGACGGTCCGAAGTATCGCGCTCGCGATCTCGCGTCCCGCATCGCCATTCGTCATGATCGCGATGCCATCACCGGTATCGAAAGCCGCCAGGAGCGAGCGGAAGCCAGCGTTGGAGCCGCCATGCAGGAAGTATGGGTGCCTGTGTCCTCCGCCCACTCGAAATCCCATGCTCCATGCGCCCTTGTTGGTGGGGGCGAGCATTGCGCGCGCGGTTTTTGGTTTCAGAATGCCTTCGGACTGGCCGGC
This sequence comes from Steroidobacteraceae bacterium, assembly GCA_035710545.1. Classification (GTDB taxonomy): domain Bacteria; phylum Pseudomonadota; class Gammaproteobacteria; order Steroidobacterales; family Steroidobacteraceae; genus 13-2-20CM-66-19. Next base: position 1,772 of record DASTDD010000002.1, read on the forward strand.
GAGTGAGCGCTGGAGGTTGATTGCAAAGCGAAGCAGATCGGAAGGCGTTGTCCAGAGTCCCGCCGCGGCCTGCTCCGGGTAAGTGTGCGCGCCGCCGGGCACGGGCTTGCCTTCCATATCGTAAGGCGTAGCGGCATCTGCTTGCAGAGCGGCCGAGAGAGGCTGTTCGAAGGAGCTCCGCGCCATGCCGGCGGGTCGCAGCACGAGATCGTCCATAAGGGGTGCAAAGCCCTTGCCGGTCAGGTCGAAGAGGACCTGTTGGAGGATCTCATAGCCGCCGCCCGAGTAGCTCCACTCGCTCCCGGGGACTGCAACCACGTGGACGGGTGGTGAGTTTGCAGGCTTTTCGCCATTCAACACCTGAATGAGTGAGGGTACGGCTTCATCGGCCGAATAGCCCTCGAATCCGTGTACGGCTGTGCCGGCTGTGTGGCTCAGAAGCCGGCCGATCGTCACCGGCGCGGTGGCGAGCGCCTTGTCCTGTGGCAGTTTCCACGTTCGCAAGTATCGGCGCACGTCGCGATCGAGCTCGAGCGCACCGGACTGTGTCAGCGACATCACCGCCATCGCCGTGACGGGCTTGCTGATGGAGGCTGCCTGAAAGACGGTGTTCGGATCTACGGGTGGTCCCCCGAGCCGGCGTACTCCAACCGCGTCCGTCCAGGCGATGCGGCCGCGATGCAGGTAGGCGATGCTGACGCCCGGCACCCCCAACTCGCGCATCTTCGCGGGGAGTGTCGTGGTGCGCACCGGCTCGTCGTTCAGCAATACTGGCGGGAGCAGATGATTCTCAATGTGGCGGATGCGCTGCTCCAACGCATGGGGCGTTGGCCCGGGCGATGACAGATCCGCAGCTGAGGCTGTGAGACTGACGAGTGCCGCACCTGATCCCATGAGACTCCCGAGCACCGCAGCCAGCTGTACGCCCCCGCGCGCAAGCGCGGCACTGGAAGCGAACAGCCTCCCCCTCACGGCCATCGACTGGCTAACGGCCTGCCAGTGGATGCCTGCACCAGGCCCAGCCACAAAGCAATCATCGCCGGCCGGGCCTCGTCCTCGATTTCGATGGTGTTCAGGATCGTGATG
>DASTDD010000003.1:0-4790 GCA_035710545.1 Steroidobacteraceae bacterium
GGGCCTGCCGCTCAGTCGGGCCGCAGCAATGCTCTGATCTGCAGCGAGCGCGGATCGAATACCGCCACCAGGAACCCAGCACGTCCCGACATCGCGAGCGTCGTCGCCTCCTCCGTAGGAAAGCCCGCCTCCTGCATGCGACGCTTGACCAGTTCCTTCTGGCTCTTCGAGAACTGCCTGAGTGCATCCACCTTCACCAGCTGCTTCCGCAGCTCCGTCTCGCCCTGGTGCCAGGACTTGAAGTAGCGCGGCATCTGGATCACGTCGTCTCCGCCGCCGAACACGGCTCCGGTCACGATCTTGTCGCGCGTGTCCGCATCATCTGGCAGGGGCGCCCACACCCAGCGCGGGAGACTGTACCAGTGCGGAGCGAAGTCGGGATTCTGCCGCCCGGCGAGAGTCACTTCCGCCGGATCGATATCGGATGCCTGCGTCATTTGCAGCTCGTTGACCGAGAAGGCGTAAAACAGTGGACGCCCGGCCCACAGAGTGCTCGTGCCATAGACGAGCGCCACGAGTTGTACTGCGACGATGATGCCGATATCCCTCGTCAGCTCGCGGGTCGATTTGTCTTTATTGGCGACCACCAGGGTCAACAGCGGGCCCAGGATGACATCCACGCCCACCATCATCGCGGCCACTTTCGCGACTCCAGTCAGGTACCAGCCGGGCCACCGGTACCAGCCCAGATACAGGGCGGCCAGCACGAGCAGCAACGCACAGGCGCTGGATGCCAGATGCAGCCCGAACGCCTTCAGCCTGAATCGCACGGGATTGTTAACCTCACATAACGACGATATCGATATGGTCCTGATCACATTCAGGAGGCGCAGTGAGCGAATTCACGAAATCACGGCGTGCCGGCCGGCACTGACATCCCGAGAGCCTTCGCCGCAAAGGCCCATTGATCGGCAATGTCCTCGATCTGCATGGAAACGGGTTTGCCAGCCCCGTGCCCGGCGCGCGTCTCGACCCGGATCAGGACAGGATTGCCGCACACCTGCACTGCCTGCAGCGCCGCGGCGAACTTGTAGCTGTGCCACGGCGCCACGCGATCGTCATGATCGGCGGTGGTGATGAGCGTTGGTGGATAGCAGACGCCCTTCTTCACATTGTGATAGGGCGAGTAGGCATACAGCGCGCGGAACTGCTCCGCATCCTCGCTGAGCCCATAGTCTGAGGACCATTGACGCGCATTGGCGCTGGCCGTCTGATAGCGGAGCATGTCCAGCACGCCGACGGCCGGCAGCGCGACACCGAAGAGCTCCGGTCTCTGTGTCATCACCGCTCCGATCAGCAGACCGCCATTGCTGCGCCCGTGGATACCCAGGCGCTGCGAACGCGTGTAATGCTCATTGATCAGATACTGAGCGGCGGCAATGAAGTCATCGAAGACGTTCTGCTTGCTCTCGAGCGTGCCCGCTTTGTGCCAGATCTCGCCGTACTCGCCCCCGCCGCGCAGGTTGGCTTCCGCGTAGATGCCGCCCATCTCCAGCCACGCGAGCACCGATGGGCGGAACACCGGCGTCAGCGAGATGTTGAATCCGCCATATCCGTAAAGCAGTACCGGCTGATTTCCGTCCTTCGCAACATCGCGGCGATGCGTGATGAACATCGGAATACGGGTGCCATCCTTGGATGGGTAGAACACCTGCTCTGTGACGTACTCATCGGTGGAGGCCGGGATGCGGGCGCTACGCCACACCGTGGCGGTGTTGCTGCGGATGTCGTAACGATAGATCCGCGACGGAGTCAGATAGTCCGTATAGGAGAAAAAGGTCTCCGCGTCGGTGCTCTTACCCTCGAATCCCTCGACATGTCCGAGACCCGGCAAGGTCACTATGCCTGCAGGCCTTCCGCCGCGCTCGTAGATGCGCACGACGCTGTGTACGTCCTCGACGTACCGGGCGATGATCCGGCCCCCCACGAAAACGGCTTCCTCGAGCGCGGCGCGCTGTTCCGGAATGACGGTCGGCCACGGCGACCAGGCTGGGCGCCGGGCATCCACGGCAATCACGCGCCGTTGGGGCGCGTCCTTCGTGGTCTGAAAGAAGAGTTCCTCACCCTGAGAACCTATGAACGTGTACAGCGCATCCCAGGCATAGAACAGCGGCTGCACCGTCGCCCCGGGGCGCCGCAGGTCCAGCAGGCTGATGCCATTTCGCTCGTAGCCGTCGAACAGCGTGATCACGAGGTAGTGGCCGTCCTCGGTCACTCGCGCGGATGGAATACGGGTTGGGTGATCCGTGACGGCGTAGATCAGGTGGTCCTGGTCCTGCGGCTCTCCCAGGCGATGGAAGTAGATGGCCGGCCGGCCGGCATCGTCCCCTTTGCCGTTTGGCAATGCGGGGTAGCGGCTGTAGTAGACACCGGATCCGTCATGTGCCCAGGAAACACCCCAGAACTTGGTGTGGCTCAGAGTGTCGGCGAGGTCGTTGCCGTCGGCAACGCGCCGGAACTTCCAGGTCTGCCAGTCCGTGCCCCCATCGGACAGCGCATACGCGACGAGATCCCCGTGAGGACTCGGCTTGAATTCCGAGAGGGCGACGGTCGCATCGGCGCGCACGGCATTCGGGTCGAACAGCACCCGGCCGGGGGAATCCAGGCTGTCGGAGACGAACAGCACGCTCTGATTCTGGCTGCCGTCGTTGTGCAGGAAGAAATAGCGCCCGCCTTCCTCGATGGGGATGTTGAAGCGCTCGTAGTTCCAGAGCTTCGTCAGCCGATCCTTGATCCACGCGCGCTGGGGAATGGCCTCGAGCCGCGGCTGGGCGAGCTGGTTCTGCGCGTTGACCCATTTGCGCGTGGCGTCCGAATCGAGATCTTCGAGCCAGCGATAATCGTCGGCGACGGCGACCCCGTGGTAGTGATCCCGGGTCCGGATGGTGGCCGTGACCGGATACACAGGCGGATGCTCCGGTGCCGGATTCAGACCCACCGCAACTTCGCTGCCTGTACGCAGCGGCGTGCCATGCGGACCGTTACCGGGCATGGGTCGCGCTCCCTCCCATTGAAGGCCCGCGCACGCGGCGAGCAGGCAGGCGAGGACGGCCGCCACGCTCCAACCATAGCGCCCGGGACTTTTCATCCTTAAACTCACGCCTGGCCATCGATGCGCAAAGTCTAGCAAACTACATGTTTTCACGATTGCCGGTACTCGGCGCACCGCTCCTCCTGATGGCCCTTCTGAGTAAACCCGCGCAGGCCGAGAAGCTGAGCATCGAGCGGATCTTCGCCGCGCCCGACTTGTCGGGTGAGACGCTCCGCTCTGCGCAGATCTCTCCCGATGGCCGCATGGTCGCCTTTCTGCGCGGCGCGGAGCGGAACAAGGACCGCATGGATCTGTGGGCTTACGATCTTGCGCAGCATAAGCAGAGGCTGCTGGTGGATTCCGCGAGGCTGGTACCGCAGCAGCAGCCACTCTCCGCGGTGGAAGAGCAACGCCGCGAGCGGCAGCGGAGCAGCTCCCTTTCCGGCATCGTCGAGTACGAGTTCTCGCCGGACTCGCGCTACCTGCTCGTACCCCTGGCAGGGGACCTGTACGTCTACGACCTGCAAGCGAAAGCGCAGGACGCGGTTCGGCGACTGACGCGAACCGCCAGCTATGAGACGGACGCCCGGTTCTCACCCGGCGGTCACTATGTGAGCTTCATCCGCGATCAGAATCTGATCGTCTACGACCTGGCCTCGAGCACCGAGCATGCCATCACGCACGGCGGCGGTGGCCCGATCTCCTTCGGAACGGCGGAATTCATCGCTCAGGAAGAGATGGCGCGGTCCACGGGCTACTGGTGGTCCCCCGATGAGAAGCGGATAGCGTTCACCCGCGTCGATGAGACGCCGGTCCCCGAAGTCGAGCGGTTCGAGATATATGCGGACCGCGCCACCGTCGTCCGCCAGCGATATCCCGCGGCGGGCAAGCCCAACGCCAATGTCCAGCTGTTCGTAACCACCCTCGGTTCGGAGCTTTCCCCTGCGCCCGGCAGCGGCGACTCCTCGAGCGGTGCAACCAAGGCGACGGCCTCTACAGCCCAACCCACGGAGGCTGCGGCTGCGCCCACCCGGTCCGCAACCCCGCCCTCCGAGCCCGTCAAGGTGGACCTCGGCTCGAATCCCGATTTCTACCTGGCGCGGGTGAACTGGTTCCCCGACAGCAGCGCGCTCGCGGTCCAACGGGAAAGCCGGGATCAGAAGCACCTTGCGCTCCTGCGTGCCGATCCCGCCACGGGCACGACCCGGGAACTGCTCAGCGAGCGCAGTGACACCTGGATCGAGCTCAACGACAACCTGACCTTCCTGCCGCGATCGCGGCAGCTGATCTGGGCCTCGCGGCGCACCGGGTTTCAACATCTGTACCTGTACGACTGGAACGGCGAGTTGGTCCGGCCCCTCACCAGCGGCGAGTGGCAGGTCACGGGCGACAACAGCTCACACGGAATACGCGGCGTGGACGAGCAGGCGGGACTCGTCTACTTCACCGCAAACGCGGAGACCCCGTTGGAGCGGCATCTGTACAGCGTCTCGCTCACCGACGCCGCGGTCCCGATGAAGCGCATCACGACCGAATCGGGTTGGCATGCCATCACGATGTCGAGGGACGCGCATCTATTTCTCGACACATTCTCGACACCCGACCTGCCGCCATCGGTCACGCTGCGCTCGGCGGATGGAACGGCGATTGCTGCACTGGCTCCGAACTCGCTGTCCCGCGATCATCCTTACGCTCCCTACCTGGCGGATCATGTGCCGACTGAATTCGGCACGCTGACCGCAAGCGATGGGCAAACGTT
>DASTDD010000004.1:0-4209 GCA_035710545.1 Steroidobacteraceae bacterium
CGGGACTACGAGGCCACGCTTGCAATGCGACCCCAACGTGTCGGCGGTGCGCGCAGCGTCCTGGTGGTTGGCAATTCGCTGCTGCTGCAAGGCGTAGTCCGAGGTCAGTTGCGGGACGGCCTTGCGCCTGCTTATGACGTCGAGATCTTTCCGATCGAGGGGACGACCTATCTTGACTGGTTGTTCGGGCTCCAACGGCTCTTTGATGAGGGCGCTCGCCCCGCAGTGGTTATCGTCTGCATGAACTTCGGCCAGCTCACATCCGATGCGACACACGGCGCGGAGTTTGCCTACCAGCTTATGCGGGGGCGAGATCTGCTAAGGGTGAAAGCCGCAGCAGGCTTGGATCTCATGACGACCAGCAATTACTTCTTTGCGCACAATAGCGCGTGGTTCGGGCTGCGTTCGCACCTGCGTGCCGGCCTGCTCGAAAAACTGCTGCCTGGCACCGAGCAGCTGGCACCGTATTTGGCGCCAGTGCAAACTTCGCGCCTACCAGCAACGCGCCCGCTCCTGGGCGCAGCCGTGCAGCGGTTGAGGCAGCTTGAGCAGCTCAGCACTGATCACGGTGCACACTTCGTCATGCTTCTGCCGCCTTCGCTCTCGCCGACCGATGCTGCACCAGAAGTCGCGGAGCTGGCTGCTCGCCAGGGCATCCCAGTCCTGGTTCCGTTTGGGCCCGCCGAGATGCCGGCAGCGGCGTTCTCAGACGGCTTTCACCTGGATCCGAGAGGGGCGGAGTTGTTCACGTCCCGCCTGCAGCAGGAACTGTCGTCTGTGCTTGCGAGCCTTGTGAATTGAGGCGTCGGCCGCGTGTCATTCCCCGGCCGGGGGTATGCGTGAACTTCCGATCGAGTTGGAAGTTACAACGAAACGGATAGACGCGCCCGAATGACCGCGTCATCCGCGTTCCTCAGCGCTGCTTGAACTCTTCCGGCGTCAGCTGGTGCCGCGCCAGCAGCTTGTAGAAGTCGGTGCGGTTGCGTCGCGCCAGACGGGCGGCCTGGCTGACGTTACCCCCGGTGATCTGCAGGATCTGCGACAGATAGCCGCGGGTGAATTCGTCGCGCGCCTCGTCGAAGGAGGGCAGGCGGCCGGGGGTGCCGCCAAGCGACTGCTGCACGAGTTCCACCGGAATGATGGGCGTCTGCGACAGCGCCACGTTCTGGCGCACCACGTTCTGCAGCTGACGGATGTTGCCCGGCCAGTCGGCGGTCGCCAGCAACTCAACCGCCTCGGGGGCGTAGATCTTGCGTACGCCGCTTTCCTTGGCGATCTGCGCCAGGAAGTGCGCCACCAAGAGCGGGATGTCCTCGCGCCGGCGGTTGAGCGAGGGCATTTCAATGTGCACGACGTTCAGGCGGTAGTAGAGGTCTTCGCGGAACTGGCCCGCCGCCATGAGCTGCTGCAGGTCCCGGTGCGTGGCAGAGATCACCCGCACGTTGACCGGGATCGGGTCGGTGCTGCCGACCGGGCGGATGACGTTCTCCTGCAGCACACGCAGCAGCTTTACCTGCAGGCGCATCGGCATGTCACCGATTTCATCGAGCATGAGCGTGCCGCCGTCGGCCGCCATGAACAGGCCGCGATGCGCGCGAGTTGCGCCCGTGAACGAGCCCTTCTCGTGGCCGAACAGCTCAGACTCGAGCAGGTTCTCGGCCATCGCGCTGCAGTTGATCGCCACGAACGGCTTGTTGCGGCGCGGACTGCCCCGATGGATGGCGCGCGCCAGCAGCTCCTTACCGGTGCCGCTCTCGCCCGTGATCAGCACGCGCGCGTCGGTGCCGGCGACCATGTGCGCCTGCGCGAGCTTCTCCTCCATGGCTGCGCTGCGCGTAACGATCTCGGCGCGCCAGTCCTCGTCCGAGGCGCCGAAGCCGGAGATCCGCAGCGCCTTCTGTACCTGATCCAGCAGCTCCTGCTTGTCCACCGGCTTGGTGAGGAAGCCGAACGCCCCCATCTGCGTCGCCTGGACGGCATCCGGAATCGTGCCGTGCGCGGTGAGGATGATGACCTTCAGTCCCGGCCAGCGGTTCTGCAGCTCCTTGAGCAGCCCGATGCCGTCCATCTGGTCCATGCGCAGGTCGGTGATCACGAGATCGGGGCGGAAGCGGCTCGAGGCGGCCAGCGCTTGGGCGGCACTCTCCACGGCCTCGACGTCGTAGCTCTCCGCGCGCAGACGGATGGTGAGGAGTCGCAGCAGCCCCGGGTCGTCATCGACCACGAGAATGCGCGCTTTGCGTTTGCCGGTCTGATTCAAGATCGTTTCCTTGCTACTCACGTTAGCGTCCGGTGCCCGGTTTGCGCTCGTTCAGCGAGCGCTCGATGTTGGCGATGGCGTCGAGTTTGGCACGTGCCTCGTCGAGCTCCCTGCGCAGCCGGGTGTTCTCCTCCATCTCGGACTGCAGGCGGTGGTTGGCGCTCGCCATGCGCTCGCGGTCGGCGCGCACCGCTTCCGCCTGCAGCCTGCGATTTTCCGTCTCGAGCGTCAAATGGTCGTCAATTTGCGAAAGCTGCAGGAAGGCGAGGGCGCGCTCGGCCGGCAGCAGCATCTCCGGGTTGGCGGTGACCTCACGCAACAGTCCCTGGGCCTTGGGCAGGTCGGCGGCCGGGTGCCCCTGCGTGCCGAGGATCAGGGCGAGTTTCAGCTGGTGGCTCGGCGTCGGGGCGGTGTCGTAGTCGTGCTGGGCGTTGGCCACGATCTCGGCCTGCTCGGCCGGCTGGCCCTGGATGAGGTGCTGCAGCAGCTGCAGGTACTCCCCGAGCATCAGCGAGGCGGTAGTGGCCGGGTTCACCGCCGGCGGCGGGGGCGGGGCGTGCTGGCCGGGGATAGCGGTGCAGCCTGCCGCCGCCAGGGCCACCAGCAGCGCGCCGGCGGCACCGGGGGCGCCGTGCCGCCGGGCGCCGCAGGAGGGATCACGCTGTCCGGGAGCCTCAGGCTGCATGGGCCTGCGCCTTGGAGCCGCCGCTGGCGGCACGCTCACCGCCCGCGGCGCGGATCGGCATGGTGATGCGGAAGTGAGCCCCGGGAAACTGGCCGTCGATGATCTGCACGGTGCCGCCGTGAGCGGCCACGAACTCCAGCACCACCGACAGGCCGATGCCGGTGCCCTTGACCGCGGTGCTGCGCGCGGCGCGTCCGGTATAGAACGCGTCGAACACGTGGCCGCGGTCCTCCTTCGGGATGCCGGGCCCGCTGTCGGCCACGTCGAGGAGCAGTTGCGGCCCGGCGGTGCGGGCCTGCAGGTGGATCGTGCCCCCCTTGGGGGAATATTTGACGGCGTTCGACACCAGATTCTCGAGGATCAGGCGGATCTTGCCGCGGTCGGCCACCAGCGTCACGTCCTCGACGCGCACGTCCAGCCGCACGCGCTGCGACAGCAGCGTCAGCTGCTGGTTCTCGAGCACCTGCTTCACCAGCGGACGCAGCCGGAACTCGGTCGCCTCCAGGCCGACGCTGGAGGTCTGCCAGGCGCTGAAGGACAGCAGGTTCTCAATCATGCGTTGCAGTTTGATGCCGTTCTCGCGCAGGATCGCCGCCACCTCGCGCTGGTTGGAGTCCAGCTCACCGACTGCACCATCCATGAGCAGTTCCGTGCCCTCGCGGATGTTGGCCAGCGGGGTCTTGAGCTCATGCGACATGTGTCGCAGGAAGCGGTTGCGCTCGTGTGCGAGCTCGAGCAGCCGCTGCCTGAGCCATTCCAGCTGCCGGCCGAGACGCTCGAGGTCGTGCGGGCCGGCGACGCTGATCAGGTTGGTGAAAGTACCCTCGCCGAGCTCGCTAATGGCGCGGTCGAGCTGGCGCAGCGGCCGGCCGACGCCGAGAGTCAGCACGAACACCGCCACCACCGCCAGTGGCACCAGGAGGGCCGCCTGCCACAGCAGGCGCTTGCGTGCCTGCAGCGTGCGCTCCTCGAGCGCCGCGACCTCGGTATCGACCTGGGCGTTACTCTGCTGGGCGACGCGCTCGACGAGCGAGGACAGCTGCGCGAAGCGCGCCGCCAGGTCCGAGGCCGCTGCCGCCGTGGGACTGGGCGGGGCGTGCAGCACGGTGTTGCGGATGCTCTGCTGCAGCTGGCCGAGCTCCTCGAGAGTCTCGCGCGTGCTGCCGCTGGAAAGGTTGTGCAGTTGCTCGCGCGTGGCGCTCAGGCGCTCGTCCTGGGCGCGATACACGTCGAGGAGCTTGGGATCGGTGAGCACGTCGTAGAG
>DASTDD010000005.1:0-7503 GCA_035710545.1 Steroidobacteraceae bacterium
ATCATTCCGCCACCGACTACCAACGCGTGATGGGCGCGCCGCTTGGCGCGGCCATCATTGGAACCGAACCGACCAACTCGCAAATTGGGGATGTGACGATCAACCAGCGTAACGTCGAATCGGATCCCGATGCCGAAAAGAACTACTACGGCCCGCGTCGACGCACGCTGCAGGTCTATCTCGACACTATGGAGCGGCTGCACCTGGACGGCTACGTTTATCCAGCCATCCAGATGCCCCCCGTGGATGAGACGATGGCCCAGGACGGCCGGGTCAGCGAAGGACCCCACTCCGATACCAGCTGGGTCAATATGCTGGGTGTGCCGGCGATAGTCGTCGTGGGCGGCTTCTACGACAGCGGACTGCCCTTCGGCCTGGAGTTCTCCGCGCGGCCGTTTCGGGACGGGGACCTGCTTGGCTACGCCTATGCTTGGGAGAAGGCGACGCACCACCGTCATCCACCGGCGCTGGTGGAGAAGGGGCTTCTGCCGAACGCGCGCTGAGTCCATCTGCCTTCAGACAAGTCCGGTAGTTGGGCTGGTGCGCTGAACGGCCTTGACGCCCGGGGCGTGCGCAAGCGAGGCTTCTCTGCAGGGAGGACCCCATGAGATTCCTGCCTCTCATCTGGTCCGGGATCTGGCGCAAGCCCGGTCGGACCGTCCTGATTTTTCTCCAGGTCAGCATTGCGTTCGCGCTCTTTGGCGTGCTTCAGGGACTGAAGACTGGCGTCGAGCACCTCATCGCGGAAGCGCGGGCGGACCTGCTGCTCGTGCGCAGCCGTGCTGGATTTTTTGCCAACCCGCTGCCCCTCGGCATGCTCGAGCAGATCCAGTCGGTTCCCGGAGTCAAGGTAGTCGAGCCGGTGGAGCTGTTTCTGGGGACGTATCAGAGGCCGACGCAGCGGGTGGGCATCGTCGCGATACGCCCGGATGATACCTGGACGACGGCGTTCACTTACTCGATATCGCCGCAAGCCCTAAACGCCTTCCGCAAGACTCGCACGGGAGCGCTGGCGCTGGTGGATGTGGCGCGTAAGTACGGCTGGAAGGTGGGCGACCACATTCCCCTCCAGACCAACATTGCACAACGCAACGGGTCGAAGGACTGGACCTTCGATCTGGTCGGCACCTTCGATGACTCCGATATCGGTGCGGGCCGTGGCTACATCCTGATCAACTTCTCCTATCTCGATGAGGCCCGCCTCACCGGCCAGGGCACGGTCCAGCACTTCAATGTCGCGGTGTCGGACCCGAGGCGGGCCACGACGGTGGCGGATGAGATCGACCGGCGGTTCGCCAATTCCGCCAACGAGACCCGCACTGAATCCTTGCGCGAGATGGCGCAGACGAGCATGCAGTCGATCGGCGATTTGAACTTCCTGATCAGGGCGGTAGTGGGCGCGGTCCTGGTGGCGCTGCTGTTCGCAACGGCCACCATGATGATGCAGTCGATTCGCGAGCGCACGCCGGAGCTGGGCGTGCTCAAGACCGTGGGCTTCACGAGTCGCGTGGTGTTTCTGCTGGTTCTGGTCGAAGCGTTGGCAGTGTTCGTCCTCGCCGCGGTATTCGGACTGGCACTGGCGACGCTCGTTTTTCCATTCGCATCGAAGTTCGTCCCGGGGCTCACCATGCCCGGCATAGTGGTTGGCCTGGGTCTGGCCTGCGCGGCGCTCGCCGCACTGATCAGCTCGGCACTTCCGGCGATGCGGGCGGCAAGGCTGCAAGTGGTCAACGCGCTCGCTGAACGCTAGGCATCGGGGCATTCAGATGAGCGCCGGCCGTCAGTTTCTTGGAATCCTCGGCGTGAATCTGGCCGCGGTGACGCAGCGGCGCGGCGCGGCCCTGACGATCATCATTGGAGTCGCGTGCGCCGTGGGCGCGTTAGTGTCGATGCTTTCCATGGGCGTCGGGGCGCGCCAGCAGGAGATCGGCGGTGTCCGGCCCGAGCACGTCATGTTGACCAGCACCGGCGCGCCGATGTTCCAGGGGACCATACCGAGAGACGAAGCCATCACGGTCCGTGACTTGCCGGGGATTCGCAAGGATCGGGACCACAAGCCGATCGTCGTCTTCCAGGCTTTCGTGGGCAGTGAAGCCCGTCGGCGAGTCACCGGCAACCGGGTTTTCCTGCCGATCATCGGCACGACCCCGAACATCACGGAGTACTCGCCCGAGCTGCAACTCACGGCCGGCCGGATGTTCCGGCCCGGTCTCCATGAGCTCGTTGCAAGCGAATCCTGCGTGCGTCAGTACACGGGTTTCGGGCTTGGCGACCGCCGAGACCTTCGCGGTGTCGATTGGCCGATCGTGGGTCATGTCGATATCAGCGGTTACCAGCAATGCATCGTGCTGGCGGATGTCGAGACCCTCATGTCGGCTTTCAGCCGGACCACGTACACGGCGGTCCGTGTGTCGCTGCAGTCACCGGCGGACTACGATCGGTTCCGTGCGTCGCTCGAGAGCAATCCGTCTTTGCATCTGGAGGCGCAGTACGAGCGGGATGCAGTCGCCGGGCAGTTCAAGCAGTTGAACGCCCTGCTGAACTTCGTGAGCCTGTTCATCGGCACGATCATGGCGATCGGCGCGACGCTCGGGGCCATGAATTCGCTCTATGCCATCGTGGACGGGCGACGGCGCGAGCTGGCCACGTTGCGCGCCATTGGCTTCGGCTCCGGCGCCATCGTTGCCTCGATGCTGTGCGAGTCGATGCTGCTGGCCGTTCCGGGAGCGGTGTTGGGGGCGGGGCTTGCGTGGCTGCTCTTCAATCGGATGTCAGTCAGCCCGTTCGGCTTCAGCTTTCAGCTGGCCGTCACGCCTTCCCTCGCACTGCTCGGCATCGAGTGGGCCCTGGCCATGGGCCTGATCGGCGGACTCTTGCCGTCGCTGCGCGCTGCACGCGTGCCCGTGACGACGGCGCTCCGGGCCTTGTAGGGGCACGCTGTCAACCGCGCGGCTGCTGCAGGCCCTTGAGGCGGGGATTCAGGGAATAAGTGCCGGTCAGCCGCGCCTCGGCGAGCACATGGTCGCTCAGTGCATGGCGAACGTCCGGGCCGGTCAGATCGCCCTGGACCGTCAGCTTTGGAACATCCAGCGCGAAGAGGGTAAACACATAGTGATGCAGCAGGGCATCATTCCACGGCGGACAGGGTCCGTCGTAGCCGTAGTAGTCGCCGCGCATCTCGGGATCACCGGCAAACCAGTTCGTGTACGAGTTGAGCCCGTGGTGCAGCCCACCGATGGTGTCAGGTCCGTTTTTACCTCTGGGGGTAACGGCCTCGCTGTGGCTGCCGGCTGCTATTTCACGCGTGCCACCGGGAATGTCCCAGAGCAGCCAATGAAAGAACTCCACGCGTGGAAGCGATGCGGGCACCCACCGTCCGTCTTTGTTCACATCGTCCCCGATGCTGGGCACGTCGGGGTCATGGCAGATGAGAGCAAAAGATTTCGCATCCTGCGGCGCCTCGCTCCACTGCAGCCCGGGGTTGCGATTCGCGCTCAGCTTCACGTGACTCACCGGATCGATCACCGCGAAGCAGCACTCTCCGGGGATCGTTGCGCCGTCAGCGAAGCTGTCACTCTTGAGTTTCATGGCCGTGCCCTCTGTCAGCTGAGCAAGAATCGCCTGCGGCGCTGTTGCTGCGGGGTCCGAAGGTCGTGAGGCTCGGTCCCCTCAATGGATGACCCGAGGTTTCGAGCGGGGCGAGATCCCAGCCGCCGCGAGATCATGAGGTCTCGATGCGCTGCTGGATGTCCGGGGCCGTCTGGCTGGCCCGGAATTCCGTGACGCGAAAGTCCGCAAGCCCGTGCCGACAAAACGGATCCTCGCGTGCGATCGCCTCCATCTCGTCGCGGTCCCGGGCCACGGCGAGAATGACACCGCCGTCGCGGGGCACCTTTCGACCGGACACCACGAAATTTCCGGAGGCGTAATACTTCCGGAGAAATCTCATGTGCTCGGCCATGTGCGCATCGATGTCCTCGAGCGAGGCCTTGTAGCGGAGCTCGATGATGAACATGAAAGAGGAGGGTGCATCAGAACGTCGCGGAGGTCCAGTGCCGCCGGCCGGCACGCCCGCCGTGCACCACCGGGTCAGGATGCCCCGGTACGGACCGGCCCGGCCCGTACCGGGGACATGAGATCGGCCAGGCAGGCTCCGGGGCGCTCTCGCATCTCACTCGATCGACTGGGAGTGCTGCGCGCTCTGAGAGGAGACCCCTCTCAGGGTGTCGCCTGCGGCGCACGCATCCGAAGTGTGCGACAGGTCGGCCAGCGAGATGATCCCCACCAGCCGTTTTTCGCGATCCAACACGGGCAGGCGCCTGATCTGCAGCTGCGACATGTTGCGAGCCACCGCCTCGATGTCCTCATCGTCGAAGCAGAAACGGACTTCGGGAGTCATGACTTCGCGCACCGGGGTGCGCGTCGGGTCGAAGCCGCGGGCATCCCCGCGAATGGCAATGTCCCGGTCGGTGACCATACCCACCAGGTGATCGCCTTCCCCGACGGGCAGCACGCCGGTGTCAGCTTCCGCCATCAGCCGGGCGGCGTGTTGAACGGTGTCATCCGGCTTGGTGACCCGAATGGTTCGCGTCATCATTTCGCTGATCTGCATGCGATACCTCCTTCGCCCTGCCGCTACGCAGGAGCCCGCTATAGCTTGAGCTCTTCAGGCCCCCCGAACGACTCGATATGTACTGCCTTCATTTTGGCCATGAGAGCCTCCACCTGGTCTTGCAGCAAGTGAAAGTCCCACGGAGCGGAGCCGCAAGCTGCGCCTGGCGCGATGGCCTGATCTGAGCGCCGGCTGCGCGCCCGCGGCCTCAGTTCGCGCCGAGCGGCTGCAGCGCTCCCATTATGGTCGGCAAGTACTCACTGACCGTCGGGTGAATGTGCATTGCGCGCTGGACGACGGTGGAGGGCGCATGGGCATACATGACATCGAGCAGGGAATGTACGACCTCGTCGCAATTCAGGCCGAGCAGAGCAGCCCCCAGGATCTCCCGCGTGTCTTCGGCCACGAGGACCTTCATGAAGCCGCGGCTCTCGCCCCGTTCCTGGGCGCGTTTGACGCTGCTCATGGACAGCTTGCCGATCAGCGCGCGCCGCCCGCTTTTCCTGACCTGCGACTCCGTCATGCCGATGCGGCCGAGGGGCGGATCGGTGTACAGGGCATAGCAGGGCACGCGGTCGCTGATCCCGCGCCGATCCTTGTCCAGAAGATTCGCCGCGACGATCTCGAAGTCGTTATAGGCCGTGTGGGTAAACGCACCCCGTCCGTTGCAGTCACCGAGGGCCCAGATGCCGGGTACATTGGTCCGGCACTGATCATCGACGCGGATGTAGCCCCGCTCATCGGTGTCCACTCCCGCGCGATCCAGCCCGAGGTCATCGGTGTTGGGCTTGCGGCCGACAGCCAGGAGCAGGTGAGAGCCCTCGACCTCGGGCGCGCCTTCCGCGCACTCGACGCCAACGGCGATGCCCCGCTGGCTCTGTCGCGCGGTGATGCAGGTGGCGTTGAGTCTGATCCGGATGCCCTCTTGCTCCAGGATCTCGCCAATTGCCCCCGAGACGTCCTCGTCCTCGCGGGAAACGAGCCGGGAGTCCTTCTCCACGATCGTGACCTCGGAGCCGAATCGCCGGAACATCTGCGCGAACTCGATGCCGACATAGCTGCCGCCAACGATCACGAGATGCGCAGGCAGGAAGTCCACCTCCATCATTCCCGAGTTGGTGAGGAAAGGGGTCCGGTCGATTCCGGGAAAGGGTGGAACGTTGGCGCGGCCGCCGACATTGATGAATATTCTGTCGGCGCGCAGCACATGGTCATTGACCCGGACCGTCCTGGAGTCTTCGAATCGGCCGGTGCCGGTAAACACCGCTGCATTCTTCAAGCCGCGCATTGCGCGTTCCACGCTGCTCCGCGAACGCTCCGACATCTCGTCCTTCCGTGCCTTCACGGCCCGCATGTCCACCGTTACCTGGCCTGAGATCCCGACTCCATAGTCGCGTGCGCGGCGGGTCATATATGCGACGTACGCGCTCGCAATCAACGTCTTGGTGGGGATGCAGCCGGTGTTGACACAGGTGCCGCCGAAGCGATGTCGCTCGATGACCGCGACGCTCATTCCGGCATCGGAAAGGCGGTGTGCCAGAGACGGGCCGGCCTGGCCAGTCCCGATCACGATCGCATCGAATTGCTGGGTCATGGCGATCCTCCGGGACGTGGTGCGCAACCGTGGAGTATGTGGACCATCGTACAGCCTGGGACCAACCCTCGAAAGCGCCATGGCCATGTCTGCGGCCTCTGTCTCCGCTTCGCCAGCTGGCGCGCGATCTGACCTATTCCGTGCGTCATTTCGATGCCTGGAGCACGGTCGAGGACCTTCCACCCGGAAATGAGTCTCTACGTCGGCAGATTGCGCAGCGTTATCGGCTCAGGGGTGCCGCGGTATCGGGATGGGCGGAAGTTTATATGGTACAGATACGGGCCGCAGGCGTGAGCGGTGTATGGAGTTGAATATAACGGTGGTGCGAGGTCATCGCTCTGCGCCACCGCTCGCTCAATGCACGCGAGCCTATCCTCGACGCCAGCGCCGAGCGACGTTACGATTGACTCCGGCGAACGCGAGGCTGCGACGATCACCTTCCGCGACGTGACGCGCAAGGCTCCTATGCTCCGGAGGCGAGCCATGGCTGAGTCAACCGATGAGATGCGACGAGCGCGGCGTATCTTTTTGCGCACCGCGGGCGCAGCGGGGGTGGGGGCTCTGCTCGGCACGCGCGCCCTGACTGTGCTGGCCGCGAACGACTACACGTTGCCGGTCGCCAACGGTGAGCGTCCGCTCGCACGATATCCGCAAAAACGCCCGCTGATCCTGCAGACTGCGCGACCGCCGCAACTGGAAACGCCGTTTGAGGTATTCGACGAAGGTGTGATCACGCCGAACGATGCATTCTTCGTCCGCTACCACCTTGCGGGCATCCCGACAGAGATCGACATCGAGACCTTCAGGCTCAACGTCAAGGGCAAGGTTGATACGCCCCTTACGCTCAGCGTCGCCGATCTGAAGGCGCTCGAGCCGATCGAGTACGTCGCCGTCAACCAGTGCTCGGGCAACAGTCGGGCGCTGTCCGCGCCGCGCGTTGCGGGAGGGCAGCTCGGCAACGGCGACATGGGCAATGCCAAATGGCGGGGGGTTCCCCTGAAGACGGTGCTCGAGAAGGCGGGCCTTCAGCCCGGGGCCCGGCAAGTCCGGTTCGATGGCCTGGATGGGCCGGTGCTGCCGGCAACCCCGGACTTTGCCAAGGCGCTCGATGTGGATCATGCAATGGACGGCGAAGTGATGATCGCGTACGCGATGAACGACGCGGACCTGCCGATGCTGAACGGCTATCCGGTTCGTCTCGTGGTGCCCGGGCACTACGGAACTTACTGGGTGAAGCATCTGAACGAGATCACGGTACTCGACAGCGTACTCGACAATTTCTGGATGACGACCGCCT
>DASTDD010000006.1:0-19415 GCA_035710545.1 Steroidobacteraceae bacterium
CGAGCCACATGACCAGCTCGATTCCCTCGGAGCCCGCTTCGCGGATGTACTCGACGTGCGGCACCCGCGAGAGGCCTTCAGGGTCATCGATCAGCCGGTCGAGGAACGCGTTGTCCCAGGCGCTGTTGATGAGGCCCGCACGCGGACCCTGCAACTGGTGACTCATCCCCCCCGTCCCCCAGACCTGGATATCGAGGTCGGCATCGAAGGAATCGATGGCGCGCCGCAGGGCTTTCCCGAGCTCATAGCAGCGCCGCCCCGATGGAGGAGGGTACAGTACGACATTGACGGCCAGCGGGATCACGCGAACGGGCCACGAGGCCGGTTGCCCGAAAAGCAGCGACAGCGGCACGGTGAGGCCATGGTCGACGTCCATCCGGTGCACGATCGTCAGGTCGAAATCCTGCTGGATGACGGACTGGGCGATGTGAGCGGCCAGCTCCGGATGCCCCTCGACGACCGGTATCGGGCGCGGCCCCCAACCCTCATCCGCAGGCGCAAACCGCTCCGCGCAACCGATCGCGAATGTCGGCACGATGTCGAGGCTGAAGGCGCACGCGTGATCGTTGTAGACCAGCAGGACCACATCGGGCCGGTGCTGTGCCAGCCATCGCCTGGAGGGCTCGTAGCCAGCAAACACGGGCGCCCAGTAAGCCTCGCTCGCCTTGCCGTTGTCGAGCGCCGCGCCGATCGCAGGCACGTGCGAGGTGGCAATGCCGCGGGTCACGCGCGCCATTACCGGCTCTCTCCCTGATCAGGCTTGCTGTCAGGGCGGCGGCCGCCGCCCAGCATCATCCTCGCATACTGCTCCTGAGTCATACCGGTCATGAGTGCCGCGGCGTGCTGGAAGCTGTGGCCATCGGAGGAGAAGATCTTCGCGAGGAAGTAGATGTTGCCGCCAAGGGCGATCATCTGATTGTAATCGCGTTGCAGGACTGCCTGCCTCTGCGCCGCGGTCATCGGCCACCGTGCGAGGTAGGAGCGCTCGTCGGCTTTGAAAGCGGCCCGGTTCTCAGGCCTCATCAGGGACATGCAGAACTGGTTGAGGTGATATCCCTTGCGGGCCTGATCCGTGTCGAACACGGTCGTGCCCGGAATGTTGCCGTACGGCTTCTCCAGCGCCATGTCCCCGCCTTCACCTGTCCCAGTAGAGGGCCATGGGATTGTCCACCAGCAGCCGCCGCTGTTGCGCAGCGGTCGGGGCGATGCGGGGAATGAAGTCGACCAGCGAGCCATCATCGGGCATGTGCGACTTCAGATTCGGGTGCGGCCAGTCGGTGCCCCACAGCACGCGGTCGGGAAAGCTCTCGATGAGCATGCGGGCGAAGGGCACGACGTCGCCATAGTCCGGAGGGCCGCTGCCGGAGAGTCGATCCGGGCAGCTGACTTTCGACCAGATGTTGGAGTGCTCGCGCATCAGCCGCACGAACTGCTGAAATTCCGGGCCTTCCGGTGATTGTGCGACATCGGGCCGCCCCATGTGATCCACCACTACAGTTGTCCGCAGCGCGCCCAAGAAGTCGTGGAGCTGCGGCAGCTCGGCCGCTTCGAAGTATACGACGATGTGCCAGTTCAACGGGACGATACGGCCTGCGATCTCCAACAGATTTTCGCGCGGGGTCGACTCGACCAGCCGCCTCACAAAGTTGAAGCGCACGGCGCGGACGCCGGCCTCATCAAGCTCGCGGAGCTCGGTGTCACTCACGTTCGGAGTAACCGTAGCGACGCCGCGCGCGCGGCCATCCGAGCTGCGCAGGGCATCGACCATCGCGGCGTTGTCCGATCCGTGGCAGGTTGCCTGGACGAGCACGTTGCGCTCCAGGCCGAGAAAATCCCTGAGCGCCCAAAGGTGCTCCTTGGGCGCATCGCAGGGGGTGTATTTCCGTTCGGGCGAATAGGGAAAGCGCGCACCCGGTCCAAACACGTGACAATGGGCATCGACCGAGCCGGGGGGCGGGGTGAAGCGCGGCGCTCCAGGTGCCGGGTGAAAAGGGAGCCAGCCGGGGTCCATCGCGAAGGGTCCCGAGGCCGAATCGGACCGCCAGCCGTGACCGCCAGGGATCAGGCGGCTCTTATCCGCACCGGCGGCAGCGCGATCTGCAGCCTCGCGAGATTTCACAGGCCGCGCTTGCGCAGCAGGGCATCGAGCCGTGGATACACCCGGCGCGCGTTCTTCTCGTAAATGCGCACCTTGTCCTGCTGCGGGAGAGGCAGCGCGTCGATATAGCGGCGGGTGTCGTCGAAAGGGTGTCCGGTCTCGGGGTCAATCCCACGCACGGCGCCGAGCATCTCCGACCCGAATAAAATGTTATCGAGGTCGATGACCCGCACCAGCAGATCGATGCCGGGCTGATGGTAGACGCAGGTGTCGAAGAACACGTTCTGCATGACGTGCTGCGCGAGAGACGGCCGCTTCAGCATGTCGGCGAGGCCCCGGTAACGCCCCCAGTGATACGGCACCGCGCCTCCGCCGTGGGGAATGATGAGCCGTAGAGCCGGGAAATCCTCGAACAGGTCTGCCTGGATGAGCTGCATGAAGGCCGTCGTGTCGGCATTCAGGTAGTGAGCCCCGGTCGCATGGAAGTTCGGATTGCAGGATGCGGATACGTGGATCATCGCGGGCACGTCGAGCTCGACCAGCTTCTCGTAAAAGGGATACCACTGACGGTCGGTGAGCGGCGGGGCGTTCCAGTGGCCGCCCGAAGGGTCGGGATTGAGGTTGCAGGCGACGAACCCGAGCTCCCGGACGCAGCGCTCCAGCTCACCGACCGAGTGGGAGATCGGAACTCCAGGGGATTGCGGCAACTGACAGACGCCCGCGAAATTCTCCGGGTAGAGCTCAACGACGCGCTGGATGAGGTCGTTGCACGCTCGGCTCCATGCGAGCGAGACGGATTCGTCGCCGACGTGGTGGCCCATAGCCGAGGCGCGCGGAGAGAACAAAGTCAGGTCAGCGCCGCGCTCCTTCTGCAGCCTGAGCTGGTTTGTCTCGATCGATTCGCGGATCTCGTCATCGGAAATGTGTGGCGGTGATGCAGGGGGCGCCGCCGAGCTCTTCGTCGCCGCAATCTGAGCGTCCCGGAACTTCTGCAGACCGGCGGGAGCCGTGGTGTAGTGACCGTGGCAGTCGATGATCAAGAGCGACCCGTCCCGGTACTCACAAGCCACTCCAGGTCCGCCCGCTGACGAAGACTTCTCCCTGCATAAGCTTCCGCGCGGTACGCAACAGCGCAGCCCGGTTGACGACGACGATGCCATTTTTTACGGCCACATCCATGTCAACAGTGAAGAATCCGGTCGGATGCTCGATATTGAGCCGACGGGTTCCGCCTCCGCCTGGCCGGGTGATGGCGGCGGCGACCGATCCGGGCGTCATGCAAGCAGTAGCGACGCTCACTGCTCCCAGAACGCCCACGGCCTCATGTACGCGATGAGGAATGAAAGTCCGGGTGTTGATATCGCCGCCGTTGGTCGCAGGCGACACGAGACACATCTTCGGAACGGTCTTCTGTGCAACATCGCCCAGGTGCATGCACGGTCCCACCGACAGCCGGATTCGTTCAATACGCCGCCGGAGCGCCTCGTCGGCCTCGAGCGCTGCCGGAGACTCGGCGCCGCTCTTGCCCAGGTCCGCCGCATGCACCACGACGACCGGCATCCCGTTGTCGATGCATGTGACTTGCAGCCCGTCGACACGATCGACGACGGCGCCGGTTGGAAAGAGCGCGCCGCAGGATGAGCCGGCAACATCTAGAAATTCAATCGGAATCGCCGCCGCCGTGCCCGGCACGCCATCAATGCGTGCATCACCGTCGTATTCGACGCGGCATCCCGGTGTCGGTACGTGCGCTAGCGCCACGCTGCCTGTATTCACCATGTGAATGCGGACGGAGGTGATTCCATCCCGGGCCCGGATCAGTCCCTGGTCGATCGCCCACGGGCCGACGGCGGCGAGGAGGTTTCCGCAGTTCTGCGAATCGCTCACCTCGGCCCGTTCGACCGACACCTGCAGAAACAGATAGTCAATATCCGCATCCGCTCGCGTTGCAGTGCCCATGACCGCAGCCTTGCTGGTGAGCGGATGGGCTCCTCCGACCCCATCGATCTGCCGGGCATCCGGCGAGCCCATCGCCGCGAGCAAAACGCGATCGCGCGCAGAGGGTGAGGCCGGCAGATCGCTGGCGCGGAAGTACAGCCCCTTGGACGTGCCGCCTCGCATGAGCGTGCACGGAATGCCGCGCAACACGCTGTCACTTCTCCTGGGACCCGCTGCGATAGACGAGGCCGCGGGCCGCCAGCTTCTGGCGCATATCGTAGATGTCGAGACTGAGCTCGCCGCTCTTCAGGCGCTCACGCATCTTCGATTCGCGGGCGTCGCGCTCTTCGCTCGCCCTGAGCACCGCGCCCGCCTGGAGCCTCGGCACCACGCAGACTCCGTCATCATCGGCGACGATGACATCTCCGGGGTGAATCACCGCTCCGCCGCAGGCAACGGGCACGTTGATCGAACCCAGGGTCTCCTTGACGGTGCCCTGGGCATGGACGGCGCGGGACCAGACGGGAAATTGCATCGCCGTGAGATCGCGGACATCGCGTACGCCGGCCTCGATGACCAGCCCCCGAACGCCGCGGCTCACCAGCGAACAGCCCAGCAGCTCGCCGAAATATCCTGCGTCCGAGCAGGAGGTGGGCACAACGACGAGCACGTCGCGGGCGCGGCACTGCTCGATTGCGACGTGGATCATCCAGTTGTCTGCCGGTGGCAGGCTGACCGTAACGGCACTGCCGGCAATGCGGGCCCCCGGAAAGATCGGCCGCAGATGCGGACCCAGGAGCCCCGTGCGGCCCTGGGCCTCATGGACGGTGGCCACACCAAAACCCGCCAGCCGTTCGATGAGGTCGGCTTCAGCCCGCTGGATGTCGGTATGGACGACGTTCATCGAATGGCCTCGAGGCAGTGCTGGATCCTCGGCAGTTTGGACTTCCGCCGACAGATGTCCAGTCCGGGCCCGCCCAGGTTTAGGCTTCACGCCCCAGCCGGTGGGATACCCGGGAGACGCCTGTCTCAACGGCGCGGAAGGCGCGGGGCGATACATTCATGCGGCGAGTGAAGAAGCGCGTGAAGTAGGCCGGGTCATCGAACCCAAGGTGGTAGCCGACCTGGGTGACGGGCATGGACGTGTAGCGCAGGAGCCGCTCGGCCTCGACCAGAAGTCGCAGATGCACGAGCTCGATCGGTGACCGACCCGCGATTTCCAGACACACACGCCTGAGTTTCGCCTCCGATACGCTCAGCTCCGCAGCGTAGGTGCCCAGGCTCGAATGTGAGCGGTAGTGGGCCTCTATCAGCCGTCGGAAGCGCGCAACAAGCTCGCGCGATGCCTTTCCCGACCCGGGGATGGTGCAGGCGCCGGTGGGGTGCACGAGGCGAAGAACATTGGCCAGCAGAGCGCCCAGGAGGCCTCGCAATGCGGCATGCCTGCCGGGAGCGGAGCGTGTGAACTCTCGCAGCAGCATCTCGCCCAGTGTCGCCAGGTCCGTGCTGGCGAGCGAGCGACGCTCGAGCGAACGAGCCGTCGGGCGCTCGAAGAATTCCGCGATAGCACTTCCGGCACCGGCGAGCTGCGACGCGAGCCCGGTGGCAAACGAGAGCACGAGACCGGAAGTGGCCGGCCGGAAACTGAAGGAATGAACGGCTCCCGAGGGCACCGCGACCAGCGCCGGAGCTTCCAGCGACAGACTCGTCGCATCCAGCCGTGCATGCACGTGCCCGCGGCGGATCAGCAGAAGCTGATGCAGATCGAGGTGCCGGTGCGGACGGATCGTCCAGTTATGCAGCTCGCTGCGCGCGGCGATGGTCTCGATGTGAATCAGCCGCTCATCGGGAGCCTGCAGGGGCTCGCCGTAGAGAAAGAAGGCCGGAATCGCGCTGGCGCCCCTGGCTGCGTCCGGAAATCGGTGTGGCGCACGACCGTCCCTCATGAGCGAAAAGTACAAGTTTTACCGGGCGGCGTCTATTCCCGGGAAAGGCCGGCACGAGCACGCTTGGCTTGCATGAAAGTGTCCTTCGGCGCCGGGTGCAGCTCATGAGGTCGACGCAGGTCGCAATCATCGGAGCAGGTCCTTCGGGACTCATTTTGGCGCGGTTGCTGCGCCTCGAGGGCATCGACGCAGTCGTGGTGGAGCGCCGCTCGCGCGAATACGTGGAGGCGCGCGTGCGCGCCGGTCTGCTCGAGTGGAACACCGTGGAGCTGCTGCGGGAGGCCGGCGTGGGCGAGCGCATGATGAGGGACGGGCTCGTTCACGATGGCGTGGAGCTGGTCTTCGCCGGCGGCAGCCACCGCATCGATCTGAAGTCGCTGGCCGGGTGCAGTGTGCTCGTGTACGGCCAGACGGAGTTGCAACGGGATCTGGGGCAGCTGCTTTGCGCGGAACCCGGCGCCGTGGTGTGGGAAGCGAGCGATGTCACTCTCGAAGAATGGGAAGGACCCCGACCCGCCATGAGTTACACCAGCGAGGGCGTTCGCCACACGGTTCGCTGTGACTTCATCGCAGGCTGCGATGGCTTCCACGGCGTCAGTCGCGGCTGCGTGCCGCGCGAGAAAATCGTGCAATACGAACGCATCTACCCATTCGGCTGGATCGGCCTTCTGGCGGAGGCCCCTCCTGTGAGCCAGGAGCTGGTCTATGCCAATCACGAGCGCGGATTCGCACTGTGCAGCATGCGATCCAGGAGCCGCAGCCGCTACTACGTGCAATGCCCCCTGGAGGATACGGTTCACCATTGGCCCGATGAACGGTTCTGGAGCGAGTTGCATGCGCGACTGCCAGCAGCCCACGCCTCACGCCTGGTCACGGGGCCGTCGATCGAGAAGACCCTTGCGCCACTGCGCAGTTTCGTAGCCGAGCCCATGCGCTTCGGGCGTCTATTTCTGGTGGGCGATGCGGCTCACATTGTGCCGCCGACGGGAGCTAAGGGGCTCAACCTTGCGGCTGCGGACGCCCGGCTGCTCGCACGCGGTTTGGTGGAGCTCTACGGTAACGGAAGCGAGACACTGCTCGACGAATACTCGCGGCGCGCTCTGGACAGAGTGTGGAAGGCGACGCGCTTTTCCTGGTGGTTCACCTCGCTCATGCACCGGTTTTCCCCCGACCCGTTTGCCCACCGACTGCAGATTGCCGAGCTGAGCTATCTGGCGGAGTCGCAGGCGGCCTCGCGGTGCCTGGCGGAAAATTATACGGGGGTGGCTTTGGAGCGCTGATGGCGCGCTGAGCGCTTGACCAGCTGCTGATGCTGGATACTGACATTTCCAGCTACATAATAAAGAAACGTCCCGAGTCGCTCCTGCAAAACTTGCAGAAATACTCGCAGCGGATCTGCGTTTCCGTCATCACTGCCGCAGAGTTGGTGTTTGGTGCCGACAGGGCAAACAGACCGGCCTTGACGTCATTGGTACGCGAGTTTCTGGAACGATTATCCGTGCTCGACTGGACAAGTGCAGCGGTGGACCATTACGCCAGAGCTCGAACGGCGCCGGAGCGGTCCGGAACACCTATCGGCAGTATGGATCTGCTGATTGCGGCACACGCTCTGTCACAGAACTGCGCAATCGTCACCAACAATATCAAGTATTTCAGCAGGGTTCCCGGATTGAAAGTCGAGGTGTGGCAGTAAGGGGCGGGCGGCTCTGCGATCATTCACTGCTCTGGCGAGGCCGGTGAGGCGCCCGCCGGCGCCTGCGCAGAGGCAGCGCGCGAGATCCATCCCCAGAATGCCAGTGCAACGACACTGCCGAGGACGACGAGGGGCAGAATGTCCATCAGCAGCTGTGCGGACCCATGTCCGGCGGCCTTCAGCATCCCTCCGAGCTTCGGTCCGACAATCGAGCCCAGCCGCCCCATGGCCACCACTGCGCCCATTCCCACTCCGCGGATCGTCGTGGGATAGCAGCTGGGAGCGACAGCGTAGAGAAAGGACTGCGCGCCAACTACGGCGCAGCCGAGTGCAAAAACAACAACGACGACCAGCACCAGCAGATGTGGAGATTTGCTCAGCGCCAGGACCGTCAGGGGTACAGCTATGAAGGTCACCAGTACGCTGACGTGCCGGAAGCGGCTCTCGAGGAGCTGGCCGAGGAGCAGGGCTGCGAGACCGGCACCCACATTGAAGGCAACCTGTGCACCCGCCGCTTCGGCCTTGCTGAATCCGGAACCCACCAGCAGCGTCGGCAGCCAGCTCAGGAGCAGATAGAGGATGAGCAGTCCCAGGAACGAGCTGATCCAGAGCAGGAGGGTGGGGACTGCGCGGCCGGCTTCAAAGATCGCGACAAAGCTGCCGGAGCGCGGCATCAACGCTGTAGAGGGCACGCGTGATCGCTGCGCGAACTGCGGGGACTCGCACACGATCCAGACCATGGCGGGCGCAAGCAGCAAGGGCGCTGCACCGCCAGCCGCGAATATCCAACGCCAGTGCTCGGGTGCGCTGACCATGCTCAGCAGACTCGCAAGCGCCCCGCCGAAGGGCATGCCGCAATACATGAGCGCCACATTCGCCCGGCGTCGTGTGGGCGCGCTGGATTCGTTGACCAGAGCAAGCAGATTCGGTAACGCTCCCCCCAGGCCAGCACCGGTTGCCAGACGAATCCAGGCGAGCATCTGGATGTCCCCTGCGAGCGTCGTCAGGATGGAGAAGAGGCCAAAGAGGGCGATGGCGATGATCAGCGTGCGCTTACGCCCCAGGGAGTCGGACAGTCTTCCACCGATCAGGGCGCCGGCGAACAATCCGAGGCTGCTGGCGCTGAAGAAGGTGCCCAGCTGCTGCGGCGTCGGGTGGAATTCGGCAGCAATGCCCGCCGCGGCGACACCCGCTGCCTGCAGGTCGAATCCTTCGCAGAAAGCTGCGCATACGCAGGCGGCCACGGTGCCTGTGGCGCGCAGGGCGTGGTCGGAACTGCTGCTCACCGGCGCAGTGTAACTGCTGCGCTCCTGAGGCGTCAGGCTCGTCCCGCGCCGGCGAGCGCACCGTGCATTGTCCATGCGCGCTCACTGTCGTGCTCACATAAACGAAGCGGCAGGTGTCTGCGATGGTCGAAACGCACGGGCAGGTCGTGATTGGAGGCTCATCTGCTCGGGTTCGGCCTCAAGGGTATGATGCGCGGCCTGGGCTGGTCAGGAGAGCGCATCATCATGTCGAGATCGCGTCGTGAATTTCTCATGAGCTCCGCTGCCGCGTGGCTGGGATCGGCTGCCGTCGCCGCAGCGCAGACGTCTCCGGTCTCCGGCGGCGCCGCGAAGGCGACGGAGCCGCCAGCGGGGACTCCTCCGGCGTTCGGAACGGCGCCCGCGGTTGGACCCGAAGTGAGCCCCGCCACCTTCGCCGAGGCGCAGAAGCTGGTGCAGATCGAGCTGAACGCGCGGGAACGCGCGGAGGCGGCGAAAAACTGGCGCAACAGCATGGCTGCTCTCTATGAGCGCCGAACCGGGCCGCGCCGCGTGGCGCTTGATGACCGCGCGGTTCCCTATTCGCAATGGAACCCTGTTCTTCCGGGCACCACGGGGATCCCGCAACGGGACCGGTTCACTCGCAGCGACCGCGACCCGGGACCGCTGCCGCAATCGGAGACGGCGATTGCGTTTTCCCCGGTGTGGAAGCTCTCGCGCTGGATCGAGACGCGCAAGCTGACCTCAGAGCGTCTGACCGGAATCTATCTCAAGCGCATCGAGCGGTTCGATCCCAAGCTGCGGTGTGTCATCACCCTGACGCGCGATCGGGCGCTCGCTCAGGCAAAGCAGGCCGATCAAGAGATCGCCGCGGGTCATTACCGCGGCCCACTGCACGGCATTCCGTGGGGCGCGAAGGATCTGCTGGACACCGCCGGCATCGCCACGACGTACGGAGCGGAGCCCTTCAGGAACCGCGTTCCGAAAGCCGACTCGGCCGTAGTCAAGCGATTGCACGAGGCAGGCGCCGTGCTGCTGGCGAAGCTGAGCCTCGGGGCGCTGGCACTGAACGATGTCTGGTTCGGTGGACAGACCATGAATCCGTGGCTGCCGGAGGAGGGGTCGGGAGGATCGAGCGCGGGGCCCGGGGCGGCCACGGCGGCCGGCCTGGTGGCCTTCGCCATCGGCAGTGAAACAGAGGGCAGCATCGTGGGGCCCACCATGCGCTGTGGTCTGACGGGACTGCGACCGACCTTCGGCCGTGTGCCGCGCAGCGGCGCGATGACGCTCTGCTGGTCACTCGACAAGCTCGGGCCGATGACACGCAGCGTCGAGGATACGATGCTCGTGCTGCGAGCGATCTCGGGACCCGATTCCGGCGACCTGGCCAGCGTTGCGAGTCATCTCGACTTCGATGCCGGTGGCAGCATCAGCGGCCTGCGTGTCGGGTATTTCCCGAAATGGATGCACGAGGAGCCGGCCACCGAAGTCGACCGCGCCATGGTGGGCCATCTGCAGAAGCTGGGCCTGCGGGCGGTCGAGGTGTCCATTCCCGACTGGCCCTATGACGGCCTGAATCCGATTCTCTTCGGCGAGTCCGCGGCGGCCTCCGAGGACATCACGCTGTCCCGTCAGATCGACACGCTGCGCATGCAGACACCGGATGCCTGGCCCAACACATTCCGACAATCGCGGTTCATCTCCGCGGTGGACTTCGTGCAGGCGGACCGTTTCCGGCGCAGAGTGGCGCAGGAGATGCAGAAGCTGCTGGCGCATGTGGATCTGCTGCTGGTGCCCTCCCTGCGCGATGAGATGCTGACGATCGGGAATTTCACCGGACATCCTTCTCTGACTCTGCGGGCGGGCTTCGTACAGGTGACGGAGGCGCGCAGCGACTGGGCGCCCGATCCGCAGCACCCGATGCCGAAGTTCAATCCGCCCAGGCGCGTGCCGCACGGCATCACGCTGGTCGGACGGCTGTTCGATGAGGGCACGATCGCTCGCGTCGGGCTCGCTCTCGAGCGCAGTCTCGATGTGGCCGCCGAATCGCCCCCGGGATTCCAGTGAAAGCTCCGCACTCGGTTCGAACGCTCGAGAATCTCGGGCGAGTGAGGCTCTCCCGCTCGTTCTTCATGCGGGACTTCCTCTACAGCGAGATTGCCGCCATCGAGGGAATGCGCAACGTGCCGGACGATCCCGATCAGGCCATTGCCGCCGGGCGCGCCCTGTGCGAGAAGCTGCTCGAGCCTCTGCAGGCGACGTTCGGCCGCCTGGCGATCCGTTCGGCGTACCGGGCGCCGCAGGTGAACGCGTTCGGCTGCCGGCACGGCTTGAGCTGTGCCTCGAACGAGAAGAATCTCGGACGTCACATCTGGGATCGCCGCAGCAAAGACGGGATGGGCGCGGTGACGAGCGTGGTCATCCCATGGTTCGCGGACCGCTACGCCGCGGGGACTCCCTGGCGAGCGATGGCGTGGTGGATACACGACCATCTTCCTTACAGCGAGCTGCAGTTCTTTCCGCGGCTGGGCGCATTCAACATCGGCTGGCATGAGAGGCCCAAGCGGACGATCTACAGTTTCGTCCCGCCGCGGGGCTTTCTGACGAAGCCGGGCTACCCCAACCACGAGGGCGACCACAGCGCCGAGTACGAGGGATTTCCGCCTCTGAGTCGTCAGACCTCGAGCCGGTCTCCGGGACGCGCCACCAGCGTGTAGAGCGCGGGCATCAGGAAGACGCTGATCAGCAGCCGCGCGAGCAGACCACTGACGATGACGAGCGCAAAGGGGCGCTGCGAGTCCGTGCCGACGCCCGTCGCAAGCGCAGCTGGTACCAAGCCCAGCGCCGCGACCAGTGCCGTCATCATGATGGGCCGCAATCGCAGGATTGCGCCTTCACGGATAGCGCGCTCGAGCGGCATTCCTGCAAGGCGCAATTCGTTGACGTACGAGATGTAGACCACTGCGGTCAGCACGGAGACGCCGAAGAGGGCGAGGAAGCCGATGCCGGAGGAGACTGAAAACGGCGTGCCGGTAATCCACAGCGCGACAATCCCGCCGATCGGAGCGGACAGCAGCACTCCCAGCACGGTGATGAAAGGGAACTTGAAATTGCTGTAGAGCGCGAACAGCAACAAGAAGATCACGAACAGCGTCAAAGGCAGGATGACATTCAGCTGCGCGCGGGAGGCTGTGTACTCGGAATACTCGCCTCCCCAGTCCAGCCGATAGCCCTGCGGCAGACTCACGCGTGAGCTGACCTGGTGCATCGCATCCCCGACCGCGCCCGCGAGATCGCGCCCTTCCACGGAGAATTGCACGCCGATGTAGCGCGAGTTGTTCTCGCGGTAGATGAAAGCGGCGCCGTTGGCTACCCGGATGTCGGCGAACTCCCGTAAGGGGATCTGTTGCCCGCCCGGGGTAGCCACCAGGATCGCCCCGATTTCCTCGGCGTTGTCGCGATATTGGCGGTCCAGGCGTACGACCAGATCGAACTCTTTCTCCTGCTGCACCACCTGGGTGGCCACGTCGCCGCCGATCGCCGTCTGGATCAGGCTGTTGATGTCGGAAACATTCAGACCATAGCGGGCAATCCGCTGCCTGTCGATCGTGATCGTCAGGCTCGGCTGTCCCAGCTCCTGCACCAGCGTGACGTCGCGGATGCCGCGCACGCGTTGCAGCACCTGTTTGATGGCCTTGCCCTTCTGCTCGAGGGTGTTGAGGTCGGCGCCAAAAACCTTGACGGCCAGCGCGCTCTTCAGCCCGGTCTCCGCCTCGTCCACCGCATCCTCCGCCGGCTGTGTGTAGTTGAAGGTGATGCCCGGAAATGCCTCGAGCTTGCGGTTCACCGCTTCGATCAGTCCCGGCTTGTCACGGTACGCGCCCTTCCACTGCGAATAGGGTTTGAGGCCGACGTAGAATTCGACGTTGAAGAACCCGGTCGGGTCGGTACCGTCATCCGGCCTGCCCAGCTCCGAAGTGACCGTGGTGACTTCCGGAAACGAGTGCAGCACTGCGCGAACCTGCGGCGCGATCTTCGCTGCCTCATCGAAGGATATGGTGTAGGGCATGGTGGCCCGAACCCACAAGGCCCCCTCGTCCAGCTTGGGCATGAATTCGGCGCCGATCCGGGGGACCAGCAACAGCGAGAGTCCGAGGAGGATCGCCGAGGCGATGGTCGTGCCCCGCGGACGGGCGAGGCAGTAGTCCAGTCCCCGGATGTACGCCGACTGCATGGCCTGGAAGGCAGGGTTGCGGCGCTCCCGCGCGCCGTGCCGCATGAACCAGGAGCACAGCACAGGCAACAGGGTCAAGGTGACGATGAGTGAGCCGACCAGTGCGAAGATCATCGTGTCGGCCATGGGCTTGAACAGCGTGCCGGAGGGCCCGGAAAGCACGTAAATGGGCAGGAATCCGGCAACGATGACCGCCACGGCATAGAAAAGCGGCCGGTCTACCTCCGCTGCCGCATCCTTGATGACCTCCATGACGTTGAACGTCGTCCCCTCGCGCAAAGCGACCTGGCGGTAGATGTTCTCCACCATGAATATTGCGCCGTCCACCAGTATTCCGAAGTCGACAGCACCGATGGACAGCAGGTTGGCCGAGGCGTTCTGCAGGTGCAGGCAGAAGAAAGCGAACAGCAACGCCAGCGGAATGGTGACGGCGACGATGAGCCCCGCGCGCAGGTTGTACAGAAAGAATATGAGTACGACGAGCACCAGGAGCATGCCGCGCAGCAGGTTCTGCTCGACGACGTCGGTGGTGAGCGCGATGAGATTGCTTGCGTCGTAGAACGGCACCACTCTCACGTCCTTGGGAAGGATCTGCTCGTTGAGCTCGCGCGTCTTGGCCTCAACGCCCCGGAGCACATCCTGCATTTTTTCGCCCGTACGCAGCAGGATGACACCCTCGACTGCGTCGTCCTGCTTCTCGAAGCCGAACTCGCCCAGCCGGGGCGCGATGCCGATGACGACTCTGCCGACGTCCTTGACGAGGACCGGATTGCCGTTGTGCACGGCAACCACGACGTTGCCGATATCCTCGAGCGTCTTGATGCGCCCCAGCCCGCGTACATAGTAGAACTGGCCGCCTTCCGAGTAGAACCCACCGCCTGCATTGTCGTTATTGGCCGTCAGAGAGCTCTCGACCTGCTGCGGGGACAGTCCGACGGAGGCGATCTTCAGCGGATCGAGCAGTACCTGGTACTGCATGGTGCCGCCGCCGAAACCCGAGTCGTCCGCGACGCCCGGCACCGAGCGGAATTGAGGCTCGACGACCCAGTCCTCGAAGGTCTTGAGCTCCATCGGCGAGCGGTCGCGGCTCTGCAGTACATAGCGATAGATGAGGCCCGAGGGAGCCGAGAGCGGAGCGAGCCCCGGAGTTACGCCGTTCGGCAGACTTACATCGCCGAGCCTTTCGAACACGAGTTGGCGGGCGAAATAGTTGTCGGTGCCGTTGCGAAACGTGAGGATCACGTCCGACAGGCCATAGAGCGAAATCGAGCGGATCGTCGCGAGCTGCGGGACACCGTTCATCTCGCGCTCGGCGGGGACGGTGATCAACCGCTCCACTTCCTCCGCGGCGTGCCCGGGCCACTGCGTGATGATCTCGACCATCGGCGGCGACAGATCGGGATAAGCGTCCATGGGCAGCCGGTCAAACGCCCACCACCCCGCGCCAATCAGAATGCAGGTCATGAGTATGACCAGGAAGCGCTGATGCAGCGAGGAGTCGACGATCCGGTTCATGACCGAAGGCCGGCGCGGGGCAGGCTCGTTGGAGGGCAGGCTCCCGCTCATTGGCTCTGCATGAACTGAAGGAACAGGCCCCCGGAAGCGACGATCTGCTCGCCCGAGCTCAGACCCCCGGTAATGTCATACCGGTCATCGGCGCGGTACCCGAGCGTGACGTGTTTTCTGACGAAGCTTCCGTCGGGCTGCGCGGCGTAGACGAACGGCAGATTCTCGTCGTCGTGCAGGACAGCGGAAGCGGGGATCAGCAGTCCGGTGCTTTCCCGGCGATCGTGGATCAGCACCCGCACATACATCTGTTTCTTGAGAAAGCGTGTCGGATTGTCCGCAACCACGCGCACCTGGACGGCGCGGGTGTCGGGGTCCACCAGAGCGGCGATGTTGTCCACCTTTCCGGAAAACGCGCCGCTGTCGCTGCCCGTGACGATCTCGGCGTCGTCTCCGACACTCACGGAGGCAAGGTCCGCCCCGAAAAGCTGCGCCATCACCCAGACCCGCGACAGATCGGCGACCGTGAAGCACGGGGTCGTGCCCGCCTGCAACAGCTCGCCGGGGGAGATCAGCCGTTCCACGAGCGTCCCGGAAATCGGCGAGCGGATCAGCGCACCGCTCTGAGAAACGGGACGGTCCTGCTGGATCTCGTTGATCGTCGCGGCCGGAACATGCAGTGAGACCAGCTCCCGCAGGGCCGCATCCCGGTCGGCTTCGGCGCCGATGGCATCGCTCTGTGCCTGCGCCTCCTCGCGCTGCGAGACGCCGTTGTGCTGGACGAGGTCCTTATCCAGGTCGGCGAGGCGCCGCAAGGTCCGGGCGGTGGCGATGGCCTTTCGATACGCGCTGATGGCCGTCGCGAAGTCAGGAGACTCCACGACCGCCAGCGGCTCCCCCGACTTCACTTCCGCGCCGAGCGGCACCAGCAGCCGGGTCACCGGGCCGGAAAACGGCGCCAGCACGCTGGTGGACTGATCGTTATCGAAGTCAACGACGCCGCTCGCTTCGACCGTACGCCGATAAGTGCCCGGGCCCACCTTGTACAGCTGCACGTGATCCCGCTGCTCGCGGGTCAGGGTCACGGTATCGGGTGAAGCTGATGCGGTGCCGTTCGTGTCCGCATTCCGCGAGCAAGCGGCGAGCAGCACCACGGTCGCAAGCGTCACCATACGCGCTGTGCACACGCATGCATCGCGACGTGGATTCCCTACGGAATGCCGCTCGCCGGTCCGCTTATGGGTCATGTTTGTCCGAGTTCAGATCCGTGCGGTGCCACCATCCACCGCCCAACGCCTGGAACAGGGCGGCGGTATCGGCATAGCGGCTGGACTGGGCCTGGACCAGAGTCATGCGAGCCTGCTGATAAGCCTGCTCCGCATTGAGCAGCGATAGGTAATTGGCGTAACCGGCTTTCCACTGACGCTGGGCGAGGTCGAGGGAGATTTTGGCCGCATCCGCGGCAGCGGCGGCCGACTTCAGACCATCCGCATCCTGCTCGAGTGCGGTCAGCGTGTCGGCGACGTTCTGGCAGGCAGCGAGCACCGTGCTGCGATACTGCTCGGCTGCCTGCCGATAGGCCGCCTTCGCGGCGCGTTCCTGATGCAGGAGTGCCCCGCCCGCGAACAGGGGGGCGGTGACCGATGCGCCCAGAGTCCAGAATTCCGTGCCGGGGCCGAACAGCTGATCCAGTTGCAGGGCCGAGCTGCCCGCATTGGCCGTGAGGGAGAAATTCGGCAGCCGGTTCGCGATCGCGATGCCGATCTTGGCGCTCGCATCGTGCAGGTTGGCCTGCGCCTGCAGGACGTCGGGGCGCTGCGCCACCAGGGCCGAGGGAACACTGACCGGCAGCTCCTCGGGCAACTTCAGGCTCGAGAGCTCGAAGTCCGGCGCGGGCATCTCAGCCGGAAAGCGGCCCACGAGCACCGCGAGCTGATCATGGAGCTGCGCGGACTGCTTGACCAGCGGCGGCAGCGTCGCCTGGATCTGCGCGAGCTGCGCTTGCTGGGCGGCCAGGTCCACCCCGCTCGCATATCCCTTGTCGAGCTGATAGTGCAGGATCTGCACCATGTTGGAGTTGACATCGACCAGCTCGTGGGTCGCTGCAATCTGCGCCTCCACGGCAGCTTGCTGGATTGCCGTGACCACCACGTTCGAGGTGAGCGTGGTGTAGGTCGCTATCATCTGATAGCGCACTCCCTGCTCCTCGGCCTGCAGCGACTCGACGGTCCGGCGGTTCAAGCCAAAGACATCGGGTACGTACGCCACCGTCACTTGTGGTGTGAACAGGTTATAGATCAGGGCGTTGGTGGCGGGGACGGGCGCGAGCTGCCCGGACTGGCCCTGACGGGTGGCCGCGAAGTTGGCGCTGACACTTGGATAGTAGCTGGCGCGCTGGGCCAGCACTTTCTCGTGCGCCACGGATAGAGCGGCCTGGGCCGCCTTCAGATCCGGATTGTTGACGAGTGAGCGCTCGATGAGATCGTTGAGCGGGCGTGAGTGAAACAGTGTCCACCAGTCCGCGGAGATGTCCGCCCCCGAGGCAAAATGCTGCGTCTCGCCGCCCGCGACGTTCTCGGTGCCCACGGTGTCCGACAGGGGCTGTTGCGTGTAGGCACTGACCTGCGGGGCCGCGGGCCGCTTGAAGTCGGGACCTACCGCGCAACCGCCGACGAGCACCGCGGCCACTGCTGCGAGACAAAGCAGCAGGCATCGCCGGGAAAGCGGGCTGATGCAGTCGGGTAGGGATGACATCCGGCGATTATTTCACATTGGGTCGATTCGCCCGCGTAGTCCGCGGGACACTTCGCGGCCGACTCGCACCGCCGCGAGTTGGTCATCCGTTTCATGCTCACGAATCGACCACTGCCGCGTATCCGCCTGCGGTGGCTGCTCGCGCACGCTGGCGGCGGGACATCCGATGGTCACTGGGGGTGCAAGCTCGCGGCCGTCGAAGTTTTGGCTAGTCTACCGGATAAGTGATTGAAATATCAGAATTTACTGTAAAGTAATGTGAGCCCGGCCGATCCGGGCAGCCGCGCTGTCGGGAAGCCACCCCGCTCGCCACGTCAATGGTAAGCTCGGGAAAAACTCCCGCGCAGCAGCGGAACGACTGAAGTCCGCAAAGATCATGGCCAGGGGCGAAAACACCCGAG
This sequence comes from Steroidobacteraceae bacterium, assembly GCA_035710545.1. Taxonomy (GTDB): domain Bacteria; phylum Pseudomonadota; class Gammaproteobacteria; order Steroidobacterales; family Steroidobacteraceae; genus 13-2-20CM-66-19. The sequence goes on from DASTDD010000006.1 coordinate 17,836, forward strand.
ACCACGCCGACAGCGCGTCGCCCAGCAGGCGTCACGCGCGCGCGCGGCTGCATACGACGTGGTGCACTGCCTGCAGCTTGCTCCTGTTGGCCGGATGCGCACACTACAAGGCGCATCCCTTGTCGCCTACCGAGGGTGCACGAGCGTTCTCCGAGCGAACTCTGGACTCACCCGCGCTGCGCCAGTCGGTCGCGCCGATGCTCGGGGCGGCTGCCCGCTCGTGGCCGCCCGCGCAGTGGGATCGGGCAGAGCTGCTCGCGGTCGCCGTTGTCCAGAATCCCCAGCTCGCCGTCATGCATGCCAGCGTGGAGGTGGCTCTGGCACAGCAGGAACGCGTTCGCGAGTGGCCCAACCCGGATTTGACGCTGCAATCGGAATATTCGCGTGGCGAGCGATACACGTGGCTCTATGGCGTCGGATTCGATTTCCTGCTGCTCGCGCCCCGGCAACGGCGTCTCGACCTGGACATCGCCCATCTGGCAACTCTCAACAGCGCCTGGCAGGTTGCCGAGAAGACCTGGGAAGTACGACGCGCACTGACTGCCGCATTGACCGACTGGCGGGCGGCCGCGAACGAAGAGCCGCTCCTCTCCAGGCTGCTGGAGGCGCAGCAGCGTCTGGTCGATATGCAGGAGCGGCGTGTCCGCGCGGGCGAAGATCCGCCGACCGAGCTGGCGGCTGTGCGTATCAACCTGGTTGAAACTCAGCAGCAGCTCGCGCAATCGCGCGCCACGGCAGCCACGGCTCAGTCCGCAGCCGCCGCCGCGCTGGGCGTGCTCCCGGCAGCTCTCGATGGGGTGCAGGTTGAATGGACTGAGTGGGGTCAGCCCCCACCGCTCGATCCCGCGGAGGTGTCCGCCCTACGCGAGCAGGCGCTGCTGGCACGAGCGGATCTCGCGGCCGCGATCAACGACTACGCGGATTCGGAGGACCGGCTGCAGCTCGCCATCGCACGCCAGTATCCGCAGTTTCATCTCGAACCCGGTTACTACTGGGATCACGGGGTGGGCAAGTTGCCGGTCAATCTCGGTTTGACGCTGCCGCTCTTCAATCGCAATCGCGGCGAGATCGCTGAGGCGAGCGCGGAACGCGAACTGGCCGGCAAGCGCATGCTGGCAGTACAGGCTGAGATCTACGGCAGCATCGAAGCGGCCATGCGCGCGGATGCCCTGAGCGAGGAGAGCGCGGAGACTGCCGATCGACAACGCAAGCTTGCCGATGAGCAGAGTCAGCAGGCGGAACTGGGCCTGAAAGCCGGTGCGGTGAGCGCCAGTGAGCGCGTAGCAGCCCAGATCGTCGCTCTGCGTGCCGCGATCGACAGTGTCGAGGCTCACGCGCGGAGGCAGGCGGCGCGCAATGTCCTGGAGGATGCGTTCCATTCGCCGCTGAGCGGACCTGAAAGGGCGCTGAGCGGAGCATTCACCCAGCCCACGATGGTCGATGTCACCCACGTGGGCAGAGAAGCGCAGCAATGAGTCGGCGTGCATTCCCCACCTGTCTCAGCCTGCTCCTGGCGTGCTCAGCCATCCTGGTGCGAGCCCAGAACGACGGTGAGACACCGAAAGAGCGCGCGACGGCTG
>DASTDD010000007.1:0-5200 GCA_035710545.1 Steroidobacteraceae bacterium
GGTTTCGATCGTCAAGTTCCGCCGCAGGAAGCATTATTTGCGGCAAAAGACGCACCGACAGGATTTCACGGAAGTCAAAGTGACGGAGATCAGCGCAGGCTGACGGCCCTCGCCGCGCCCGGCTGCGGATCCTATGGACCGCAGCGGCATCCACGCAGGAAACCAAGACATGGCTCATAAAAAAGCAGGCGGCAGTACCAAGAACGGCCGCGATTCGCACTCCAAGCGGCTCGGCGTGAAGCGCTTCGGCGGCGAGCACGTGCTGGCTGGCAACATCCTGGTCCGCCAGCGTGGCACCCCCGTACGGGCCGGCTCGAACGTTGGCGTTGGCACCGATCACACGCTCTTTGCCAAGGTCACCGGCCGGGTGAAATTCCAGAAGAAGGGCAGCGAGCAGCGGCTGTACGTGCACGTCCTGCCCGAGACCCCCGAGACCGCCTGACGAGAAGCGGCCCTCTGCGGACCGCCGCTCACGAATTCCCACGCAGCGGACCACGGTGCTCCCTGTAGAGTTGGGGATGCGAGACTCACCCCTGAGCGAGCCAGATGAAATTCGTCGACGAGGCACGCCTGAAGGTGCGGGCCGGCAATGGCGGCCGCGGCAGCACCAGCTTCCGGCGCGAGAAATTCATTCCCCTGGGTGGCCCCGACGGCGGTGACGGAGGCAACGGCGGCAGCGTGTATCTGCGCGCCGCGCATGGGATCAACACGCTCGTCGATTTTCGCATCGAGCGAACCTTCAAGGCCCCGCACGGGGAGCCGGGCTCCAGCAACGACTGTTTTGGCCGGGGAGGCAAGGATCTCTACATCCCGGTGCCGGTCGGCACGATCGTGCGCGATGTGGACACCGGCGAGGAGCTCGGTGACATGACCCAGGAAGGGCAGACGCTCCTGGTGGCGCGCGGTGGCAAGGGGGGGTGGGGCAATCAGAAGTTCAAATCCAGCACAAACCGCGCGCCGCGGCAGTTCGGTCCCGGCCTGCCCGGGGAGTCTCGCACTCTCGAGCTGGAGCTGAAGGTGATTGCGGACGTGGGCCTGCTGGGGCTGCCGAATGCAGGCAAATCCACCCTGATCCGGGCCGTGTCAGCGGCGCGTCCAAAGGTCGCCGACTACCCGTTCACCACCCTCCATCCCAATCTCGGGGTAGTCGATGTGGGACGGCACCGCAGCTTCGTGATGGCCGATATCCCGGGCGTGATCGAAGGAGCAGCGGAAGGCGCAGGCCTGGGAATCCGTTTTCTCAAGCATCTGCAGCGGACGCGACTGCTGCTGCATCTGGTGGACATCGCGCCCCTCGATCCTGATGCCGACCCCGTCGCGGACGCGCGTGCGGTCGTTGCCGAGTTGAAGAAGTTCAGCCGTGAGCTCGCATCGAAGCCGCGCTGGCTGGTTCTCAACAAGCGCGACCTGCTGCTGGATGAGGAGGCCGAGAAGCGTGCGCGCGGCCTTGTCCGCAGCCTGCGCTTCCGTGGGCCGCGTTACCTCATCTCCGGCGCGACGGGCCGGGGCACGAGGGAGCTCGCCGAGGCAGTTATGGCGTTTTTGGAGGAGCAGGATCGCGCTGTGCGCGCCCGCGAAGCGTCTGCAGAACGTACTGACGACGTACGGCCGGCTTCATCTTGAAGCCCAAGGTGATGCCCGGCGTACTGAGCTTGGGGACTGCAACCCTGCCAAACTTCTCGGTGGCGTTCATCACAACCTCACTGCATTGCGCGGATTCGAGCCGACAGGCGGCTCTTGTGGCGCGCGGCCTTATTGCGGTGGATGATCTGCTTGTTCACCAGCGTGTCGATCACGGGGACGGCTTCCCTATAGCTCGTCTCGGCCGTTTGTTTGTTACCGCCGGCAATGGCCGCAGTGACCGTACGTACGGCGGTGCGCATACGTGAGCGCAGTGCCACGTTACGGCTGCGGTGCTTCTCGGCCTGCCGAGCGGCCTTTTCGGCGGATTTGGTATTAGCCACGAACACTCCGTCCCGACAAGCGCGGGGGGCGGTAGTCTGCGGACCCCGCCCCGGGAAGTCAACGCCGGACGCCGTCCCGGCCGTAGCGAAGCGCCGGGGATGCGGCGCGCCTTTCACATAAGAGGCCCGAATACTCTGGCAGTATACTTCCACGCTTTGCCGTCAATGACTTAACCCACCCATGGAGCTCATTCGGGGACCGCTCAACCTGCGCGAACGCCACCGCGGCTGCGTCGTGACCATAGGGACCTTCGACGGCATCCATCTCGGGCATCAGGCCCTCCTGAGGCGCCTCCGGGACCATGCACTGAGATTGTGCAAGCCCGCCATGGTCCTCACGTTCGAGCCGATGCCCCGGGAGTACCTGATGCCGACTCGGCCGCCGGCCCGGCTGACCTCCTGGCGCGAGCGCTGGCATATCCTCTCCCGCGGGGGGCTGGACTACATGTGTGTGCTGCGCTTCGATGAGGCGTTGCGTAACCTCCCGGGGGAGCGGTTCGCGGCGCTCCTGGCCCAGCAGCTACACTCACGCCTGGTCCTCGTGGGCCATGACTTCCGGTTCGGGCGAAACGGCGAGGCGACGGCCTCGGTGCTGACCAGCGCGGGCTGCAGCCTCGGGTTCGAGGTGGACGTGGTGCCGCCGGTGCTGCTGGATGGCGTCCGGATCAGCAGCAGTGGCGTACGCGAGGCGCTCGCTCGCAGCGATTTCACGCTGGCGCGCACCTGGCTGGGTCGGGGCTACTCGATGACCGGCCGGGTCGTGCGCGGCAACCAGCTCGGCCGTGAACTGGGCTTCCCCACCGCCAATCTGCGGACGGGGCGGCGTCGTGTCCCGGTTGCGGGGATTTTTGCGGTGCGCGTGCACGGAGTGTCCGACGCGCCCATGCCGGGCGTTGCAAGCCTCGGAACGCGCCCCACTGTCGCAGGCAGTGGCGAGATGCTGCTCGAAGCGCACCTGTTCGATTTTGCCGGCGATCTCTACGGTCGGGAGATCGGGGTGGAGTTCGTCGCCAAGCTGCGCGACGAGGAGCGCTTCGCCAACCTCGAGGCGCTGGTGGAACAGATGCATGCGGATGCGGCGGCGGCGCGCGCGATCCTGCGGATTTGACTGGAGAGGGTTTTGGCCGACGAGAACCGATACAAGGCGACGATCAACCTGCCGCGCACGGACTTTCCGATGAAGGCCGATCTCGCCGCTCGCGAGCCCGTCCAGGTGCAGGCCTGGGACGAGCGCCGGATCTATGCGCGGCAGCGTGAGATCGCGCGCGGTCGGCCGCGATTCGTGCTGCACGATGGTCCGCCCTACGCGAACGGCGCCATCCATATCGGTCACGCGGTCAACAAGATCCTCAAGGACATCGTCGTCAAATCGAGATCGATGGACGGCTTCGATTCGCCCTACGTACCCGGTTGGGATTGCCACGGGCTTCCCATCGAGCTGCAGGTCGAGAAGAAGCACGGCCGTCCCGGTCACAAGCTCGATGCCACCGCCTTCCGGGCAGCCTGTCGCGCGTACGCGCAGGAGCAGATCGAGCTGCAACGCAAGGACTTCAAGCGCCTCGGCGTGCTCGGCGACTGGGCCAATCCCTATCGCACGATGGATCCCCGCTTCGAGGCACAGCAGCTGCGCGCTTTCGGCCGGATCATCCTCAACGGGCACGTGTACAAGGGGGTCAAGCCCGTGCACTGGTGTCTGGACTGCCGTTCCGCGCTAGCGGAAGCAGAAGTCGAATACGAGCAGAGAACTTCGCCTGCGGTCGACGTCTACTTCCGGGTATCGGACAACGCGCAGCTCGAGAAGCGCGTTGACCTTGCAGCCGGCCGACTCGGCACCTCGCCAGTGGACGTCGTTATCTGGACCACGACACCGTGGACCCTGCCCGCAAACCAGGCCGTCGCGCTCGGCCCCGATTTCCGCTACGTCCTGGTCGAGGCGAAAAAGGATGGCGAGCCCCATCGGCTCATTCTGGCCACCAACCTGCTGGACAGCGTTCTGCAGCGATTGCAGATGAGCGCCAGCGAGACGCTGGCCGAATTCCCGGGAAGCGCGCTGGAAGGACTGCTGCTGCAGCATCCCTTTCAGGACCGCACAGTGCCCGTGATCCTCGGCGCGCACGTGACGCTCGAAGCCGGTACCGGCGCGGTCCACACGGCACCGGGACATGGGTTGGATGACTTCATCGTCGGCCAGCGATATGGCCTGGCGGTGGTCAATCCGGTCGGCGGAGATGGGCGTTTCCTGCCCGATACGCCACTGGTCGCGGGTCTCAAGGTCGAAGAGGCCAATGCGGTGCTCATCGAGGCGCTGCGCGCTCGAGGCCGGCTCGGGCATCACGAGTCCTATCGCCACAGCTACCCTCACTGCTGGCGACACAAGAGTCCGCTGATCTTCCGCGCCACGCCGCAGTGGTTCATCAGCATGGATCAGAAGGATCTGCGGGCGCACACGCTGCGGGACATCAAGCGGGTGCGGTGGACGCCGGCCTGGGGAGAGCAGCGCATCACTGGAATGATCGAGAATCGGCCCGACTGGTGCATCTCACGCCAGCGTACCTGGGGTGTGCCGATCCCGTTGTTCGTCCACAAGCGGACCGGCGAGCTGCACCCGCGCACCCAGGAGCTGATCGAGGCCGGCGCGGCACGCGTGGAGCGCGGCGGAATCGATGCCTGGTTCGCGCTCGATCCGGCGGAGTTGCTGCACGCCGAGGCGGACGAGTACGAGAAGGTCACCGACGTGATGGATGTCTGGGCCGACTCGGGACTGTCCTTCGAGTGTGTGGGGGCGCAGCGTCCGGAGCTTGCTGCGCCGGTCGATCTGTACCTGGAAGGCTCGGATCAACACCGGGGCTGGTTTCACAGCTCGATCCTCATGTCCGAGGCCCTGTACGAGCGCGCGCCCTATCGCGGCGTGCTCACACACGGATTCACGGTCGATGAGAAGGGACGCAAGATGTCGAAGTCCCTGGGCAACGTCGTCGCGCCGCAGAAGGTAGTGAGTACCCTGGGCGCGGACGTCCTGCGGCTGTGGGTCTCGGCGACCGATTACGCCAACGAGATCAGCGTATCCGATGAGATCCTCAAGCGCATGGCCGAGTCATACCGGCGCATGCGCAACACCGTGCGCTTCCTGCTCGGGAATCTGCATGACTTTGACCCCGCGCGCGACCGGGTCCCGGCCGCGGAGCTGGTTGCGCTCGATCGCTGGGCTCTGATCCGCACCCACGAGCTGCAGGCGC
>DASTDD010000008.1:0-6054 GCA_035710545.1 Steroidobacteraceae bacterium
ACAGCCGCGGCTCCCGGCGCGCCTGAAGGTGCCAAATGGCTCTCTATTGGCGCATGAAACTGGTCTAACGGCCAAATGGCTTGATCTATTGGCGCACAAAGGCATCAATGCGCCAAAACACATGCCGAGGCGGGGGGGCAACTATCAGCCAAGGCGCCCTAATTTCCCGGGGCCTTGGAAGCGTTGCTTGCTGCTCAGTACGCCTTCTCGTCGCGCAGCAGCCGGACGGCAGTCAGTGCCAGAATCTTCAGATCCAGCAGCGGTGACCAGCGGCGGAGGTATTCGAGGTCGTATTCCACGCGGGCCCGCATCTCCTCGACGCGCGCAGTCTCGCCCCGGCAGCCGTTGATCTGAGCGAGGCCCGTGATGCCGGGGGGCACCTTGTGCCGCACCATGTAGCCCTTGATGAGCTTGCGGTACTCCTCGTTGTGAGCCACCGCGTGCGGACGCGGACCGACGAGGCTCATGCGGCCCTGAATGACATTGAAGAGCTGCGGGAGCTCGTCGAGCGAATAGCGCCGCAGATGGCGTCCCAGCGGCGTGATCCGCGAATCACTCGAGGTTGCCTGGCGAACCGACTCCCCGTCCTCCGTGACCGTCATCGTGCGGAACTTGTAGACGAGGATCTCGTTGCCATCCAGCCCGTAGCGCCGCTGTTTGAACAGCACCGGACCGGGCGAGCTGTACTTCACCAGCAGCGCGACGACGCCCATCACCGGTAGCGCGGGGATCAGGATCGCGGTAGCGAGAATCAGATCGGTCAGCCGCTTGCTGACGCCCCGATAGCCGTGGAACGGAGTCTCGCAGAGCGCGATGACCGGCACGCCGAGGAACTCGCTCGCGCCACTCTGGATCGAGTCGAACGGCAGCACCATCGGCACGTAGTAGATGGATACGGTGGTATCGCGCAGATCATCGAGCAGCGTCTGCACGCGGGTGAGATGGCTCACCGGCAGCGCCACGAAAATCACATCGATCCGGTTCTGATTGACGTATCGAACGATGTCCTTCAATCCGCCCTTGAGCTTTTCCGCCAGCTTCTCCGCCGGCGCGTTCCCCAGCCGCTCGGGAGCCCGGTCATCGAAGAAGCCGGCCACCGAGAGCGCCGCGGAGGTCGTGCGCTCCACGCGCTGCGCCAGTGACACGCTGATCTCGTTGTAGCCGACGAAAATCGCGCGGCGGGCGCTGGCCGGGTCGGACAACATCTGCCTGAGCGCTTCGCGCATCAGCAGAGCCGCGCCAATCAAGAAACCCGGGGTGGTCACCGCCCAGGTCAGCAGCATCCGGCGGGAGAATTCGCCAGAGCTCTTGGTCGCATAGCCAATGGCCAGCAGGGCGAAGAGCAGAATCATCCACCGCGCCGCGATCCGGGCGATGAGCTGCCGTCGATTGCCCATCAGCTGCATCATCAGGGCGCGCTCGGGCTGCAGCAGCGCCGCTCCCAAGCCCAGGACCAGGGTCAGCAGCAACAGGAAGGGCGTATCGAACGGCAGCCCCAGATACCAGCGGTCCAGTACCAGGAACGCGCCAGCGAGAATCGGCAGCGAAACGGCCTGGGTCAAGCTCAGCAGACCCACCGGCAGCGTGTTCTTGAACACCACTGGATTCGTCATGTTCTTTTTCAGCACCTGTTGCGCGTAGACATCAGCAGATCAAATCCTGTATCCCCGGCCTACTGATGCAAACTTTGCGCCATCAAGTCCGTCACAGTTCGTGCACATTTTCCCCCCCGTGCGGGGGGGCGCAAGAACCTCGGCATTTCAAAGCAATTCACAGTCCTGCTCAACTGGTCAGTCGCTGTATGGGAACAAGGAGCCGCGCACCGAGCGGCTATGGAATGCTTTTTTTCTTTTCCCGTCATGGACCTACTTCGACCGCCCCTTCTCCCGAGGCTGTTGTGCGGAGGCCCTGCGATCAGCAGACGCCATGCCGTTGCAGTCAACATAACGGAGATGCCGACTCGACTGCGACACGCGCGTCACAAAAACAGCCCCTCATCGCCGAGCTGCCGCTGATGTCTGTTCTGCCTTCCCAGTGTACTTTGGACATGACCGTCGCAATCCCCGGACACGGTCAATGCACTGGCGGAAGTACTGTAGCGCACCCCCCGCCCCGCCGCTCTGTTTTCAACTGCATTCCAGCTCAGCCAGGCTGAAGCTCGAGCACCGGGCGCGAAGTCCAATTCAGCCATTATTCCCGGCACGCCGGCTCAAATCCGCCGCCTCGGGATTCAAAAGCCAACAGCCTCCGGAGACGCCCCTGAGGGCTTACGACGCGCTCTGCTTTCAGCTCGGGCTCAGCCGCAGGGCGGCGGGGAAACGGGCTTCTGAGGCGTCTTCGGGAGCCAGAGCGTGTCGGAGATTCGCGACCGCGTATTTTGGCCGATGGATCAGATGGTTACACCGGATTCGGCGGCTTCTCTGCGGGCCCCTGTCGCTGCATAGCAACATAATGCGGTGGGGATCTTCCCCAAGCCTGTCTGCCGCACTCGTGAAGGTGTGACAAAACAAACGCTTAGATCCCCTGGCATGCACATTGCACCGTCGTCAGCGCCATCGGTGCGAATCGGAACGAGGCTGGAGCACCAGCACCGCACGCCGCGCACCACAAAGGGCAAACCCATCGAAAGGTGGGGGCGCAAAACTTCCGGTCTAACGGCTCTCAAGCCCATGACAGCGGAGTTGCCGGAGATTCACCCGAGGTGAATTTTCGTTAGTGGGGCACTCGCACGAGCCCCGCAGGCAGCTCCCCTATACGGGCCTCGAAGCAGATCCGTCCACCGCCGATGTCTTGCGCCGCAAGGGTGTTGGTTCTCAAGACACGGGGGTCGGGCGATGCGAGTGGACCGGGGCGCGCGGGTGATTCTGATTGCGGGTGTGATGCTGATCGGTGGGGCCCTGGCCGCATGCGATGACAGCGGGCTGAACTCCAACTCGACCGGCTCGGGTACGGGCACGCTCGCGCAGCAGGCTGACGGCCAGACGCCCAACACGAGCTCATCGGATGCCGTGACGCTGTCGTGGGAGCCACCCACGCAGAACTCGGACGGCTCCGCCCTCATGGACCTCCGCGGCTACAAGATCCACTATGGCTCGGAGTCGGGCGTCTACTCGGATACGATCGACCTGTCGAATCCCGGGCTGACGATGTACGTGGTCCAGAATCTGAACGCCGGCCAGTACTACTTCGCCATCGCGGCCTACAACTCCCAGGGCACCGAGAGCGCGCTTTCCCCGGAGATGTCCACTATCGTGGACTGACCTCGGCGGGGTCATCGCTCCCGAGTCCGGCCGGATCGGCCGCAGCCGGCTCCGCGGCTGCCGAGGCGACCACAGTCATCGGACGACCGAACTGAGCCGCATCGATCTGGTGCTTGGCGAGAAGGTCATACAGCGTGGGCCGCGTCACGCCCAGCAATTCCGCCGCACGTGAAAGATTGGCGCGCGTCACCGCGAGGGCCTGCCGCAGCGCCTGGGACTCGGCTCGCTGGCGTGCCATCCGCAGGTTGAGATACTCGGGATCGTCACCGGGATCCTGCAGACCCAGATCGCCGGCGGTCACCACCGCCCCTTCGGCCATGATCACGGCCCCCTTGATACGGTTCTCGAGCTCGCGCACGTTTCCGGGCCAGCGGTAGGCCTGAATGGCGCGGATCGCATCGGGCGCCAGCCCGCGCGTGGGACGGCCGAATCGCTGCGACATGTCCTGCAGAAGGAACTGCGCCAGCAGCAGGCTGTCGCCCTGCCGATCCCGCAGTGGCGGCACCCGGACAGCGACCTCGCCGATGCGATAGAAAAGATCGTCGCGGAACGTGCCGGCGCTGATCAGCGCATCGAGATTGCGGTTGGTCGCACAGATGATGCGCAGATCCAGGGCAATCGGGGTGCGACCGCCAATGCGCTCGACCGTCCGCTCCTGCAGCACACGCAACATCTTCGCCTGCAGGGACGCCGGCATCTCTCCGATCTCATCCAGAAAGATCGTGCCGCCATTGGCGGCTTCGAGCTTGCCGGCAGTGCGCTTGGTGGCTCCCGTGTACGCCCCCTTCTCGTATCCGAACAGCTCGCTCTCGAGCAGCGTGTCCGGTATGGCAGCGCAGTTGATCCCCACGAACTGCTGGTGCGACCGCTCTGACAGCCGGTGCAGCGCGCGCGCGAGCAGCTCCTTGCCGGTGCCACTCTCGCCCAATAACAACACCGTGGCGTTGGTGGGAGCGACCTTCTCGATGGCCCGGCACAAAGCGCGCATCGCGTCGCTGACGCCGATGATCCCCTCGAGCGCCATGGAGCCCGTCCGCTCACGCAGCCGCCAGTTCTCCTCTTCCAGTTCCCGCATGCGAAACGCTCTGCGCACCACAATGGATAGCACGCTGGCATCGAGCGGCTTGTGGTAGAAGTCCGCAGCTCCCAGCCCCACCGCCCGGACGGCGAGCTCGCGGGCATCGTGCTCGGTCATGGCGACGATCTTCGTGTCCGGGGCGATGCTGAGAATCTGGCGAATCAGCTCCAGACCGCGGGCGGGGAGCCCGGGATCGGACGCTGTCTGCAGGTCAAACAGGATCACATCCGGCTCGAGCCGCCGGACCAGCGCCAGCGACTGTGCCGAGGGCTCGCTCACGGTGACCTCGAGATCGGAAAAGATCCTTTCCAGAGCGGCCTTCAGCGCGCCCTCGCTCTCGAGTATCAGCAGCCTGCGGCGCCGGGTGTCCGATGCAGTCATCAGCGTGCTCCCTGCCCCATGAAGACGACCTCGGCGGTCTGCACCAGGATGGCCAGATCGAAGAGCAGGCTGTTGTTCTTGATGTAGTACAGGTCGTACTGCAGCTTCTCCAGAGCATCCCTTTCGGAAGATCCGTAGGGGTAGCACAGCTGCGCCCAGCCGGTGATACCCGGCTTCACGCAGTGCCGCTGCACGTAGTAGGGGATCCTCTCCGACAGCTCGGCCACGAATTGGGGCCGCTCAGGCCGGGGACCCACGAAGCTCATGTCACCGCGCAGCACATTCAGGATCTGCGGCAGCTCGTCGATGCGCAGCTTGCGGATGACGGCGCCGACGCGCGTGATGCGCGGGTCGCGCTTCTGGGCCCATTGAGCCTTGCCGTCCACTTCGGCATCCATGCGCATGCTGCGGAACTTGAGTACGTCGAAAGGCACGTTCGCCATTCCCACGCGCTCCTGCTTGTAGAACACAGGAGCACGGAGGCCATCCTCGAGCTTGATTGCCAGCGCCGCCAGCGCGATCACGGGGAGAGAGACCAGCAGGATCAGCAGGCTCGCCGTGAGATCGAGCGCCCGCGAGGAGAAGATCCGGAGCGGGTCGCGGCGGAAGCCGGTCCCGAAGATCATCCAGCTCGGATCGAGCACGTCGAGCCGCACTCGTCCGGTCTCGCGCTCGAGGAAGGTCAGCAATTCGGTGACTTCCACGCCATCCATGCGACATTCGAGCAGGTCGAGAATGGGGAAGCCGCGGCGCCGGTCTTCCATTGCGACGACGACCTCGTCCACGTTGAGCTGCCGGCAGGTCATGAGGAGGGTACCCTGCAGACGCAGGGTATTCCCTGCCGGGATGAACTCCTCTTCCCCGTCCGGCCCGATATACCCGACCACAACGAAGCCACGCCGGTCACTGCGCCGGCGGAGACTCGCGATGGACATCGCGCGGCGCCCGCAGCCGTAAACGAGTACGCGCCGCTTAGCGACCGCATCGTCCATGACTCTCGAAAAAACCAGCCGAAACGCAGATAGCACGACTACGGCGCTCAGCGCCGCCAGGAGCAAGACTGCGCGTCCGATGGACAGATCGGGGATCGCATAGGAGGCGATCGCGGTCACGACGCTTCCGGCGGCGACCGCGGCGGCCACCCGGATGAGTATTCCCAGGCTGCGGGCTCGCTGACGCGCGCTGTAGAGCCCAAAAGCCAGCATGCTGCCAGCCATCGAGACACTAAACAAAGTTGCCCGCGGCCAAATGGGGCCCGCCAGCGTGCTCCCAAATCGAAGCCAACCCGCAAAGAAAAGCAGCAGGAACAGAATCAGCGTCTCGACGATCACCAGC
>DASTDD010000009.1:0-7270 GCA_035710545.1 Steroidobacteraceae bacterium
CAGAACAGCCGCTCGATGCGCCGCAACGCTATCGGGTTCACGTTCCAGGTGTCGCCCGAGATGTATGTCACCTGCTCGACCGTACAGTCGTGCGGCGCGTGAAAGCGGTGATACATGCTCGATGTCAGGCGCAGCGTGACGTAGGTGCCGTCGCGATAGAGCGATGCCAGTTCCGGGTCGGCAAGCAGATCGGTCACCGTGTACGGGAACCCCTTCGCCTGCACCACCATTCCATCCACGACACGCCCGCAAGCGCCGATGATACCGTCGCAGGGACTGGTCAGGACGGCCGGGTCGGCATCGATGGGGCGGGCATCGTCCTTGAGCTCGCGCCTGAAACAGTCGTGCAGGCTCTCGAAGCGCCGCTTGCGGGCCTCGCTGAGATCGAGATCGCAGAACAGCCGCCACAGCGCCAAACAGGTGTCGCGCACCAGTGGCTGCCTGACACGGCTCAGGCGTCCCACGAGCAACGTCAGCCAGCGACGGGGTATGCGGTTGGTCAGCAGGAAGTTGAGATTCTCCTGCCGGACGATGCGGGCGATCACGGTTCTCGCGGTCATCTGAATGTCACGCAATTGAAATAAATTGAGGCGCCTGAGGAGCACCATGAACCCAACATCCCTTGTCTATGCAGCCGGCGCGTTTGCCGTGGGCGGATTCGTTCTGATCGCGCTGGCGCGCAAGGCGCAGCTGCGGCTGGAGCTGTCGCGGGCCAAGCACCGCTCGCTGGCCGGCCATGCGCGCATCTCGCGTTGGCTCGCCGCTCTGATTCCGTTCTACGACTACGGGGCGAACGAGTTCTTCAACGCGGATTCCGCTCCGGCCGAGGTCGCTGCCCGACGCCACGCCGGCTTCACGAGACTGGCCTCGCTCTTTGCGCAACGCTATCCGAAGACCAGCCAGGCGACCTTGGAAATCCACGGAGCCCTCTCCGATCTGCAGTTCACCTCCCGTTACCGGGTTCCCTTCCAGTTCAGCCGCCTGGTGCGGCAGCACCTCAAGTTCGGATCGGTGCTCGAGTCCTCGGACGGTCCCGTGGTGACCGACCTCGACGGAAACCGCCACTACGACCTCACCGGCTCCTACGGTGTCAACGTCTTCGGGCACGAGTTCTACAAGGATTGCATCGAGCAGGGGAGCCAGCGCGTGCGCGCGCTCGGACCGGTGCTCGGCGCTTATCATCCGGTCGTGGCGGAGAACGTCCGGCGCCTCAGGGAGATTTCCGGCCTGGATGAGGTCTCCTTCCACATGTCCGGCACGGAAGCGGTGATGCAGGCCGTTCGCCTGGCGCGCTATCACACGCGACGCAAATGTCTCGTGCGCTTCTGCGGTGCGTATCACGGTTGGTGGGGAGACGTGCAGCCGGGGGTTGGTAATCCGGTCGACGCTCGCGAGACTTACACGCTGAAGGACATGGACGATCGCTCGCTGCGCGTTCTGAGGCGGCGCCGTGACATCGCCTGCGTTCTCGTCAATCCTTTGCAGGCGCTGCATCCGAACTCGAGCGCCCCCGGCGACTCGTCGCTGATCGACAGCGGACGCAGCGCGAATTTCGACCGCGCCGCCTACACGCAATGGCTGCGTAGCCTGCGTGAGGTGTGCTCGGCACGCGGCATCGTGCTGATCTTCGACGAGGTGTTCGTCGGATTCCGTATCGCTCCCGGCGGCGCGCAGGAGTATTTCGGAGTCAGGGCGGACCTGGTGACCTATGGCAAAACTCTCGGCGGAGGCCTGCCGGTCGGGGCATTGTGTGGCCGCGCAGACCTCATGCGGCGTTTTCGCGATCAGCGTCCCGCCGATATCTGCTTCGCGCGCGGAACGTTCAACTCCCATCCGTACGTGATGGGCGCCATGTACGAATTCCTGCAGCGCCTGCAGAGCGAGCCGATCCGCGCGATCTACGCGGGACTGGATCAGCTCTGGGACGCGCGGACCCGCGCGCTCAATGAGCGTCTCCGGAACGCGGGACTGCCCGTGCAAGTCAGCAATCTCTCTTCCATCTGGACGGTCAGCTACCGGCTGCCGTCGCGGTACAACTGGATGTTTCAATACTATCTGCGCGCCGAGGGCCTGGCCCTGAGCTGGGTGGGAACCGGCCGCTTCATTTTCAGCCTCGACTACCCGGAGAGCGCATTCGCCGAGGTCGCCGACCGGATCGTGTCGGCGGCCTCGGCAATGCACGCGGACGGCTGGTGGTGGACCGATGCAGCCCTCACCAACAAGTCCATCAGGCGTCGTGTGTTGAGAGAGATGCTTCGAGCCCGCTGGCGCCCGCCATCGGCGCAATCAGCTCCCCGCGAAGCAGATGCAGCGGCGCTTTGTGATAGAGCTTGATGTCGTGAAATGGGTCCGTGACGATCTTGGTGATCCACACGAATCCCGTCTGCAGGTCCTTCAGGAAGAACAACTGGACCGTGCGGAACAGCAGCCCGCCGAGGCCGATTGCCAGCCAGAGCTGCCCGGTGTGCTCCACGAAGCCGCCGCTCCCGGGCGCAAATAGCCCGAACAAGGTCGGATCCAGCCATAGCAGCAGCGGCGCCAGCGCCCAGATCGAGAGCAGCACGACCTTGCGCCGCAGGTTGTAGCCGACCTTGATCGCCTCCTTGTGCTCGTGGGTCGCCTGGTTCACCGCATCGTACCCCTTGGGCTCGAAGAAGAAGTGTCCGACCTGCCGGCTGACCATGGCCACCAGCCAGCCGACCAGGGCCGCCGCCACCGGATGCGTGAATATCAGGGCGTAGGCGCTCAGGAAGCTGAGCGCGCTCAGCAGGTGCAGCGATTGATTGACGCGGCTGTGATGGTAATAGCGATGATCGTCCCAGCGTTGGGTTTGCAGAGCTTGCGAAAAACTTTGCATGGTGGTTCCTGGACTGTGGCAACGGGATGTCGGCCGTGAATGAAATATCGCAACGCTGTTGCAAACACGTTACAACTCGTCGGCTCTGCGAAGCGCTGCACACTCGCCTCGATGCCGGGCGTCCTGCATTGACAAGGGAACTCGCCTGGCGTCCCGCGAGGCGCCGTCTCAACCCCCGCGAGGCGCCGTCTCAACCCCCGCGAGACGGCCTGAGATCTGCGGATGGGGGCAGCCAGCCCCCTATCTCCAGCCGGCACACCGCCCACCCCCCGCGCAGGCCCCACGCACGTTCTTTCCAGGCATATCAGTTGCTGTCCTTCCCCTGCGGACAGTAGTAGCCTCTGAGTTGAAAGGGCTGCGCCCTAGGCGCGGCACGGCAGGTCCCATGAGCCTCAGAAAAGCGCGGATTTGCGGTCTCTGGGCGCTCGGCGCACTGGCCATCGGCTTGCATGGCGCGCGGGCCCAGGAACCGACCACCCCAAGCGTGCCGGGCGCCAAGCCGGCCGTTGCGGCCGCCAGCGATCACTCCGCCGCACAGGGCGCGCCGCAGCCGGTGCGCACAGCGGCGCCGCAGGCGAACCCCTCGGGTCCCCCCACCGTGTGCTTCAAATTCACCATGCGCTGCTTCGGCAATAACCTCGCGGCAGCCGATTCCGCGCAGGCATCCTCCGCGAAGGCCGCTTCGCACGCCGCAAGGACCGCCGACGGCACCAGCCAGCCGGCTCAGAGCGGCTCTCTGAATCTCACGCCGCCGGACGTCCGCACCGTCATCCCGCTTGAGGAGCTGCAGCAGCCGCTCCCGACCGAAGACCAACAGGAGCAGCAGACGGACGCTGCGACAGTCGAAGTCCGCACCGACCCTGACACTCCGAACGTCCCGGGAGGGTTCGGCGCGCTGTTCTGGGCGCTGCGACACCCGACACAAGCCTGGCGAATCTTCACGCCGGTGGAGTAGCCGGTAAGCTCCGCGGTCGTCGCGCCTTGACTCTTCAGACGCCTTGACTCTTCAGACGCCTTGACTCTTTGTGCGCCTTGCGCACCCTGATCCGGGGGGTGGCTGCGCCACGCGTTGCCACCTCAGCGCCTTCGGCCGGCACACGGGCAAAGGCGCGCAGCAAGCGCTTTGCAGCCCCAACTGCGGCAAACACATTTGTGCACACATGCTTACACCTGCGCTGTCAACCACCGGTACAGTCGAGCGCTGATCACTCCATGACAGAATTCGACGGAACTTGCGTGATCGCGCGGTGGGCTTTGCAGACGACGCGTCTGCGCGGCACGCGCGAGTAGAGTGCAACGATAGTTAACAATTGCTCACAACTGTTGAGGAAGAAGCCATGAAGTTGAACAGGACATTGGGACTGCTGATAGTCGCCGCGAGCGTCGGTGTCGGCGCTGGTGTTGCAACGGCAGCCACCACGTCAACGACCACCACGGCCGCGACATCCGCTCCGACGGCTGGCAGACACTGGCACCATGGACACGGATCCATGTTGGTGGGGACGATGCTGCGTGCGGCACATCAGCTCAATCTGACACCCGAGCAGCAGCAGACCATCAAGGGAATGATCAGCGCTGCGCGCGCCAGCAATAAGCAGCAGGGAGCCGCGCCCATGGACATGACCGTGCTCGGCAACCCGGGCGATCCCAACTATGCGACCGCGCTGCAGACCGCGAAGTCCCGCCTGGCGGCGCGATTGCAGAGCGAGGTCGAGTTGCAGGGCCAGATCTACAACGTGCTGACCGCCGAGCAGAAAAAGCAGCTTCCGCAGGTGCTCGCCAGCATGAAGGCCAAAGCCGAGCAGCGGCGGGCGGCGTGGCAGCAGCAGCATGCCGGCAGCACCCCGCCGGCCGGCGAGAGCAACTGAGCCGACGCGCAAAGTGCGACTGATCACTCGATTCTGACGCACGCACCCGGGTCTGCATTTGACCCGGGTGCATTTGCGGCTACCATCCCATCCGGGTGGTCCGGCCTTACTGCCGGGTCCAAGCTGCTCCGTTCCCGCACCCGGAACCCCAAGGATACAAACCGTGACACGTGCAAGTTGCAGGGCCCTGTCTGCACCGGCCGGGCTGGCCGCGGGAGCTTTATCGCTTCTGATCACCATGCCGGCACTTGCAGCCCTCGGCGGCGATCTGAGCTCGGTCGAGCATGATCGACAGCAGATGCGCGGTGGCCTGCAGGTGACGACCACAGCGAGCGGGTACACGGTCCACGAAATCAAAACGCCCGGCAACACGATGGTGCGGGAGTACATCTCGGCCGCGGGGCGCGTGTTTGCGGTGACCTGGCACGGACCGTTGTTGCCGGATTTGCGCCAGACACTGGGCAGCTACTTCACGCAGTATCAGCAAGCTGCGGCTGCACCGCATTCGGGGCACCGCCACCTCCGTATCCAGGAGCCGGATCTCGTCGTGCACTCGCGCGGGCATATGCGGGCATTCTCCGGCGAGGCCTGGGTACCGTCACTGCTGCCCCCCAATTTCCCACTCGATGAGATCCAATAACGGAGGCCCAGGCGTGCGGACAATCATCGCTACGGCGCTGGTCGGTGCGCTGCTGTCAGGCTGCGGAGGCGGCGGCGGCGGGGGTCTCGGCGCGCAGCCCTCCCCGCCCGCCGGTTCGGCCCCCAACGTGCAGGCAATCACCGTCGACAGCGGCCCATCCGGTCTCGCGGGCTCGACTGATGTGAACACGGTTTTCACGACGGTCACTGTCTGCGTGCCGGGCAGTACGACGAGCTGCCAGACGATCGACCACATTCAGGTCGACACCGGCTCCTCGGGGCTGCGGATCCTCGGCTCCGTGCTGACACTGAGCCTGCCGCTGCAGAAGGACGCGGGTGGTAATGCGGTTCTCGAGTGCACCCAGTTCGTAGATGGCTTCAGCTGGGGACCGCTCCGGACAGCCGACCTGCAGATCTCGGGCGAGTCGGCAGCCGGCATCGCCGTCCAGGTCATCGGCGATGCGGCCTACCCGGAATCCAGCGTGCCTGCGGCGTGCTCCAGCGTCGGCCCGTCTGAGGATACGGTGGCCAGCTTCGGCGCCAACGGCATTCTGGGAGTCGGTCCGTTCATCTCCGACTGCGGCTCGGGATGCTCGGTCGTACCCAATCCGATTTACTACGCCTGCACCTCGAGCAGCTCCTGTCAGAACGCCTCGGTGGCCGTCGCGCAGCAGGTCTCCAATCCGGCATCCTTCTTTGCGGCCGACAACAACGGCGTGCTCATCGAGCTGCCGGCGGTGGGAACGACAGGCTCCACCGGAGTGAGCGGCTCACTGGTTTTCGGAATCGGCACCCAGAGCAACAACGGCCTCGGCAGCGCCACGGTCGTGACAGTCAGCCCCGCGGACGGCAGCCTGGCGACGACCTTCAACGGCAACTCCCTGCCGCAGAGCTTCATCGACAGCGGGTCGAACGCGTTTTTCTTCGTTGACAGCGGCATTCCCAACTGCACCAAGAAGAACCCCGCGACGCAGAAGCCTCTGCCCTTCTACTGCCCGGCGTCCACTCTGAACCTGAGCGCGACGATCAACGGACAGAACAGCGCCAGTGTCAACGTGAGCTTCTCGATCGCCAACGCGGAGAGTCTGTTCAGTCAGAGCGTGATCATCGCGGCGGCCAGCAATCTCGGCGGACCGGGGATCTCCAACAGCTCGTTCGACGCGACGAAGTCATTTGACTGGGGCCTGCCGTTCTATTACGGGCGCAGCGTGTTCACCGCGTTCGAGGGCCGCAACACCGCGGGCGGCCCGGGACCTTACTTCGCGTTCTGACGCGCTGGCAGGACAGTGCCAGCGGCCTCGCCGAGCCCGATCCGCGAGTAGCCGGGCCTCTCGCACCAGCCGCGGAAGACAATCCGGTCGCCGTCCGCGACGAAGGCGCGCGTCTCTCCGGTCGGGAGCGGGATGGCCTGCTTGCCTCCGGCACTCAGCTCGAGTAGCGATCCGCCCTGACCGGATTCGGGACCGGATTGCGTGCCGGTTCCGAGCAGATCACCGGTCTCGAGATTGCATCCGTTGACCGTGTGATGCGCCACCATCTGCGCGAGGGTCCAGTAGGCACTGCGGAAACTCGAATGCGACAGGCGCTGCGGAGCCAGCCCGGCCGCACGCATCTGCTCCGTCTCGATGTAAGCCTCGAGTTGGATGTCGATCGCTCCCCGGCTGCCCAGCTGCGCGGCGTGCAGGTACGGCAGCGGCTGAGGATCGGACGCCGGCCGGCTCCACGGCACGCGAAATGGCTCGAGCGCCTCCAGTGTGACGATCCACGGCGACAGCGTGGTGGCGAAGTTCTTCGCCAGAAACGGCCCGAGCGGCTGGTACTCCCAGGCCTGGATATCCCGCGCAGACCAGTCATTGAGGAGGCAGAGGCCGAAAATGTGGTCCTCGGCCTGCTCGATGCTCACCGG
>DASTDD010000010.1:0-8622 GCA_035710545.1 Steroidobacteraceae bacterium
CGTCGCAACACTGTACGTCACGGCATCGCCGTCACCGTGATCGCCGTCACCATGATCACCGTCGCCGTGATCGGCCCAGACGGCGGGTGCCATGCACAGCATTGCGACACCCACGCTCATTGTGAGATTACGCATCGAGAGTTCCTCCCCTGTCTGTTCCTGTCGTTGTCGTCGAATATGGGCAGGCGACGTCACTGTATCACTTGGATCTTCGCAGCAAAGCGCGCACCAGCCGCGGGAACAGAAATGCGGCGAGGATCGCCGCGAGACCAACGCATTCAGTTGTTCCCCGCTGGGGCGGCAAATAGCAATTCGCGTTCCCAACATCCGCGCGGCGTTGGCAGGCCGCAGGGCTCGACTCATCAGGACTCGCTGGGACCTGCTCCACCCCTTTTCCGGAGCGGTGCGAGTGCCGTTCCCGTGAATCGTCTATGATGCTGCGGTTGACGCGTTACATAATCACCCTGGGGGGTCCGGGATGAGCGATCTCAGGTGGCCGGGCGTGGCAATCGTCCTGGCCATGTCGGCAAGTGCGGCCAGTCGGGCCGCGCCGGAACCCGCCAAGGACGGCGTCTATTTTCCGTCTGCGGCGGAGCAGACCGAGGCGGACGAGTACACCCGCTACGAGCTGCTGGATCCCGCCAGCGCCAGCTTCAAAATCTACTACGAGGTTTCGGCGACCACGGCGGGCGCGAGGTATTATTACAATCCGATCCGCAAGGGCAGCGCCGCGAGCGAAGAAAGCGTCCAGGATGCGATGCTCGGGACGCCGCTTCATTTCGAGGTGGTCGGGGGAGAGGAGGCGCGCAAGGACCCGCTCATGCCGGATGCGGATCCGGCGACGAGCTACATCAAGGTGACGCTCGCCAGAGCAGTGCCGGAGCACGGTCAGGCGCGGCTGATCATCATCAAGACGTATAAGGACGCCCGCAGCTACCACGCCGATGGGGATGCGCTCGTCTTCGACAGGCCTCTCGGGGTGAAACGCAACAAGGTGGTCCTGCCGCCCGGATATGAGGTGGTAAGCCTCACCGTCCCCTCCCAGATACTGACCGAGCACGACGGGCGTATCGCGATCAGTTTTCTGCACGCCGGCTCGGGCGAGGCACCGCTGGTTCTGCGCGCCGTGAAGGATGCCCAGCAGGGGCATTCGGCGCGGCCCGTGGCGCCAACGAAGCGCCGCAGCTGGGAATCCCCCTTCGCCGGGGAGACCGAGGAAGATCGCCTGTCGGAGCGGGCTCATCAGGACCGGGATATCGTGTACTTTCTGCAGCAACCGGAAACGCATTCATTCCGTCTCTATCACGACTACACGGAAAGCAGGCCAGGCGTGAACGGCTATGCCAACGTCGTCCGTCAGGGGAGCGTGGCAAGCAATCCGTCCGCCTATGTCGTGGACACGGGCGCGCGGCTGAAAGCGCGTGAGATGAGCGGCGCGGACATGATTGCCTCCGGAATCAACACTGGCGAGAGCGTGAGCCCGAAAGCACACGTGGTCGTGATTCCGTTTGCTCCCGTGCGCGCGGGGCAATCGGTTCGCCTGCGCATCGAGGAAACCTACACCGCCCCGGTCAGTTACCGCCTCGAGGGTGACGAGCTGGTGTTCGACCGGAGCCTCGGGCGACCGCGCAATGCCATCGTTCTGCCTTCCGGGTGGTACTGCACTGCCAGCGCCGCACCGGCAACCGTCAGTCTGCTGCCCGATAACCGGGTCCGGCTCGACTACTGGGACGATCGTCCCGAGGCAGTGGACGTGCTGTTGAAGGCGAGGCGCCGCCTTCGTGCACAGTGACGGCGGAGAGCACTGGCATGTTGAAATCGATCGTCGCGATCTGCGTCGGCGCGAGCGCCGGCGCGCTGTTTCGCTGGTGGCTCGGCATCCAGCTCAATCGTCACTTCCCGGAGATCCCGCCGGGCACGCTGGCAGCCAACCTGATCGGTGGCTACGTCGTGGGACTGGCCGTCGCCTTCTTCGCCTCGGCCACCTCCCTCGCGCCCGAGTGGCGCCTGCTGGTCATCACCGGCTTTTGCGGCGGTCTGACGACCTTCTCGACCTTCTCGGCGGAGATCGTCGCCCTCTTGCAGCAGGGGCGCGCCCTCTGGGCGTGTAGCGCTGCGCTGGCACACCTGGCGGGCTCGGTCGTGATGACGTTCGCGGGAATTGGCACGGTCAGCCTGCTGCGGGCACTGCACGGGGTGGCGGGCGACGGTTGAGGCGGGGCTTGCTCGACGCCGCGTTTGCTCTGCTCCAGCGTGTCGGTTGTCCCGACGGGCAGTTCCGCGCGGCTATCGCGGATCGCGCGGCTATCTAGAAGCGCGGAGTTCCACTGTACGTGTACGCACCGATCCCAGTTTCACGTGACCGCGCCAATGGGGAGCTCGCCAGTAGACCGTGCCGAGCCGCCGCACCAGATGGCCGCGAACGTGATGGTAGCGTGGATTGTTGCGCCCGCTCGGACCCTCCTCGCCTGCGGGCCAGCCGGCTGCGCCTGCGAAGAGTGGTGAAGACACCTCGATATGCTCCAGGAGCAGTTTCTTGCCGAGGCGTGCCCTCTTGCGATTCAGACGGGTGAGCTGAACGGGAATCTCGGCCAGACTGGCGCGGACCGCAAGCAACAGAAAGAAGCCGAGCAGCATCGGAAGGTCCGATGCCACTGCCGCCAGTGACTGCCGCACGGTCGCTGCCACGTCGCATGCGCCGCTATGCTCTCTATAGTATTGCTGCCAAGCAGGATCGAGACGGAATCGTGCGCACTGGAGAAGCCGATTCACTTGTACATTGACGCTGGTGTGAAGACTGACCGCTTCGCCATCCAGTAACCGATCCGCGCATGCACCCTCTCCGGGCCGATCAAGATCGAGCAGGGTCTCCACGCTCGCGACGCACGGCTCTTCCGGCGCCTGTCGGGTCGTCCAGAATGTCCTCAGGCTGGCACTGCGGCCCGCGCCGTCAGTGGAAATCAGCACGCCCGCACGTAGCACCGTACCCGCGCAGTCACGCCACAATGGCATGCGCGCAAGCTGTTCGCGCCGCGGAGGCTCATTCCACTCGATCCACAGGCGCGTCGCCGGAACGTGAAGGAGGTCCAGACAACCGACGAGCTGATCGCCGTCGGAATATGCGAGCGCTGTGCAGCCAGCCACTAGATCATCATCGAGCACATATCGCAGCGGACACGCTTTCAGCTGGTTGGCAAAGTCGGCCGGCGATGTAAGGCGCGCCATCGCGCCGTGATCCTGCAGAACCAGCAGCGGATGGCTGCATTGAGCGACCTGATCCAACAACCGCAAGGGACTTCCCGCCTTGGAGGCCAGCTCGCAGCCTAGGGAGTTGCTTTCTCCCGAAGCAATCGCGTTGGGTCCAGCCGCCCGGACCACGGTGCGACCGGCACGCCTGACAGGCCGAACGCGCTGCCCGGGACGGTAGCGCTGCCGCTCGGGGAGCCCTCGGGCCCACCATCGGCCCGGGCCTGGTCCAGCCGTCGGCCTCCCTCGCTGTGTGTCACTGCCGTGACAGGATGTCGCAATCATTCAATCGTGGCCTGTCGCGGAAAAACTCCCGCGCAGTTCATGTCACCGTTCTGTAACATTCGCCTCCTAGCATCCCAAACAACAGGACGGCGTCGTTGCTGAACGTCGCACGAAGAAGCGGGATGGAGTTGTCTCTCGAGGCAACGCGGCACGCAGTGCCCGCATCCCGGAGCACATCGAGGAACCCATCTGCACGAAATGGGGAGACGTCGTCTGGCTTTGCTGTACCGCGATCCACGCGCCCGCGTCGCACCCATCTTCCGGGAATGCCGCTGAGGCAGCCAGGGAAGATGTTGCGGCGCGTTGATCGCGACCGTTCGTCCATGTAACTGCGGCGGCGGCGGGCTGGCTGCAGAAAAAGCACGCCGGTGCCCTCGGGTACCGGCGCATCGAGCCTATTTGAGCCGGGGGTTCACAGTCATGAAGCCAAATCCGAAGCTGTCGCGCACGATCGCCGCGATTCTGAGCGGGGCCGCCCTCGGTGTGGGCACTGCCCACGCCGATACTCCGGCCGCCCCGGAGGCGAGCGAGGCGGACACCATCCAGACGGTCACCGTCACCGCGCAGCGGCGCAGTGAATCCATCCAGGACGTGCCCATCACCATCCAGGCAATGACCGGCGCCCAGCTCAACCAGATGAGCATCACGACATTCGACCAGGTACTGAAGTATCTGCCCAATGTCACCTTCGGCGGCAGCGGTCCGGGGATGGGCAACATCTTCATGCGCGGCATGAGCTCCGGTTTCGCCGGGAACCAGTCCAGCGCCACCTTCGCGTCCTTTCCGAACGTGGCAACCTATCTCGATGAGCAGTCCCTGCAGTTTCCCTCCCGCAATCTGGACGTGTACATGGTCGACATGGAGCGCGTCGAGGTGCTGGAGGGACCCCAGGGGACCCTGTTCGGCGGCGGCGCGGAAGCCGGTGCCATCCGTTACATCACCAACAAACCGAAGCTCGACCGCACCGAGGGCAACGCCGAGGCGAGCTACGGTGTCACGGCTGGCGGCGACCCGAACAAGAGCATCAATGCCACGCTCAATGTTCCTCTGATCCCGAATGTGCTGGCGGTGCGCGCAGTCATCTACGACGACCGCCGCGGTGGATACATCGACAACGTGCCGAGCAGCTTCACGCGCAGCAATAACGACTCGGGCAATTACTACGGTGGCGTGAAACCTGGCGCCAACGGCCTCTGCCCCAACGGGCAGCCGACCAACTCCGGGTTCTGCGTACCGGCCACCAATGTCGTCGCCAACAACTTCGCGATCGCCCGCTCGGCATCGAACCCGGTTGAATACGGCGGCCTGAGAGTGTCCGCACTGTGGCAGATTACCGACGACTGGAGCGCGCTGGTGACGCAGAGTTACCAGGACATGGAGGCTGACGGGCTGTTCGTTCAATACCCCAAAGGCTCGGACGGCCAGACGCTGGGGCCCTGGCAGGTGACCGCCTTCGTGCCGGCCGTCAACAAGGACCGGTACGAGAACACGGCCCTCACGATCAGCGGCAAGATCGGCGATCTCAGGGCGGTCTACAGCGGCGGCTATCTCGTGCGACACGTCGATCAAACGAACGACTATTCAAACTACACGCGCAGCGCATACGGCTTCTACTACACCTGCAGCGGCGGCTCGGGATTCGGGTCCGGCACACCCTCTTCACTGGTGCCGACCTGCTACACGCCAATCACCTCCTGGCGCGATATCGTGACCAACACGCACCTGAGCAACGAGGTCCGCCTCAGCACGCCCGATGACTGGCGCGCCCGGGGAATCGTCGGCGCCTACGAGGAGAACTTCGAGATCGCCGATAACATGAACTTTTACTACAAGACGATCCCGTCCTGCACGCCGCTCAACCTGGCCAACGCACTGGCCGGCGGGCTGCCGTGCGTCGGCAATGTCGGACCGCCACCGGGGACCACTGCAACCGATCCGACGATCCGCAACGACAACACGGCTTTCGGCGAGGACGTGCATCGCGGCTATCACCAGGACGCTGCCTTCGGCTCGATCGACTTCGACCTGATCCCCAAGGTGCTGACGCTGACCGGCGGAACGCGCTGGTATCATTACAGCGAGTTCGAGGTGGGCTCGAAGTACGTCACCCCGCTGGCCTGCGCGGACGTGGCAAACACCCCGGGCTGCTTTGCCGGTGCCACGAGCATCAACGCGGAGAACGAGCACGCCACGTACAGCGGGTTCAAGAGCCGGGGCAACCTCACCTGGCACATCACGCCCGACATGATGGTCTACTACACGTTCTCGCAGGGCTTCCGGCCGGGCGGCTTCAACCGCACGATCGCGAACAAAGCCAAGGACGCGAACGGAGTGCCGCAATACTCCTCGCCGCTCAGCTACAAGCCGGACTCGCTGACCAATAACGAGATCGGCCTCAAAGCCGAGTTCCTCGACCACCGGCTGCAGCTGAATCTGTCAGGCTATCGCATGGACTGGAAAGACGTGCAATTCACCCTCTTCCAGCCGACCATCCTTGGCAACACCACCTTCGTGGTCAACGGCCCGAACTACCGCATCACGGGCTTCGAGGCGCAGTTCGTCGCATTGGTGGCCGAGGGGCTCACGGTGCAGGGCTCCGGCTCCTGGAATAACTCCACGCAGACATCCTCGCCCTGCCTCGTCGACAACTTCACCGGCTCGCCCAATATCGGCAACTGCATCACCGAGGTCAAGGGAGCTTCCTTCCCGAACCCGTTCGGGTTGCAGGGCTCGCGCCCGGCGTTCTCACCGGCCGTCGAGTTCAACCTGCAGGCGCGCTATGAGTGGACGATGAGCGACTACAGGGCGTTTGCCACCGTGGGCGCCAGTCACATCGGCGATATGTCGAACCAGCCGGCGAGCTTCGTGGACGGAAACACCGTCGCGATTCCGTACACGACCTGGTTGCGCTACGACATGCCGGGGTACACCACTTACGATGCCTCGATCGGCGTGTCGAAGGACAACTGGACGGCAACCTTCTATGGACAGAACCTGAGCAACTCCGACGCCAGCACGTTCACCACATCGGCACAGTTCATCAAGGCGGAAGTGCCGCTGCGCCCGCGGGTGTTGGGTCTGAAGATCGGCTATAAATTCTAGGGATCTTCCACGGATCCCGCCTGCCGCCCCCGCCCCTCCGGGCGGGTGGCGGCACGACAGGGATCGCTGCCGTAGAATGCGACCAGGGGGCACGGTACCCACTGCCGATGCTCCTGGAACCGCATGACAGACCCGGCCGTCGAACAACCTGAGAGCGCCCCCGCCGGGCCTTCGCCCATCGAGGCCGAGGTCCGGCGGATCCGGGAGCTGGCTCGGACTCACCGCTTCGAAGAAGCGTTGCGAGCTTCGCAGGTCCTGGTGCGCGCGGTCCCGGAGAATCGCGACGCTCTGCATTTGCTCGCCCTGGCACAGCGGCACCTCAGGCGCACAGCCGAGGCGCTCGCCACGCTGGAGCGCCTCGAGCAGCTGCACCCCACCTTCAGCCGACTCTTCCAGGAACGTGGCCAGTGCTTTGTCGCCATGCGTGATGCGCCGCGAGCAATCGACGCCTTTCTGCGAGCGGTGAACATCAACCCCGCCCTGCCGGCAAGCTGGTCGATGCTCGAAGGGCTGTATCGCATGACCAGTGATACCGCCAACGCCGCCACCGCGGCGGCACATGTAGCCACACTCAAGGCGTTGCCTCCCGAGGTCGTCCAGGCGACCAGCCTGTTCTCCGACGGCGAGCTGACGCCGGCCGAGAGCATCATCCGCGCCTTTCTCCTCAGACACGGGGACCACATCGAGGCCATGCGCCTGCTGGCCAGGATCGGCATGGCGCGTGACGTCCTGGACGATGCCGAATTGCTGCTCGAAGCGGTACTCACGCTCGCTCCGGACTACCGTGCGGCGCGCCACGACTACGCGCTCGTGCTGGTCGAGCGCCACAAGTACGAGATGGCACGCGAACAGCTGGAGCAGCTGCTGCAGGTCGATCCACAGAATCGGCACTACCGGACGCTCTATGCGACGGCATGCGTGGGCCTCGGGGAGCACGAAAGAGCCATTCCCCTGTATCGCGAGCTGCTCGCCGACGCTCCCAGGGCCGCAGATCTGCACCTCTCGATTGCCCACTCGCTCAAGACGATCGGCCGCGGCGCCGAGGCCATCGAGGCGTACCGCGCCGCGGCGGCGGTGCGGCCGAGCTATGGCGATGCCTACTGGAGCCTCGCCAACCTCAAGACCTACCGCTTCCTCGAGGAGGAGATTGCCCGAATGCAGGCCGAGGAGCAGGCTCCCGGCACTTCGCTCGTGGATCGTTATCACCTGTGCTTCGCGCTCGGCAAGTCGTACGAGGACCGCGGCGAGTACGCCGAGTCGTGGCGCTACTACGAGCGCGGCAACGCCTTGAAGCGCGCCGAGAGCCGCTACCGCCCGGAGATTATCGAGAACAACACGCAAAAGCAGATCGAGACGTGCACTCGCGAGTTCTTCGCCGAGCGCAGCGGCTTCGGCGCCCGCGATCGCGATCCGATATTCATCGTCGGGTTGCCGCGCGCGGGCTCAACCCTGCTGGAGCAGATCCTGGCCTCGCATTCGCAGGTGGTGGGTACACAGGAGCTCTCCGACATCCAGCGGATCGTCCTCGCACTTCAAGGGCGCGACCCGGACATCGACAATCCCCGCTATCCCGGCGTGCTCGCCGGCATGAGCGCGGAGGATTTCCGGCGCCTCGGCGAGAAGTATCTCGCGGATACGCGCATCTACCGCGGCAGCCAGCCACAATTCATCGACAAGATGCCGAACAACTTCCGGCATGTTGGCCTCGTGCACCTCATGCTTCCAAACGCGCGCATCATCGATGCGCGCCGCGAGCCGATCGCCTGCTGCTTCGGCAATCTGAAGCAACTGTTCGCGAACGGCCAGGAGTTCACCTACAGCGTGCCGGACATCGCTCGCTACTATCGGACCTATCTCGAGCTGATGAGGCACTGGGACGAGGTGTTGCCTGGACGGGTGCTGCGCGTGCACTACGAAGATGTGGTGGATGACATCGAGGGCAGCGTGCGGCGCATATTGGAGTTCTGCGGACTCGGGTTCGAGGCGGCT
>DASTDD010000011.1:0-10733 GCA_035710545.1 Steroidobacteraceae bacterium
AAGCGCACACGCTCGAGCTCAGTGATGTCGGCGATCGGATCTTTGGCAACTGCGACGAGATCGGCAAACTTCCCAGCTTCAACCGCGCCCACACGGTCCTGCCAGCCAAGCATTTCAGCGGCGTTCGAGGTGATCGCGCGAATCACATCAAGCGAAGGCATCCCCGCCTCATGCAGTGTTGGAAACCTCGATACCGCCGCTTGGCCACACGTTTTTCCTGGATAGTACCAGCACATGTCCGTCCCGGCTGCGAACTTCACTCCTGACTTGAGAACGCGCTGGACCAGACTATTGTAGCGCTGGTTGTCGCGCTGCTCGAAGCCGCCATGAAAGGCCGCATTCAGAACCCGCTGAGCCAGATCCTCGTACAGCTGTCGGTCATGCTCGTCGGCCTGAAGTCGTTTGGCTCGCAGCGTCAACGACTCCGCAATCGTTCTTTGGAAAATCTGGGTAAAAAAGTCACCATAGGAGGTGGGCGTAAGGTCGATAAACATCCCCTTGTCCCGCATCTGCTTCAGCTGCTCCGCGGTGATGTCGTTGCCGTGCTCGATCGAATCAGCGTGGGCATCGATCGCAGTCTGAATGCTGGTCTTGTCAACAGCATGTACGGCCACTTTGAGATCCGCGCGATGCGCCTCCTCCACCACCGCGGTCAGTTCGGCAGTTGTCAAATTCATGTCCGCCGTGACCTTGATCACATCCACACCCTGGAACTCATTCTGGCGGACTGCCTGCCGTGCGCGGTCCGCCCCGTCAATTAACAGGAACTCCTGCTGAAGGATCGTATCCGCGAGGGCAGGATTGAGACTCTGAACGTACGAAGCGCGCGTGATGAGCTTGCGCCCCGCGGCCAGGATCCTCGGACCGGGGACGCGCCCCGAGTTGATGGCGTCGCGCAGTTCCGTATCGCCGTCAATTCCCGAGTGTCCAAGGTTTCGAACCGTGGTGATACCACTCTCGAGGTCCTCCCGAGCCATCTGCGCGCCCAGCAGCAAGCGTTTACCTGGTGACTCGACAATCGCCAGCAATAGGTCCGGCACAAAACCGCCGTTGTACCTGCGTGCCCGCTCGGCTTCCGCTGGCGCAATGACGTCCAGCAGCAAGTGGGTGTGACTATCGATGAGACCAGGGAGCAAAGTCGCAGCACCCAGGTCGATGATTGTGGCGTTCTCGGGTAAGTGAGCCTGCACTTGCACGGGCAGCCCGACTTCCTTGATCTTGTCCTGTTCAATCAACACCGCCGCCGGCGAAAGCACATTCCCGGTTCGTGGATCGAGCAGCCGACTCGCTCTTACTAAAGTGAACGGAGAGGCTGGGTGAGCCGCCGGTAGCGAAGAGAAGAACAGTGCGAAAAATGATATGACCAGCGCGCTGGAGACTCGATTGGGCTTCATTCCAGTGACTTCCTTATTGAGTTTGTTCGCATTCGCGCACCGCGTGTGTCTCCATGCGACGCAGGTTCGGTCTTGAGCATGATGCGTCCTTCTTACGAACCGAATGCGCTCGGATTCGGTATTGCCCGCGGATCGGACGGTTCCAAACCGCGACGAGAACGGCGAATCTCGTAGGCTCAACCACGTCCACGGGGATCTGCCGGCCAGCCATTTCTGCGGCAGTGACGGTCATCGCCCAAAAGATGTCGACGCCAGCTGCGCGTATGAGTCTGCTCGTTGTCGCCACGTGGAAGAGTGTGGACGGCCGGAAGCGCACGCGGAAGTGAAGACCGGCATCAGGAGCATCCATGACTTTCGGCATGTCAAGAAGGAGCCGTCCGATGCTATGCTCGGGCCATGCGGCTCGAGCAACGCATTCAGTGGCTGATCCTCGCGGTTGCTGTCACGATCTGGATTGGGGTCGGCGTTTTAGCGATGGCCGTGATGCCGATCCGTAACGCCCACGCGTCGGCCCTGGCCTGGATTGTGCTGTTCGCTGCGTTCGGCGCGGCGCTCTTGGCCTCAGTCCTGATCGGTCAGCGCTGGCGAAAGATCCAGATGCTGCTGATCGGATTCGAAACGCTGTTGGTCGTCGCGATGGCGGCGACCAACCGTGGCTCACCCGGCCCGCTCCTCACGCCCATCGCCTTGCAAGCGGCGCTCCTGTTCGGTACACGCCCTGCTCTTGCGTGGGTGATCGTGCAATCGATCCTGCTGCGGTTGGGGCTATGGGGGCAGACCGCCGACCTCGTGAGCTGGTTCTATTTCTGGTCAGTGGACGTCTCAGGCGAGCTGATCGCGGTCGCCGCCGTTCATGCGCTGCGCCGGGAAGCCGAGAGGACTCTCGCGCTCGGGCGGA
This sequence comes from Steroidobacteraceae bacterium, assembly GCA_035710545.1. GTDB lineage: Bacteria > Pseudomonadota > Gammaproteobacteria > Steroidobacterales > Steroidobacteraceae > 13-2-20CM-66-19. Next base: position 2,293 of record DASTDD010000011.1, read on the forward strand.
TCAATGCCGAATTGCGCGCGACGCAGGCGCTCTTCGCAGAGAGTGCCGCGCAGGCCGAGCGCATGCGCATTTCGCGCGAGCTCCACGACGCGTGGGGGCACGACCTCACCGCGCTCAGCCTGCAGCTCGAATATGCGAGCCATGTCTCTCCTGAGCCCGGACGCGCGAGCGCGATCGAGGCCCGCGACCTCGCGAAGTCGCTGCTCGCCAAGGTTCGGGACGTCGTCGGCACGCTGCGCTGCTACGAGGGACACGACATCAAGCCGGTGCTGGAAGCACTGGCGATGGGTGCGCCGCAGCTCGCCGTGCATCTGGACATTCCTGACACCCTTGCGGTTCAATCCGCCGAAACCGCCCAGACGCTCATGCGCTCGGCGCAGGAGATCATCACGAATACGCTTCGCCACGCGGGCGCGCGCAATCTCTGGCTCGCGCTCCGGACGGAGGACAGTGGTGTGCGGCTCGAGAGCCGTGATGATGGTGAGGGTGCTGATCAGCTTCGCCTCGGCCACGGGCTCAAGGGCCTGCGCGAACGCTTCCAGCAGCAAGGCGGCCAAATCGCATTCCAGAGCGCGCGCGGCGGCGGTTTCAGGGTGGTGGGCTGGATTCCGACTCGACCTTCGCTCCCGTGATTCGCGTCTTCCTCGTCGACGACCAGACGCTGGTTCGCAAGGGCATCAGGAGCCTTCTCTCGCTTCTACCCGACATCGACATCGTCGGCGAGGCCGTCGACGGAGCCGAGGCCCTGCGCCTCATTCCCTCCGCGGTGCCCGATGTCGTCCTGCTCGACATTCGCATGCCGGAGATGGACGGGCTCGCCGTGCTGCGCCGTTTGGTCAAACCTGGCTCCACGCCGCACTTCATTATCCTCACGACCTTCGACGACGCGGACGCCCTGTTTGAAGGGTGCAAGGCAGGCGCCCGCGGATTTCTACTCAAGGACGTTTCGCTCGAGCAGCTTGCCTCTACCATCACCGCGGTTTCGGAGGGGCGCGTGGTCCTGCAGCCTTCGATCACCGAAACGCTGCTGCGCAATGTCATGGGACGCGCCGAGTCCCGGCTCGACGATGTATTTGCGGAGCCCCTCACCGAACGCGAGCGCGACGTCATCCGCTTGATGGCCGGCGGCTTCAGCAACCGTGAGATCGGCCAGATGCTCGGGCTGACAGAGGGCACCGTGAAGAATCATGTCTCGCGCCTGCTCTTGAAGCTCGAAGCGCGCGACCGCACCAGTGCAGTGCTGAAGGCGATCGCCAGCCGCCTCGCCTGAGGGCATTTGAGCGCGGAGGAACCGGACAAAGTGCCCCATGGTCTTCATAGACCGGCTTTAGCTTCAGGGAGCCGATAGCGGCGCTTCCGAATGCCGGCAACATACGTGCGACCGACTGCCGATCGGCGCATGGAATGCCCTGGCTCACGAGATGACGAGCTCGCGGCGACGCTCCCGTTTTGCAGTACGTCGATACGAGGAATTTCGTAAGTATTTGATTTCTGGTGGGCGGTAGTGGGATCGAACCACTGGCCCCTGCCGTGTGAAAGCAGTGCTCTACCGCTGAGCTAACCGCCCGAATTCAGTACAGAAATCCCCGCCTGGCACCACCCCCGGCCGCATGCCCAAGCAGACTGGCCAAGAGATCGGCCGGGTGCTTTCGATAGCCTGACCGGAGGGGTGGGAAGTCTATAGACCGTGCTGGCTCGAGGCAATGCGCCGAGGGCAGCGCGCCGTGACCCAGCCCGGTCCCGGCGGGAAAGCGTGGCGAGTGACCACTTGATAACATGCGCGACCCCTTCGAGAGCTGCGGTGGTTACGGTCGATGAGTGTAGTGACGAGATTCGCGCCGAGCCCGACGGGCATGCTCCATGTGGGCGGGGTCCGAACGGCGCTCTTCAGCTGGCTCTATGCGCGCCGCACGGGCGGCAAGTTCATCCTGCGCATCGAGGACACGGACCGCGAGCGCTCAACGGATGAGGCTGTGCGGGTGATCCTCGATGGCATGGCGTGGCTGGCGCTGGATGCCGACGAGGGTCCCTTCTACCAGTCCAGACGGTTCGACCGATATCGGGAGGTCATCCACGAGATGCTGGCGGCCGGGACTGCCTATCGCTGCTATTGCACCAAGCAGGAGCTGGATCAGGCACGAGAGCAGCAGGTAGCGCGCAAGGAAAAGCCCCGTTACGCGGGCACCTGTCGCGAGCGGACCGAGCCCCGGCCGGGAGTCGATCCCGTGGTCCGATTCCGCAACCCGGTTGATGGGGCGGTCGTCGTCGAGGACCTTGTGCATGGCCCGGTGACGTTCCAGAACATCGAGCTGGATGATCTGATCATCGCCCGATCGGATGGCACACCGACATATAACTTTTGTGTGGTGGTGGACGACCGCGACATGGGCGTCACTCACGTCATTCGCGGCGACGACCACCTGAACAACACTCCGCGGCAGATGAACATGCTGAGGGCGCTCGGTGCCGCGCCGCCGGTCTACGCGCATGTCCCCATGATCCTTGGCCCTGACGGCGCCAAGCTGTCAAAGCGACACGGAGCGGTCAGCGTTCTGCAGTATGAGGAGGAGGGCTACCTGCCCGATGCCCTGCTGAACTATCTGGTGCGGCTCGGCTGGTCTCACGGAGATCAGGAAATCTTCACGCGCGAGGAAATGATCGCCGCCTTCGACATCCACGATGTGAACAAGGCCGCCTCGGCGTTCAACCCTGACAAGCTGCTATGGCTGAACCAGCAGCACATGATGCGGGCCCAGCCGGCCTCGCTCGTGCCGCATCTGCGCGCCCAGCTGCGCCGTCTGGGGCTCGACGGTGGCGATCAGTCATTGCTCGAGGGCGTCATTCTCGCCCAGCGCGAGCGATCGAAGACCCTGAAGGAGATGGCACTGAGCAGCCGGTTCTTTTTCACCGACAATCTCGAGGTCGATCCTAAGGCCGTAGCGAAGCATTTGACGGCCGAAACCGGCCCGCTCATGGCCACGGTCAGGGAACGTCTCGCGAGTCTTCCCGAATGGACGGCCCCGGCAATTCATTCACTCCTGAGCGAGCTCGCGACATCGTTGCAGAGCGGGCTTGGAAAAATTGCGCAGCCGCTGCGCGTGGCGGTTGCGGGAACGGCCGTTTCTCCGCCAATCGACGCGACGCTCACACTGTTGGGTCGCGAGCGGACGCTTGCGCGGATCGACGCTGCAATCAGGCGCGTGACCGGCGCATCCTGAACGCGGACCCCGTCGAAAGCTCCTCACAGGCAGTTTGCCACGCAAAGCTGCTGATCGCGCCGCTTCCACGTCCGTGGAAAGCATTCCAACATGCGCCGGCGGTCGCACGTCGGCGACACTGTTCGATTCTCCAGGTTCTGTACAGGAACAAATCCTGCGGCAGGGCCGCATCGCGTGGCAGGGGTGACCACGCGCGCTGCGGGAGCCGACGTGAACAGCACAGACAGAGCAAGAATGAGTATCGAGAATCGTATTTACCGTGATGCCATAGGAGAGAAACCGGACAGCGCGTGGCGGGTGCTGGTGGCGATGCTGGGCGAGCCTGGATTCGCGAGACGGGTGATCCGCAAGCGTCTGCGTCTGCCGACGCCGCTCGACACGACAGACCGGCTCGTCCTGGAGCAAAAGATATTTCCCTACTACTACTCCAACCCTCTGTTTTGCGATGTGCTCTTCGTTGGCTGTAACACCTATACTGCGCATTACCAGGCGGAGTTCTTCCCCGACATCAATTTCGTGACCCTGGAGCCCAATCCGGAGCTCGCGCGGTATGGGGCATCGTGTCACATCGTGGCGCCGCTGGAAGAGCTGGGCAGGCACTGTCCACCGGGCTCCTTCGATCTCATTGTCTGCAATGGTGTGTTCGGCTGGGGTCTGGACAGCTACGATCAGTGCGAGGCGGCCTTCAGCCAGTGCTACGATTGCCTGGTACACGGCGGGCACCTGGTCGTGGGCTGGGATGATCTGCCCCAGCGCACGCCGATCCCGCTCGATCGGCTGCGGAGTCTGGCGCGGTTCCAGAAGCAAGGCTTTCCACCGCTTGGAACCTGGCGCTATCGGACCGACACGCCATTTCGCCACACGTATAACTTCTATCGGAAGTAACCTGCGCGCTCACTCAGGGCCCATCCTACGCAAGCATAGCCTCGCGGAGAGGGGCGCTCTTCGGCCTCGCGGTCACCCTGTATGGCGGCGTGTTTCTGCATTGTTCGCCGCTGCCGTGTGTACCCGTGTACACGCTGAGGGGCGGCGCGGTGCGGGCATCGCTTCACGCGGGCTCGTATGTCGTGACGGATCGGTTGGGTTTGATTCCCTTCTGTTCAGCGGCGATCGGGGTGACCCGATGAAGTACTCTCGCTACGTGAGCGGGCCTTACGCGCCGGATGAGGGCTGGTACGTGTCAGACCTGCCGGTTAACCTCACTGGGAGTGTCAGGGGGACCGGTGTCGCGGGATGACCGGGACGGGCTTCTGCAGTGGTCTGTCAGGTCTTGATGACCTCGCAGTGCTGATGCGACTTCTTGAGCTTCGTGCAGGCTGACTTGGCGTCGGCCTCGGTCATGCCCGCCGATCGCACACGGGTCAGCTTCTCGGACCCCGAGGGTGCCACGACTACCACATCGTGCAGCACGTCGGAATAGTGGGTCTTGAGCCGCTCGCTCAGTGCATCGGCCTGCTTCTTGGATCGGAAGGCCCCGAGCTGAACGTGGTAGGCGGTGAGCTTCTGCAGCTCGGTGCGCGCCTGGTCGGCCTCCGGCCCTGTCGGATACTTCTGCAGGAACTCCTGCAGGGCGGGGGCCTTGCCGTCGGTCTGGGCGACCTTCCACGCATCGGCGCGCTGCATGGAGGTCAACCGCTCCTGCCCCTCCGTGACATGAATCCCGTTCGGCTGCGTGGCGAGGTACTGCTTATACGCCTCCGCGGTATTCTTCTTCTGCGCATCCGTCCAGGCCTGTTCATCCTGCAGAGCCTGAATGCGGGCGCGAGCCTGGTCGGCACGCGAGTCATTCGGGTGATCCGTGAGGAATTTCTGGTAGGCAGGGATGGTCGCCTGTGCGTCCGCCTTCTTCCAGTCCGCTTCCGGTGAGCTGCAGCCGATCAGCGCTGCAAGGGTGGCCAGACACAATCCCCTCAAAACGTTCACAAAGCTCTCCTCAGCTCGCTCCGCTCAGCATCATCAGGTGCAAACATCCCGCCCACCGGAGATGCGGCACCTGCACCGTGGAAGTCCGAGCGCTACTGAGATTATACGCTACGGTATGTAGCGAAATAGCGGCAAGCAAAGAACGGCGGACTATTGTCGGCTTTGGATGACAGGCGGGTTGCCGCTGGCCTCACGTGAACCGCGCCGGGATTGCCCCACACTAGTCGGTTTCGCTGTACCCGTATTGGAGGATCCGCTGGTCCGCTGGCTGCTGCCCTGGGAGCCCTCACCGGTCATCATCCTGCTGTGCGCAGCGGGGGTCGCTCTTTATGCGCGCGGCTCGAATCACCCCCGGGTGCCCGCTGCCGCGAGGTCGGGCTGGCGCGCGGTGTCGTTCTACCTCGGTCTCGCGCTGATCTATGCAGCGTTGCAAACGCGCTTCGATTATCTGGCGCAGCACATGTTCTGGATCCACCGCCTGCAGCACCTGGTGCTCCATCACATCGGACCGGTGCTGGTATGTCTCGCGGCGCCCTGGCAATCCATCGCAGCCGGTGTTCCGGTGCAATGGCAGGCTGGGGCCCGCAGGATCGTGGGCAGCCGGCCGGTCCGCCTGGCCTATGACACCCTGCAGCAGCCTCTCGTGGCGTTCGTGCTGTTCAACGGCCTGATCTATTTCTGGCTCTGGCCAAGCATCCATTTCCGGGCGATGTTGAGCCTGAGGGAATACGAGTGCATGAACTGGAGCATGGCCGCCGACGGCCTCCTGTTCTGGTGGCTGATGCTGGATCCCCGCTCGCGCGAGCAGGGGGCCCGTATGGCTTTCGGCATCCGCATCGTGGTCGTGTTGCTCGCGATGGGCCCGCAACTCGCCATCGGCGCCTATCTCTCCCTTCACCGCGGGACGCTTTATGACGTGTATGCCGTCTGCGGGCGACTCTGGCCCATCGTTCCGGCCACCGATCAGGAGATCGGAGGACTGATCACCTGGATTCCGGCGAGCATGATGAGCGTGGTCGTCGGGCTGGTCCTGTGGCAGCGATGGATCCGCAATGATGACCGCGTGCGCGCACCGCTTGGCCGTGCCGCCGCTGCAAGCGGGCCGATCGAGAGGCCCTTGTCATGAAACTGCTGAATAGCCCTCGACTGGGCCGACGCCTCGCGCTCTTCATGATCGCCCTCGGCGCGAATTGCCTGATAGCCTGCACCCAGCCCGCAGCCAACCACTTCCACGCCAGGGACATCACCGGTCTGCTTCCGGATCTCCAGTTCCAGCTGACATCCGGTTCGGGTCGAGCTATGGCCGCCTCCGAGCTGCGGGGCAAGACGACGCTGCTGTACTTTGGCTATACGCACTGTCCGGATGCCTGCCCCATGACCCTGACCTATATCGACGATGCCTTGAAGCGGCTGGGTGCCGAGGCCAGCGCCGTGCGCGTCCTGTTCGTGTCGGTCGACCCTCGACGCGACACACCGCAGGTGCTCCAGCGCTATGCCTCGTCCTTTGGCCCACAGGTCGTGGGTCTGACCGGCACCGACGATCAGTTGACCGCGGTGACCAAACGGTACCGCGTGGCCTATCGACGCGAAACGCCAGATGCCAATGGCGACTATGCCGTTTACCACAGCAGCGCCGTCTTTGTCTTCGATCGTGACGGCCGCGCAAGGTTGCTCGCGGCGCCTTCAGGCCCCGACGATGGCCTGGCAGATGACCTCAGAGCGTTGATCGGGCGGCACCCTCAGTAGGGGCGGGTCCGGGGTAGCGCTGGGGCGATCTCGTCGGCGAAAATCCGGTTATGCAAGAGCGGACCGCGCTGAAATCGAAACGTCGAGGCGGCACGCGCCTCGATCCAGGGTGGTCAGATGAGACCCTCGCGCATGGCGTACTGGGTGATCTCGGCGTTGTTCGCGCAGCGCGTCTTCTCGAGAATACGCGAGCGGTAGGTGCTCACCGATTTCGGGCTGATACTCAACTCTCTGCCGATTACCGTGATCGGGATGCCGCGCGCAAGCTTGCGGAAGATCTGCAACTCCCGTTGCGAGAGGCGCATGTAGGGTGGGTCAGCGTCGCTGGCTTCGGCGATGAGCTGATCGGAGAGTTGCGGACTCACATACCGGTTGCCTTCGAGCGCCGCGCGCACCGAGGCGGACAGCTCCTCGCGCGAGCATTCCTTGAAGACAAAGCCGCTGGCACCCAGGCGCAGCGCCAGCGCCGCGTACTGCCGATCCGCGTAGGAGCTGAGGAAGATGAGCCGCGTCGGGTAGCGACCCTTGCGTATGTGGCGCAGGATCTCCAGGCCGCCGCGCTGCGGCAGCGAGACATCCAACAGGCACAGGTCCCAGGGTTCCGCCCGCAGGCAGCCCAGCACGGCCGCCGCGCTATCCGCTTCCCCGATGTGCGTGATTCCGTGGGTTTGAGAGAGAATCGCGCGGATTCCGGCTCGGATGAGCGTGTTGGCATCGGCTATCAGCAGGCGGACCATCAAGAAGTCTCCCGGTCGAGTAGAACAGGGGTGTGCCGGCGAACGCGGGTTGGACACGGTACGGTCAGCTTGGTTCCACTCACCCGAAGGCATTTCAACGTCTGCGCTCCACTACCGCCGGCATCTGCCGCTCACCCGTAGTATATACGCTACAGTATGTTGCGAAACTCATGCAAGCGCACAGAAGACTGAGACTCCGCACCCCTGCCCGGGGCGTTCCCGGCGCCGGTGGCCGCCGCCGGCCCGCGACGACCCAGGGCGTCGGCCGCCCGCGTGACGAACGGATCGATCGCGAGGTTGTTTCGGCCGTGCTGGATGCGTTACGCGAGGGTGGCTATCGCGCCGTGACCATCGATGGCATCGCCCGCCGCATAGGCCGTGCGCGCACCAGCCTCTATCGACGCTGGCCGAGCAAGCGCAACCTCGTGGCTTATGCCGTATTGAGCGAAATGGGGTACGACCCGGCCGCCGACACCGGCCGCGTACGCGGTGATCTCGAATCCGCCGTGAGCACCCTCGCAAGCGCCTTCGCCGGGCCTCTCGGCCAGGCGCTCGCCGGTCTGGTTGCCGACATGGCCCAGGACACGGCCCTGGCGACGACCATCCGCTCGCAGGTCCTGGCGGCGCGCCGCAAGTCGATGCGCGAGGCGCTCGTCAGGGCGCAGCATCGCGGCGAAGCGCGTCCCGGGCTGGACGTGGAACTGGTCCTCGACATGCTCACGGGACCTTTCTACTACCGGGTACTGTTCGGGCACGCTCGGATTACGCCGCAGATGACCTCGCAGGTCGTGAACTACATCCTGCGCATCGTGCAGCC
>DASTDD010000012.1:0-27808 GCA_035710545.1 Steroidobacteraceae bacterium
AACCGCACTTGCCAACGCCGCGGCTGAAACCGCCAGCGCACACAGGACCAGACGCATTCGCAACTCCCTGGGACGGGCGCAGACACGCGCGGCAGCGGACGCGCCGTCTCATTGACAATAGCGCAAGTCCCCGCAGGAAGCGTGCCGACCATCACACACGTTGCGCACCGCAATTCCGGTATCGGCTGGCCATCACAAGCCGAGGCCCCGGCGCGCCGCGCGGGGCCACTTGTTCCCGGGTGTCGTCCGGATCGGACGGCTCCGATTGCCGACAGCCGTTCCGGAGCGCGAATGGGTTAAGTAAGGCGCCTGCGCTTGATGGCGGCCAGCGGCACCTGCTGCGTGATGCAGTGAATGTTGCCACCCCCCAACAGGATCTCGCGCGCCGGAACCCCGACGACCCGGCGTTGAGGAAACAGCCGCTTGAGTCGGGCAGCGGCGGCCCGATCGGTGCGTGAGTCGAGCAATGGCATTACAAGGCCGCCGTTGGCGATATAGAAATTCACGTAGCTGGCTGCAAGCCGCTCCCCCGCCCTGCGTGGTTTGGTTCCCTCGTGCGCCACCACGCCGGAAGCCTCGCGTGCATGCATGGAAAGCGGCCCGGGCATCGGCAGCCGATGTACTTTCAGCCGCCTGCCACGCGCATCGCGCGCGTCCTGCAGGCGCTCCCACGCATCGAGGGAAATGGCATGCTGCGGATCACGGAGGTTGTCGGTCCAGCCCAGACAGACCTCGCCCGGACGCACGAAGCATGCAAGGTTGTCGATGTGCCCACCGGTCTCGTCATTGACGACGCCCTGCCCGAGCCAGAGAACACAGCTGACTCCGAGGTAATCGCGCAGCGCCGCTTCGACCTGATCGCGATCCAGGGATGGGTTGCGATTGGCATTCAGCAGACATTCCTCCGTGACCAGGGCCGTGCCCTCGCCGTCCACGTGCAGTGCGCCACCCTCGTTGATGATCGCGGCCCGGTAACGCTCGCAGCCCTCGATCTCGAGCACCTTGCGCGCAACCAGATCATCCTGATCCCAGGGGAAATAGATGCCTCCGTTCAGGCCGCCCCAGGCGTTGAATTGCCAGTCGACCCCGCGCAATGCCCCACGTGTGTTGACTACGAATGTCGGCCCGACGTCGCGCATCCAGCTGTCATCGTGAGCCAGCTCCACCACGCGGATGGACTCGGGCAACAGAGCGCGGGCGGTGGCGTACTGCGAGCTGGAGGCACCGATCGTAACCGGCTCGAACTGCGCGATGGCCGATGCGACGGCGCCGAATGCGAGTTGCGCCGGTCTTGCCGCTTCGCGCCAGTTGTCGGGTCGCTCCGGCCAGAGCATCCAGCAGCCTGAGTGAGGCTCGTATTCGGCCGGCATCCAGAAGCCGTCAGCCGAGGGTGTGCTGCTCAGGGTCTGCGTCATCTCTTACGCAACCGGCTGTGCCGGAAGCCGTAGAACGCGTAGATCGCAAAGCCGAGCACCGTCCAGAACAGCAGTCTCCACCAGGTGCCTTTGGAGAGAAAGCACGCCATGGCGCCGCAGAAGACCGCTCCGAAAACGCAAGTGAACGGAGCCCACGGCACCCGAAAAGGACGCGGTGCGTCGGGCCGCTTCCGCCGCATGATCAGAACGCCGATGCAGACGACCACGAACGCAAGCAGGATCCCGATGGAGATCAGATCCGCCAGGATGTCCAGGGGAAACACGCCTGCGATGAGCGCGAAGATAACGCCGGTGACGACAGTTGCCACGTGCGGAGTCTTGAACCGGGGATGGCACCGGGCAATCGCCGGGGGCAGCAGGCCGTCATCGGCCATCGCAAGCAGAATCCGGGGCTGGCCCAGCAGCGAGCCCAGGACCACCGAAGTCATTCCCACGATGGCGCCGATCTTCACGAAGACTCCGAGCCACGCCAGCTCTGGATGAGCATCCAGCGCCACTGCAACGGGCGCATCCACCCCGAGATGCGTATAGGGCACCATGCCGGTCATGACCGCAGCGGTCGCGACATACAGCACGGCGGAGATCACCAGGGCCGCTATGATGCCCAGCGGCAGGTCGCGTTGCGGGTTGCGCGCCTCCAGGGCGGTTGTCGAGGCGGTGTCGAAACCAACGTAGGAGAAGAAGATGATGGCCGCCCCCTGCATCACGCCCGTCCACCCGAAGTGTCCAAACCCGCCGCCCGGGGGCGGAACGTAGGGATGCCAGTTGGCCGTGTCGACGAAACTCAACCCGGCCACAATGAACAGCACGATGATGGTCACCTTGAGCGCCACCATGAAGGTATTGACGCCCGCGGTCTCGCGCATGCCGATATAACAGATGGCGCTCATGGCGATGATGATGAATGCGGCGGGCAGATTGAAGAGTGCGCCGGTCGCTGCGATATGATCATTGACCGCCATCAGGGGCGCGTTCGTCAGCGCTTTGGGCAGGTGGACATGCGCGCTCTCGAGGACGTTGAGGGTGTAAGCCGACCAGCTGACGGCCACCGCGGAAGCGGACATGCCGTACTCGAGAAGCAGATTCCAGCCGATGAACCACGCGACTGCCTCTCCGAGCGTCGCATACGTATAGCTGTAAGCGCTTCCGGGTACGGGGAGAAATGCCGCCAGCTCGGCGTAGCACAGCGCGGCCAGGCCACTGCCGAAGGCGGCGATGAGCAGCGACAGCGTGATGGCCGGACCGGACTGATTTGCAGCCACCTGCCCGGTCAGCACGAAGACGCCCGTTCCGATCGTCGCTCCCAGGCCGATGGCCGTGAGCGACCAGACGGTCAGGACGCGTTTCAGCCTCCCGCCCCCTTCTTTGTCGGCCTCCGTCACGGGCCGTACCGCGAAGCATTCACGCAGGATCGATGATCGCATTAGACCCTCTTGTTCATCTGTCGCCCGCGCATTTTGACAGCGCCATTGTTGGTGTCCGCGCGGGCACGATCCGGCAAGTCTCTCACAGACCGCCCATCCGTGGGGGCCGACCCCGCCCGTGCCCTGCCGCAGCCGGCCCCCGGGAGCCCTGTGCTAGCATTCGTCGGGCGCGGGAGCGCCGCGGCGAGCACCACGCTGCCGCGGCCGCGAGTCGAGCCTGGCGCAGGAGGAGTGCGACATGTCCACGGCAGCATCGTTGAAGATCACGCCGCCCGCGCAGGGGGCGCGGATCTCTATCCGGAACGGCGTGCTGACAGTTCCCGACAATCCGATCATTCCCTTCATCGAGGGCGACGGCACCGGGCCGGATATCTGGCGCGCCAGCGTGCGCGTGATGGATGCAGCGGTGCGCAAGGCCTACGGCGGCCGGCGCCAGATCCACTGGATGGAGGTCTACGCGGGCGAGAAATCCAACAAGCTGTTCAATACCTGGCTGCCCGAGGAGACCGTGGCAGCCTGTCGCGAGTACCTGGTGTCGATCAAGGGCCCGCTCACCACCCCGGTCGGAGGCGGCATCCGCTCGCTCAACGTCGCGCTGCGCCAGATGCTGGACCTGTACGTCTGCCTGCGGCCCGTCCGCTGGTTCAAGGGGGTGCCCTCTCCGGTGAAGCATCCCGAGAAGGTGGACATGGTGATCTTCCGGGAGAACACCGAGGATATCTACGCGGGAATCGAATTCGAGACCGGAACGGAGGAGAACCGCAAATTCCTCGAGCTGTTCAAGCAGGCCTTTCCCAAGGCCTACGCCAAGATCCGCTTCCCGGAGAGCTCCGGGATCGGGATCAAGCCCGTCTCGAAGGAGGGCTCCGAGCGGCTGATCCGCTCGGCGATCCAGTACGCGGTGACGAACAAGCGACGCAGTCTGACCCTGGTGCACAAGGGCAACATCCAGAAGTTCACCGAAGGTGCTTTCCGCAACTGGGGCTACCAGCTCGCCGAGCGCGAGTTCGCGGGACAGACCTACACCTGGGAACAGTGGGAGCGCACCCGGGCCTCCGACGGGGAGAAGCAGGCGAATGCGCAGATGGAGGCAGCCAAGCAGGCCGGCAAGGTGATCGTGAAAGACGCCATCGCCGACATCGCCTTGCAGCAGGTACTCACGCGCTCGGACGAGTTCGACGTCATCGCGACGCTCAACCTGAACGGCGACTACCTCTCGGATGCGCTGGCCGCCCAGGTAGGCGGCATCGGTATCGCCCCCGGCGGCAACATCAACTACCTCACGGGCCACGCGGTGTTCGAGGCGACCCACGGCACGGCGCCAAAGTACGCCAACCTGGACAAGGTCAATCCCGGCTCGGTGATTCTCTCCGGCGAGATGATGCTGCGCTATCTCGGCTGGCAGGAGGCTGCGGACGCAGTCATCTCCGCCATGGATCGCACCATCGGCCAGAAGATCGTGACATACGACTTCGCGAGGCTGATGGAAGGCGCCAGGGAGGTCTCCACGAGCGAGTTCGGCGATACACTGATCCGCAACCTTTGAGGCGGCGGCGTCAGCCGCGAGGTCGATGAGTCGTGAAGACCGCGGGCTATTCCGGCACCCCTCTCGCGCGCAAGCTCGGCATCAAAGAGAACAGTCGCCTTTTCCTGGTGGACGCACCGAAGGACTACCTCGGGCTGGTCGCGCCATTGCCGGCTGGCGCGCAAGTGGTTTCCCGCATCGACGCCGGTACCGATATCGTCCATCTGTTCGCGACTTCCCGGGCGACGCTCGCGAAGCTGTGCGCCCGGTCTCTGGAGCGTCTCCGGGCGGATGGGGCGATCTGGGTATCCTGGCCCAAGAAAGCATCCGGCGTCTCTACCGACCTCAGCGAGAACGTGGTCCGGGAGATCGCCCTGCCCCTGGGGCTGGTCGACATCAAGGTCTGTGCGGTGGATGAGACCTGGTCGGGACTGAAGCTGGTTCTGAGAAAGGAGAATCGACCTGGCGCGCCTCGGCCGGCGGCGCGCAAATGAACATCCTCGATTGGGCCCGCAAGGTGCAGGCCATCGCGCAGAATGGCCTCCTGTTTACACGCGACCCGTTCGATCGCGAGCGCTATGCCCAGCTTCAGGACCTGGTGAGCGCCATCCTCGCTTCCGAGCTCGATCTCTCCGGCGAGCAGGTGCGCAAGCTCTGGTCGCACGACGAGGGCTACGCGACCCCCAAGGTCGATGTGCGCGGAGGTGTGTTCGATGCTGACAAGGTGCTGCTGGTACGCGAGCGCTCCGACGGCAAGTGGACGCTGCCGGGCGGATGGGTGGATGTGAATGACGCGCCCGCCGGCGCCGTGGAGCGCGAGATCCTCGAGGAATCCGGGTATCGCGCCCGGGCCATCAAGCTGGCAGCGCTGGTGGACAAGAACAATCCCGCCCACGGACATCCGCCGGGAATCCACCACATCTACAAGCTGCTGTTTGTGTGCGAGCTGACCGGCGGTGCGCCGGCGACCAGCAACGAGACCGATGCCGTGGGGTTCTTTCCGATCGACTCGCTGCCGCCCCTGTCGATGGGCCGGACCACTCCCTCGCAGATCCAGCGGCTGTACCGGCATCACATCGAGAAGGCTCTCCCCACCGACTTCGATTAGCCGGGCATGCCCATCTCCGAGCCGCCACCCTTGCCTGCCTCCGCGTCGCCACCCTCGTCACCCGAGCCGCCTCGCCCGCCGGCCTCCGGGCCTGCTCTGGCACGATCGGATTCCACGGGCACCCCGCTGGCGATAGCCCACGACTGCGCTCAGCTCATCGCGGCAGCCTTCGTCCGCTACAACGGGGAGTTCCGGTCGATCACGCGCCGCGCGCCCGCCCGCTTCGACGCCCGGGACTGGAAGGGCAGTCAGCGCGATGCCGTCGAGCGGATCGAGCTCTACGATCGCTTCGTCGGTCAGACCATCGCCGAGGTGTCCGAGCGCCTCGGCGCCGACGCGCACGACCCCAGCCTCTGGGCCCGGATCCGCCAGCAATTCGCCGCGATGATCGAGGGACTGCCCGATGAGGAGTTCACCAAGACCTTCTTCAGCTCGATCACCCGGCGCCTGTTCGGCACGGTCGGGGTCGCGCCGGGGATCGAATTCGTGGCGACCGATCTGGACCCGCTGGGCAAAGTCAAAAGCGCGGTCGGAACCAACACCTATGTCAACCACGGCTCCCTGCACCTGCTGTTCGAGGACGTCCTCGGCGATGTGCGTTTTCACTCTGCCTGGCGCGATTTCGATCGCAGCGTCGAGCACGTTGCGACGGAGACCAGGCGCCACCTGAGGGAGCGTAACGAGCGTCGCGCGGTCCTGCGGGTGGAAATCATCCACCCGGTCTTCTATCAGGTCTCACGCGCCTACATCGTCGGGCGCATCGTCGGGCGTGAGTTTCTGGTGCCTCTCGTGATCGCGCTGAAGAATACCGACGGCGGTGTGCTCGTCGATGCCGTGATGCTCTCCGAAGGCGATGTCAGCATCGTTTTCAGCTTCACCAAGTCCTACTTCCACGCCGATCTCGACCGGGTTGGCGAGGCCGTGCTGTTCCTGAAGACCATCCTGCCGCGCAAGCCCGTGAGCGAGCTGTTCACGGTTCTCGGGCGCGCCAAGCAGGGCAAGACGGAACGCTATCGCGAATTGATGCGCCATCTCGAGCAGACGCGGGCGGAGTTCGTGCATGCCCCGGGCGAGCGCGGACTGGTGATGGTCTGCTTCACGCTCCCCTCGTTCGACGTGGTCTTCAAGGTCATCCGTGACCGCTTCGCCTATCCCAAGACGGTGCTGCGTGAGGAGGTCATGGCGAAGTACCAGCTGGTCTTCAAGCATGATCGCGCCGGTCGCCTCGTTGACGCACAGGAATTCAAGCGGCTGCGCTTCCCGCGCGCCCTGTTCGCCCCCGAGCTGCTTGCGGAGCTGCTCGCGGAGACCGCTGGCACGGTGCACGCGGAAGCCGAGGATCTGATCTTCGATCACATGTACATCGAGCGGCGCATGACCCCGCTCAACCTGTATCTGCGCACGGCGACCGAAGAAGCCGCCGAGCGGGCTGTGCTCGACTACGGCCAGTGCATCCGCGATCTGGCCTACACCAACATATTCGCCGGGGATCTGTTGCTGAAGAACTTCGGCGTCACCCGCCACGGCCGCGTGATCTTCTACGACTATGACGAGCTCTGCCAGGTCACGGACTGCCACTTCCGGGAGCTGCCGCAGGCCTCCAACCCCGAGGACGAGATGCGCGGCGAGGCCTGGTTCTACGTGGCCGAGAACGACGTATTTCCGGAGACCTTCATCAATTTTTTGGGCTTCAATGACTCGCAGCGCGCCGCCTTCCTGCGGTTGCACGCGGAGATCCTGACCGCCGCCTTCTGGCGCCACGTGCAGCAGCGGCTGCTCGATGGCGATGTGCTGGAGGTCCTGCCGTATCACCCGCACCGCGTGCGGGTAGCGGCCAGTATCTGAGTTACGCGACGACCCCCGCTGGCGCCGGAAGCATCCTCGCCGCTCACCTGGCGATCATCCGGTCGCCGCCAGCGCCTGCGTCACATCCTCAATCAGGTCATCGATGTCCTCGAGGCCTATGGACAGGCGCACGGTTCCCTCCGTGAGCGAGGCAATACGCAGCTGCTCAGCCGAGAGATCCCGTCCGCCCATCATCTGCGGGGCCACCACCAGCGACTCCGTCGAGCCCAGGCTGGCGGCCAGCGCGAACAATCTCAGCGCACCGGCGAAGCGCCCGCCGGCTTCCGCACCGCCCTTCAGGTCAAACGTCACTATGCTGCCGAACTCACGCATCTGACCGCGCGCAAGCTCGTGCTGCGGGTGGGTAGGCAGTCCCGGATAGTGCACCCGCGCGACGGCTGGATGCGCGGCGAGCACCTCGGCGATCCGCAACGCGCTGGCGCATTGCCCCTGGTAGCGCACGAAATAGGTCTTCAGTCCACGCAGAATCAGGAAGGCCGCATGCGGATCCAAAGTCCCGCCCAGAGTGCCGAAATCGGTCCGCATTCCGCGGATGAGATCGGCGCGGCCGATGGCGGCCCCGCCCATCACGTCTCCCGTGCCCGAGGCATATTTCGTCAGGCTGTGCACGAACAGGTCCACCTCATACTCGCCGTGCTGGTGAAAGCCGGCAAAGGTGTTGTCGAGCACGGTGAGCGCCCCGGCGGCGCGTGCCATTCGCGTCAGGGCCGTGAGGTCGGCGATCTTGGTCACGGGATTGGTGGGACTCTCGAAGATCATCAGGCGCGTCCGTTGTGCGCTCAGCGCGCGCTCCACGCCGGCCAGGTCCTCGATCGAAAGCATCGTGTGGGTGACCCCGAACCGCCCCAGCAGCCTTCGTATCAAGTAGCGGGTCGGGTTGTAGGTCTCGAAGAAGCAGATGATGTGATCCCCCTGCTTGGTCAGGGCCAGCAGAGTCTGCGCGATGGCGCCGACTCCGGAGGCCGTGACCAGGCAGTCCTCCCGCCCCTGCAGCTCGGCGAGCAGCAGCTCGAGTTGCCGGGTGGTCGGGTTCGAGGCGCGCGTGTAGAAGAATCCGGGGCGCTCCCCCCGCAGAAAGCGCTCCGTCTCCTCCAGTGAGTCGAATTCGAACTTGACGCTCTGGTAGATGGGCGCGACGACGGCGTGATTGTCCGCCGGCAATCCGACTCCCGGCGGGTGGTTCACACGCGTGGTCTTCTTCATCCGAAGCTCCCCCCCCGGCCCAGCCCGGCAGCGAACGCGTTGAGCCGCCGCGCCGCCTCGTCCAGCGTCGCGTCCTTCTTGGCGATACACAGGCGCAGCACGGTGAGCGGTGGCGGCTGGGCATAGAACGGGGAGAGGGGAATCGTGGCGACTCCCGCTTCCCTCATCAGCCGGTCGGCGAATGTCAGATCATCCGCCTGCGAGAACTCACGGTAGTCGAGAAGCTGGAAGTAAGTCCCCTGGGCCGGCGGCAGGCGAAAGCCCGACGTTGACAGCGCCGCGCGCAGCCGGTCGCGCTTCGCCTGGAAGAAAGCCGCGAGCGTACGCCACGAATCGGGTTTCTCGCTCAGATAGCCGGCAATCGCAAACTGCAGCGCATTGGAGATGCTGAACGTGTTGAATTGGTGCACCTTGCGGAGCTCCGCGGTCAGAGCGGGCGGCGCGACGCAGTATCCGACGCGAATGCCCGTGGCATGCAGCGTCTTGCCGAAGGAGAAGATCACGTAGCTCTGCGCTGCTAGCTCGGGCTCGCGCAGCACCGACAGATGCGGGCGCCCGTCATAGGTGACGTGCTCATAGACCTCGTCCGACATCACGAAGATGTCGCGACCGCGGATGACTTCGGCCAGCGACTTGAGATCTTCGGCAGTGGCGACCGTGCAGGCTGGATTCTGCGGACTGTTGAACAACACCAGGCGGGTCCGCGGAGTGATCGCATCGCGCACGGCGTCCCAGTCGTACCGGAAATCCGGCGGCCGCAGAGCCAACCGCAGACACCGGCCCCCGGCCAGTCGTACCGCCGGCTCGTACGAGTCGTAGGCGGGATCAAAGGCGATCGCTTCCTCTCCCGGACCGATCACCGCCTGGATGGCGCAGTAAATGGCCTCCGTCGCGCCGAGCGCGACGGTGATCTGCGACTCGGGATCGGCGCGCAGCCCGTAGGTCAGCAGAAGCTTGTGCGCTATGCGCTCGCGCAGCTCCATCAGGCCCTCCATCGGCGCGTACTGATTGTGTCCGGAGGCCATGGCCGCGGTGACGAGCTCGGTGAGTCGCGGATCGATCTCGTAATCCGGGAACCCCTGCCCGAGGTTGAGTGCATTGAGCTCGCGCGCCCGGCGCGAGATGACCGTGAAGATGGTCGTCCCGATATCGGGAAGCTTGCTGCGAAAGGCGCTGCTCATCCGGGGGCTGCTCAGCCGCGGGCGGCGGCCATCGCTGCGCCGATCACGCCGGCCTGGCCCGCGAATTGCGCCGGCCTGATCTGCGCCTCCGATCGCAGCAGGGGTGCGAACTCCGTGAACCGCTCACTGACCGCTCCGCCGAGGATGAACAGGTCAGGCCAGAAGAGCGCAAACATGCTCGCGAGGTAGTCGTTGACGCGCTCGATCCAGGCGGGCCAGTCGAGCTTGAGGCTGCTGCGCACCTGCGCCGAGGCCCATTTCTCGGCTTCCATCCCCCGCAGCTCCATGTGCCCGAGCTCGGTGTTGGGCAGCAGCCGGCCATCGACGAACAGGGCCGTCCCGATACCCGTTCCGAGCGTCATCATGATCACCGTGCCCATGACTCCGCGTCCGGCACCCCAGGTAACCTCGGCAACGCCTGCAGCATCGGCGTCGTTCAGGAAGAGTGCCGGCCGGTGCAATGCGCTATCCACGATGGCGGCGCCATCCACTCCGATCCAGGAGCGGTCGATGTTGGCCGCGGTGCGCACCCTGCCCTGCTTGATCACGCTGGGAAACGCGACACCGATCTTGCCTTGCGCCTGCGGGAGCCGGGCGGCCAGGCTTCCCAGTACGGGCATCATCGCCGCGGGGGTCGACGGCTGCGGCGTCGGAGCGGAAATCAGCTCGCCGAGCAGGCGGCCCGCCTCGACATCCACCACACCCGCCTTGACCGAGGATCCGCCCACATCGAAACCGAGCAACTGGCGTGACATGAGGGTGGCCTCAGAGATTGGCGGCGGCCGCCAGCTGCATGTCCCGCTCGCGGCGCCGGTTCTGGTAGCCCATCCAGATGGAGGAGATCACGATGCCCGAGGCCACGATGAGCACCATGATGGTCGCCAGCGCATTGACGTCGGGGCTCACGCCGAGGCGCACCTTGGAGAAGATGACCATGGGCAGCGTACTGGAGCTCGGCCCGGCGACGAACTGGGAGATCACCAGATCGTCCCACGAGAGCGTGAAGGCAAGCAGCCAGCCCGACACCAGGGCCGGCACGATCAGCGGCAGTGTGATCCGGAAGAATACCTTTGCCGGCCGTGCGCCCAGGTCCATTGCCGCCTCTTCGAGAGACTCGTCAAATCCCACCAGGCGGGACTGTACCACCACCGTCACATAGGCCATGCAGAACGTGATGTGGGCGAGCGTGATCGTCACGGCGCTGCGGCCCTGGGGCCAGCCGATGGCATCCTCGAGGGCCACGAACAGCAGCAGCAGGGACAGGCCCGTGATCACCTCTGGCATCACCAGCGGAGCCGTGGTCATGCCCGCGAGCAGCGCCCGCCCGCGGAATGCACCGAACCGCGCAAGTGCGACGCCCGCCAGCGTGCCCAGCACCACCGAAGCCGAGGCCGCGATGATCGCGATCTTGATCGACAGCCAGGCCGCGCTCAGGATCTGATCGTTCGAGGCCAGCTCGAGGTACCACTTGAGTGTGGGCGAATGCGCACGATCCCACACGGTCACCAGGCGCGAGTTGTTGAACGAGAAGACGACCATCGAGAGGATGGGCACGTACAGAAAGACCAGGCCCAGCACGAGGGCGCCGCGCGAGAACATACCGCGCGGGCTCATTTGGCCGCCTCCAGGCTGCGCTTCTCAAAATGCTGGAACACCATGATCGGCAGCACCAGCAGCGCCAGCATGATGATGGCCACCGCGCTCGCGACCGGCCAGTCCCGGTTCTCGAAGAACTCATCCGAGAGCACGCGGCCGATCATGAGCTGATCGGTGCGCCCGAGCAGCGAAGGAATCACGTACTCGCCGACTGCCGGGATGAACACGAGCAGCGAGCCGGCCACGATGCCGGGAATCGACTGCGGCAGCGTGATACGCCTGAAGGCGGTGAGCGGGCGCGCGCCGAGATCGGCAGCCGCTTCCAGCAGCGTGTGGTCGTGCTTCTCGAGATTGGCGTACAGCGGCAGGATCATGAAGGGCAGGTACGAATACACGATGCCGATGTACACGGCGAAGTCGGTCTGCAGCATCGTGATCGGCTGGTGGATGACTCCCAGCCAGAGCAGCACGTTGTTGAAGACACCATTGCTCTTCAGCAGCCCGATCCATGCATATACGCGCAGCAGGAACGATGTCCAGAAGGGCAGCACGATCAGCATGAGCAGCACATTGCGCGAGGTGGGGCTCGAGCGGGCGATCGCGTACGCCATGGGATAACCGAGCAGCAGGCAGAACAGGGTTGACACCGCCGCCACCTTGAGGGAATACAGATACGAGCTGACGTACAGGGCATCCGTGAACAGGTAGCCGTAGTTCGCCAGATTGAGCTTGATGGCCGCCGGCCGCCCGTTGATCCACTCGAACAGCGGCGCATAGGGCGGCATGGCCAGACGCACTTCCGAGAAGGAGATCTTGAAGACGATGATGAACGGGATCAGGAACAGGATGATCAGCCACAACGAGGGGATCCCCATCACGATCCGCCGGCCCGACTTGGCGCTGAATCCCGGCAAGGGGGCGCCCTATCTCGTGAGCACGACGGGACTGGCGGCGTGCCATGAGACGTACACCGTCTCGTCCCATGTGATGCGGTCCTCGGCGTGGCGCGCGATGTTCGGAAGGGTCACGCGCACCATCTTGCCGCCCTCGGTGCGTACCAGGTAGATCGACACATTGCCCATGTACGCGATCTCCTTGACGGCACCGCGCACGAGGTTCTCGCCTGGTCCGCGCTCATGGCCGTGACCCGCGGCAGGTGCCGGTGGCTCGCGGCTGATCTGGATCTTCTCGGGGCGCACGGCGACCCACACCGTGGCACCGGGCGCGGAGCTGATTCCGTGATTGACGTACACCACGCTGCCGAGGTCATCGCACTGGATGCGCACGAAGTCCGGCTCGTCCTCGATCAGCCGCCCCTCGAACATGTTCACCGAGCCGATGAAGTCCGCGACGAAGCGGGTCGCGGGAAATTCGTAGATGTCCGTCGGGGTACCGACCTGGACGATCTGGCCGTGATTCATGACGCCCATCCGCGAGGACAGGGTCATCGCTTCCTCCTGGTCGTGGGTGACCACGACGAAGGTGACGCCGAGCTGCTCCTGGATGTTGATGAGCTCGAACTGAGTGTGCTCGCGCAGCTTGCGGTCGAGCGCGGCCAGCGGCTCATCGAGCAGCAGCAGCTTGGGACGCTTCACCAGCGCCCGGGCGAGCGCGACGCGCTGGCGCTGGCCTCCGGAGAGCTGATGGGGCTTGCGCGCCAGGAACTGACCCATCTTCACGATCTCGAGGATCTCGCCGATACGGCGCCGCATCTCATCGCGCCCCAGCCGCTCCTGCTCCAGCCCGAACGCCACGTTCTTCTCCACCGTCATGTGAGGAAACAGTGCGTAGGACTGGAACATCATGTTCACCGGCCGCTCGTACGGCGGGATTCCGCTCATCTCCTGGCCGTCGATGTAGATCCGGCCGCTGGTCGGAGTGTCGAAGCCTGCGAGCATGCGCAGCAGGGTGGTCTTGCCCGAGCCCGAGCCGCCGAGCAGGCAGAAGATCTCGCCGCGTTGGACTTCCAGGCTGACGTCGTTGACGGCGACGAAGTCGCCGAACTTGCGCGTGACGTTCT
The DNA here is from genome assembly GCA_035710545.1 of Steroidobacteraceae bacterium. GTDB lineage: Bacteria > Pseudomonadota > Gammaproteobacteria > Steroidobacterales > Steroidobacteraceae > 13-2-20CM-66-19. Next base: position 13,360 of record DASTDD010000012.1, read on the forward strand.
CGATCCGAAGGATGGCCGGGCCCGCCGTTCCCGCGGCGCCACCGTGCCCGTCGATCCTCGGTTTCGTGCTCACGCTGCCGCTGACCGGTCTTACTTGCCCGTCTTGAAACGCGTCCAGGCGCGCGTGAGCAGCCGCTGGTACTCCTGCGACCGGGGCGGTTCCGGCACGAGCTTCGCACGAATGTCCGGCGGCGGATAGATGTTCGGATCGTTCTTCACCGCATCGTCCAGGTACTGATCCGAAGCCACGTTCGCATTCGCATACTTCACGAGGTTCGAGTTGCGCGCCGCGACCTGCGGGTCGAGCAGGAAGTTGATGAAGAGGTGCGCGTTCTGCGGGTGCGGCGCATCCGCCGGGATGGCCAGCATGTCGAAGTTGAGAATGGTCCCGTTGCGGGGAATCGAGTACTTGATCTCGATGCCCTTGCCGGCCTCGCGCGCCCGGTCGCGCGCCTGCTTGATGTCTCCCGACCACCCCAGGGCGAGGCAGGTCTCCCCGTTGGCGAGATCCTCGATGTAGCGCGATGAGTTCACGTACCGCAGGTAGGGGCGGATCGCCATCAGCACCTTCTCGGCGGCCTGCAGATCCTCGGTGGATTCGCTGTCGCCCGGCCTGCCCAGGTAGATGAGCACCGAGCCGACGAGCTCCGAGGGGGCATCGAGGACCGAGACGCCGCACTCGGCGAACTTCGATACCACGGCCGGGTCGTACAGCATTCGCAGGCTGTCCACCGGAGCATCCGGCATGCGCTCGTGGATCTTCGCCACGTTGTAGCCCGGACCGGATGTGACCCACATGTAGGGCACGCTGTACTGATTGCCCGGATCGTACACCTCGAGTTGCTTGAGCACCTGGGGATCCAGGTTCTTCAGGTTGGGCAGCTTCGACTTGTCCAGCTTCTGAAACACGCCCGCCTTGATCTGGCGCGCGAGGAACGGGGCCGAGGGCACCACGATGTCGTAGTTCGTGTGACCGGCCAGCAGCTTGGTCTCGAGCACCTCGTTCGCATCGAACACGTCGTAGTTGATCTTGATTCCGGTCTGTTTGCGGAACTCCTCCAGCACGCCGGGCTCGATGTAGTCCGACCAATTGTAGACGTTCAGGACCTTCTCTTCGGGCTGTTGTGCCACGGAAGCATGAGCCGACTCGCCCGGCGGCGGCCGCCCGCCACCGCAGCCGGCGAGCGCGACGGCGAGGCAGAAGGTGATCAGCCAGTGCTTCACGCAGACAACCGCCCGGGCGCTATTCATCATTCATCTCCAGCATGCGCGGCCCGCCGCGCGCGGGCACCGCCTCGGAAGACTTATATAGCATTCACACGTTCAGGAGCAGATGCTCGCGCTCCCACGAGCTGATCACCTGCAGAAATACCTCGTACTCGGCCTCCTTCACGATCGTGAACGCCGAGACGAAGGGCTCACCCAGCAACTTCACGAGCGGCTCGCACGCCCGCAGCTCCCGCAACGCCTCATCCAGCGAGCGCGGCAGCCCGAACGGCAGATCATGAGCGCTGCCCGTGATCGGGTCGGTGGGCTGCAGACCCTCGATCATTCCGAGATAGCCGCATGCGAGGGAGGCCGCAATGGCGATGTACGGGTTGGCGTCGGCGCCCCCTACTCGGTTCTCCACCCGGCGCGCATCCGCGCTCGACATCGGCACCCGCAGACCGGCAGTGCGGTTGTCATAGCCCCAGTGCACGTTGATCGGAGCCGACAGGTAGCGCGTGAGGCGGCGATATGAATTCACGTTCGCACAGAACAGCGCCATGGCCGCGGGCATGTACTTCTGCAGTCCCGCGATGTGGGAGAAGAACAGGCTGGAAGGCGTGCCGTCGCTGTTGCTGAAAATGTTCTGCCGCGTCTTGGTGTCCACCACGCTCTGGTGGATGTGCATGGCGCTGCCGGGCTCCTTGGCATGAGGCTTGGCCATGAAGGTGGCGTAGATCTTGTGTCGCAGCGCCGCCTCACGCGCCGTGCGCTTGAAGAGAAAGGCCTGGTCGGCCAGATCCAGCGGATTGCCGTGGATGAGGTTGATCTCCATCTGCGCCGGACCATCCTCGTGGATCAGCGTATCGATCTCGATGTCCTGGTCCTCGCAGAACTGGTAGATGTCATCGAACAGCGGATCGAATTCGTTGACGGCGGCGATGCTGTAGGACTGCCGGCCCGGCTCGGCGCGCCCGGAGCGACCCACCGGCGGTCGCAGCGGGTAGTCGGAGTCCTTGTTCTGCTCGATCAGATAGAACTCCAGCTCGGGAGCGACGACCGGCTCCCAGCCGCGCTGCGCGTACAGCTCGAGGATGTTGCGCAGCACGTGGCGCGGTGCCATGGAGACGCGCCGGCCGTCCGAGTAGAAGCAGTCGTGGATCACCTGTGCGGTGGGCTCGGCCGCCCACGGCACGCGGCGCACCGTCTTCGGATCCGCCTTGAGAACGATGTCGATCTCTGCGGGGCTCATGGCCTCGCCCGTCTCCAGGGGATAGTCGCCGGTGACGGTCTGCAGGAAGACGCTTTCGGGCAGGCGCATGCCCTCGTCCTCGGCGAATTTCGCCGCCGGCATGATCTTGCCGCGCGCGATCCCCGCCATGTCCGGAATGATCGCCTCGACCTCGGAGATGCCGTGGTCGCGGAAGAACTGCTGGATCTCGCTCACCATAGAGATAACCTTGCTTTCATGCGCTAAGCGCAACTCGCCGGCCGGCCGCATCCATGCGCCCCGCCCGGGTGCGGGAATGGCAGCGCCCGCCGCGCCGGATCATTGTGCGCGCGTGGACTGTGCGTATTCGCGACAGGCCGCGCCGAAGGCCGTGAACAGGGCGCGCGAAAACTGACTCTCCATCGCCTTCCACTCGGGATGCCACTGCACGGCCATTGCGTAACGGCGGGCGTCCGTGACCCGGAATGCCTCTACCAGACCGTCCGGCGCGCGCGCCTCGACGCTCAATCCCCTGCCGAGCCGGTCGATGCCCTGCGAGTGGAGCGAATTGACCTGGATGCGATCGCTCGAGGCCAGCGCGCGCAGCTGTCCCCCGCACTCCAGCAGGACCTCGTGCGCCGGCCCGTACTGCACCTCCAGCGGCAAGGTCACATCATCGCGGTGATCGAGCTTGCCCTCTACCTCGTGGACCTTCTGGTGCAGCGTGCCGCCGAACGCGACGTTCATCTCCTGGAAGCCCCGGCAGATACCGAGCACGGGGATCCCGCGTTCCACGGCCTTGCGGATCAGTGGCAGCGTGGTCGCGTCCCGGGCCGGGTCGTGCAGCGTGCCCGGAGCACTCGGGGGCCCCGAATAATGGTGGGGCTCCACGTTGGATGGGCTCCCGGTGAAGAGGATTCCATCGACCCGACGCATCAGGTCTTCCATACCCAGCTCGTCGGCCAGCGCGGGGACCAGCAGCGGCAACCCCTCAGCCGCATCCAGGATCGCACGAATGTACTTTTCACCGACGGCGTGAAAGGGATGCGGCCCGATCATGCGTCGGTCTGCGGGTATACCGATGAGTGGACGAGCGGCCATGACGCTTCTGCAGGCGGTGTCTATTTTACTAAACAGACCCGCCCGGCGACTTCTCCAAAGCCGATATTAGACCACAGCTGGGGGTCCGGAATCTGCCCGGGGCTCCCTCCCCCCGTGAGGGCCTGAATCCGCCATGACAGGGCTCCCGGGGCTCACGGATTGCCCCGCGTGCGCAGGGGTCGCTATCCTGCGGCGGCGGCGCGCGAACCCGCAGCGTCCACATATCCTAAACACACAGCATGGCTGCAGCGCCTTATGTCGAGTCCTGGTACGCCGCCTCGGCCAACGGGGCGCCGCCGCGCCCGCCGCTACAGGGCAGCGCCAATTGCGATGTCTGCGTCGTGGGCGCCGGGATTGCAGGCTGCTCGACGGCCCTGCATCTCGCCGAGCGGGGCTACGAGGTCATCCTGCTCGAGGAGCATCGCGTCGGCTGGGGCGGCTCGGGTCGCAGCGGCGCCCAGGCCATTCATGGCGTCGCGGCGGGGCAGGCGAAGCTCGAGCGCCTGATCGGGCCGGCGGGCGCCCGCATGGTGTGGGACGTGACCGTGGAAGGGCTCGCCCTCATTCGCGAGTTGATATCGCGGCACGCGATCGCCTGCGACTGGGTGGACGGCCACATGCTGACCGCGATCAAGCCGCGGCACGAGGCGGAGCTGAGGGCCGAGCTGCAAGAGCTGCGGGATAAATACGCCTACCCGTACGTTCGCTACATGCCGCGGGACGAAGTGGTTTCGGTTCTGGCCACCGACCGTTACATCGGCGCGATGTACGACACGCAGAGCGGCCATCTGCATCCTCTCAATTACACCCTGGGCCTGGCTGCCGCCGCGGAGCGCAGTGGCGTCCGGATCTTCGAAGGCACCCGCGCGCGCTCCTTCACCGGCGATTCCAACACGGCCACCGCGCCGGTCCGCGTGACCACGGACGATGGAGAGGTCCGCTGCCGCCAACTGGTCCTGTGTGGCAATGTGTACCTGGGAGAGACGGCGCCCGCCCTTGCTGCAAAGATCATGGCGGTCGCAACCTACATCGTCGCGACCGAACGAATGGAGGCGGACCGGGCACGCCGGCTCATCGCGAACAACGCAGCCGTGCACGACATGAACTGGGTGCTGGACTACTTCCGGCTGTCTTCCGACCACCGCCTTCTCTTCGGCGGCAGGGTGAACTACTCGGGGCTCACCTCATTCGATGCGCCGAGCGCGACGCGAGCGCGCATGCGGCGAGTATTTCCCCAACTTGCGGATGTGCGCATCGAGTATGCCTGGGGCGGGGACGTCGATATCACGCTCAATCGCGCCCCGCATTTTGGCCGCCTGGGGCCCAATGTCTATTTTCTCCAGGGCTTCTCCGGGCATGGCATCGTGCTGACCGGTGTTGCCGGCAAGCTCGTGGCGCTGGCGATTGCCGGAACCGCCGAGCGTTTCGACGTATTTGCGCGAATCCCACACGGCAACTTCCCCGGAGGCGCCGCTTTGCGGCGGCCGGCGCTGGTGCTGGCAATGCTCTACTACCGGCTGAGAGACCTGTTGTGAGGCTGCGGCGCCGGGTGCACGCGCGCAGGCTCATCAACCGATCTCGAAGCAGCGATGGATGCGGGGATTGCGCTCGAAATCGCGTGGCAGCGTCGCCGCGGAGATGTCGCGGATGCGGTAGCTGCTGGCGAGCGCGGCGTCCAGCCTGAAGCGCTGGGAGTTGGTCGAAAAGACGAGCAGGCCGCCGGGAGCCAGCAGGCGCACGCAGGCCTCGATCAGCGCGGGATGATCTCGCTCGATGTCCAGCACGCCTTGCATGCGCTTCGAGTTCGAGAAAGTCGGCGGATCCAGGAAGATCAGGCCGTAGCGACGCTGCGTGCTGCCGGCCTGGAGCAGCCACTCCCGACAGTCGGCCTGCACCAGCTCGTGCTGACTGCCCGCGAGCCCGTTGAGCGCCAGGTTACGTTGTGTCCAGTCGAGGTAGGTGCGCGAGAGGTCCACGGAAGTGCTGGCGGCGGCTGCGCCCGCAGCCGCGTATACGGTCGCCGTGCCTGTGTAGGCGAAGAGGTTGAGGAAAGACTTGCCCCGCGCCTGCTCGCGCAGGTGCTCGCGCGTCAGCCGATGATCGAGGAACAGGCCGGTGTCCAGGTAATCGTCAAAATTGACCTGGAATCTGAGCCCGCCCTCGGCCGCGACCTGGAAATTGCCGTCCTGATGGATCTTGCGGTATTGATCGCCCCGGCGGGTGCGGCGCCTGACCCGCACCCGGATGTGCTCCGGCGGCACGTTGGTCACCTCCGGAAGTACCGACAGTGCTTCGTTACGCCGCCGCCGCACCGCCTCCGGCTCGATCTCCGCCGGGGCTGCATACTCCTGCACATAGAGCCAGTGCCCCTCCGGCTCGATCGTCCGGTAGGTATCGATGGCGAAGGAGTACTCGGGCATGTCGGCGTCATAGAGCCGGTAGCAGGACACGCCGCTGCGGGCCGCCCAGCCCCGCAAACGTTTGAGATTCTTGCCGAGCCGGTTGGCAAACATCCGCGCACCGGGCGAGTCGCTCCTGGGCTTTGCCAGCCTGCCGGGCGCACGCGCGCTCCCTTCCTCGACGCGCAGCCGCAGCAGCCGGCACTCGATGCCCCCGTTCCACAGCGCGTGAGTGCGGTGGGCACGGATTCCGAGCTCTCTGCCGAGCTGGGGTGCACCGCTCAGGATGGCGGCATGCCAGCCCCGGAAACGCTCCCGCAGCACATGCCCGAGCTCGCGATGCAGAGCCAGCGCCTGCTCCTGATCCTCGAGGCGCACACCGTAGGGAGGATTGACGGCCAGCAGTCCGGATTCCCCTTCGGTTGCGGGTGCCGCCTCCGCCAGCAGGCCAACTTCAAACTGCACCAGCTCCTCGACAGCCGCGCGTGTGGCATTGGCGCGGGCATCGCGAATGGCTCCCGGATCGCGGTCCCGCCCCCGGATGACCTGGCCCGCCGGCAACCGCGACTGCGCCCGATCACGGGCCGCCTGCCGCACCTCGCCCCACAGCTGCGGATCGTGGCCGCGCCAGCCGAGAAATCCGAAATACTCCCGGCCCAGATTCGGTGCGCGGCCGGCGGCGATCAGCGCCGCTTCGATCACCAGCGTCCCCGATCCGCACATCGGATCCAGGAATTCGGCCCCGGAGGCGGCCATCTCCTCCCAGCCCGCACGCAGCAGCATGCCCGCGGCTACGTTCTCCTTCAGAGGAGCCTCCCCGGCCGATCCGCGGTAGCCGCGCCGGTGCAGGCTCTCGCCCGAGAGGTCGAGTGAAAGCGTTATGGCTGTGCCGTGCGCGTGCGCATGTACGCGCAGGCCTGGTCGATCTACCGCCACATCGGGACGCGCTCCCGTTGCATCCCGCACGCTGTCCACGATCGCATCCTTGAGCTTGAGCGCACCAAAGCGCGTGTGCGTGATGTTGGGATGCCGTCCGGTGAAGTCGCATGCGATCGTGGCCGCCGGTGCCAGCTGATCCGCCCATTCGATTCGGCGGGCTGCGGCGTAGAACTCCTCCGCATCGCGGGCTTCGAAGCGGGCCAGCTCCAGGAAGACCCGGTTGGCGATCCGCGACTCGAGACAGAGTCGGTAGGCGATCTTCAGATCACCCGCGAAGGCGACACCGGCCGAGCGCTCCCGGGCATCGGCCGCGCCGAACTCCCGCAGCTCCCGCGCCAGCAGATCAGCGAGGCCGCGCGGAGAGCTGGCTACAAACTGCAACTTCACCGGGTTGTCAGGTCCCTCACCCGCCCTGGCTGCGGTTCCTCAGGACAGGTCGATCCAGGTAGTCTTCAACTCCGTGTATTTCTCCAGTGCATGCAGCGACTTGTCGCGACCGATGCCCGACTGCTTGAAGCCGCCGAACGGCACGGTGATGTCGTCCGCGTCGTAGCAGTTGACGAACACAGTGCCGGCACGCAGTGCCTTCGCGGTTCGATGCGCCGTGGTCACATCGCGTGTCCACACGGCTGCCACCAGGCCGTAGATCACGTCATTCGCAATCTCGATCGCCTCATCCACCGTCTTGAACGTGATGGTGGAAAGCACGGGGCCGAAGATCTCCTCGCGCGCGATCGTCATGCTCGGGCGAACCGACTCGAACACGGTAGGCTCGACGAAGTAGCCGCCGCTCTCCTCCCGGACCCGCCGGCCGCCAAACCGGACGGTCGCGCCGTCGCGGCGCCCGGACTCGATATACCCGAGCACGCGCTTCATCTGGATGTCGTCCACGATTGCACCGAGCTTCGTGTCGGTGTCGAGCGGATCGCCCGGCTGCAAGGTCCGGCCAATCGCCTGCACCTTCTCGAGCACCCGGTCCTTGACGCTTTCCTGCACCAGCAGGCGCGAGCCCGCGGAGCAGACCTCGCCCTGGTTGTCGAAGATGGCATACGCGGCTGCCGTGGCAGCGCGGTCGAGATCCGGATAGTCGGCCATGACGATGTTGGGCGACTTGCCGCCGCACTCGAGCGAAACGCGCTTCATGTTCGACTGCCCGGCGTACTGCATGATCGCGCGGCCGGTCGCGGTCGAGCCCGTGAAGGCAATGCAATCGACGTCCATGTGCAAAGCGAGTGCCTTGCCCGCCGCCTGCCCGAGTCCGGGGACAACGTTGAACACACCCTCCGGAACCCCCGCCTCCACCGCGAGTTGCGCCACCCGGATTGCCGTGAGCGGCGACTTCTCCGAAGGCTTGAGCACCAAGGAGTTGCCCGCCGCCAGCACGGGTCCGATCTTCCATGCCGCCATCAGCAACGGGTAATTCCACGGCACCACGGCGCCGACCACGCCCATCGGCTCGCGCGTTACGATGGCGAGCGAGCCCGGGCCCGTGGGAGCGACTTCGTCATAGATCTTGTCGATCGCTTCCGCATACCACTCGATGCAGCGCGCGGCCGAGGGAATATCGACATTCAGGCTGACCCCGATCGGCTTGCCCATGTCGAGCGTCTCGAGCAGCGCCAGCTCCTCCGCGTTCTTGAGGATCAACTCCGCAAAGCGCTTCAGCACCTGCTTGCGCTTGGCAGGGGCGAGGTTCGCCCACGCTCCCTTGCGAAAGACGGCGCGTGCGGCGGCGACCGCGCGATCAACATCCTCCACGTCGCCTGCGGCGACCCGCGCCAGCAGCTTGCCCGTGCCCGGATTGACGGTGTCGAACGTCGCGCCGGAGGCTGCATCGACATAGTTCCCGTTGATGAAGGCTTTCGTGCGGATATCGAGCGAGCGTGCGCGCTCGTGCCAGGAGATGGTTTCGGGTTTGGCGGCCATGATCTCTCTCGTTACTGCGGTTCGTGGGCGACGGTCAGAAGCTCGGTGGCGTGCTGGCGCTGATGATCTCACAGGGCTCGCGCCCCGGATTGCGGAAGCGGTGCGGGAGCTGGCTGGCGAAGTAGTACGCTTCGCCGGGCCCAAGGACCCGGGCCGATCCGCCTACCGTGAGCTCAACGCGCCCGCGAATCACCACGCCGCCCTCCTCGCCACGGTGGACGATCATCTCCTCACCCGTGCCGGCTCCGGCGGCATAGCGCTCGTGCAGAATCGTGAGCTGGCGGCCGGCTCGCTGCGCAGCGACGAGCCGCAGCGAGACCTGCGCGTTGCCCAGCTCAACCAGCTCATCCCTGGAAAAGAACGTCTGCGGCGGGGCGCTCAGATCCAGGGTGAAAAACTCTGCAAGCGACATCGGCACCCCGTCAAGCACCTTCTTGAGCGAGCTCACGGAGGGACTCACGCGGTTCTGCTCGATCAGTGAGATCAGCCCGTTGGTGACGCCCGCGCGACGCGCCAGCTCCCGCTGGGAGAGGCCGAAAGTGGTGCGGATGCCACGCAGCCGGGCGCCTACGTCGATGCTCATCGGGGGTAGCCCGCCTTCCGCAGTGTTTAGGATTATCGACAAGCCGGCCCCAATTACTCCTGTAATGGCCCTGATTGTCAAATTTCCTTATCATTGCGGCCGACTTCCTTTGTCCACAGGCGACTGCCATGTCCACCGCGGCTTCCGATTCGTTGACCTCTCCCGAGCCTCTCTCCCAGGCCCACTCCGGGGCGGGGTCCGCATCGAAGGCCCAGCTGGAAGCCCACTGGATGCCGTTCACGCCGAACCGCCTGTTCAAGGCCCGGCCCCGAATGTTCGAGCGGGCCTCCGGCATGCATTACTGGACCCCGGAGGGGCGCCAGGTGCTCGACGGCGTCGCGGGTTTATGGTGTGTCAATGCAGGGCACGGGCGTGCAGAGATCAGCGAGGCCGTCGCTGCTCAGATGCGCACCATGGATTACGCCCCGACCTTTCAGATGGGGCACCCCGCCGCCTTCGAGACGGCCAACGCGCTGGTGGCTGTCGCCCCGGCGGGGCTCGATCATGTCTTCTTTACCAACTCCGGCTCCGAGTCCGTCGATACCGCGCTGAAGATCGCGCTCGCATATCACCGCATGCGCGGGGATGCGGCACGCACGCGTCTCATCGGCCGCGAGCGGGCCTATCATGGTGTTGGTTTCGGCGGCATCTCGGTCGGCGGCATCGCGCCGAACCGGCGGACCTGGTCGGCGGCGCTCATCCCAGGTGTCGACCATCTGCCGCACACCCATGATCTGGTGCGAAACGCCTTCTCGCGCGGAGCGCCGACCCACGGCGCGGAGCTCGCCGATGACCTCGAGCGGATCGTGGCGCTGCACGACGCCTCGACCATCGCTGCCGTGATCGTCGAGCCCATCGCGGGCTCGACCGGCGTGCTGGTCCCGCCCCGCGGCTATCTCAAGCGGCTGCGGGAAATCTGCGATCGCCACGGCATCCTGCTCATCATGGACGAGGTCATCACAGGATTCGGCCGCACCGGCTCGGCGTTTGCCGCCCAGGAATTCGGCGTGACGCCCGACATCATGACGCTGGCGAAGGGACTGACGAACGGCTGTATCCCGATGGGCGCCGTGCTTGCGCGCAAACCGATCTACGATGCATTCATGCACGGACCGGAAGGCTCGATCGAGCTGTTCCACGGCTATACCTACTCGGCCCATCCCGCCGCCTGTGCGGCCGCCCTGGCCACCATCGGTATCTACCAGCGCGAAGGACTGCTCACACGCGCCAGGGGCCTGTCCGAGCTGTGGGCGGACGCGGCTCACTCACTGCGCGGCCTGCCCTACGTGATCGACGTGCGCAACTACGGGCTGATCGCCGGGATCGAGCTGGAGTCGATCGCCGGAAAAGTCGGCAGCCGTGCGTACGATGTGTTCGTGAAATGTTTCGAGCGCGGGGTGCTGATCCGCCAGACGAGCGACATTCTCGCGCTCTCTCCGCCGCTGATCGTGGAGCGCTCGCACATCGATCAGATCTTCACGACCCTGAAGGACGTACTCAGAACCTTGTAGGTGCAGTCCCGCTGCGGGGGCGCACCCTGCTGGCGCGTGAGACATGGGTTTGGGTGCAGCCCCCTTGCGCGGGCGCTCTTTCCCGGGGGCAAGCCCAAACCCATGTCCCACGCGCCTGGTTCCGCGCGCGGAAAGGGCTAAGCGTGGGGTTCGTGGTGACGGCTATGCAGCTGCTTCACCCGCGACAACACGATCCATGCCAGGGCGGCAATGGTGACCGCGCTGCCAACGAGCAGCTCCATATCCGCCATCGTGAATCCCCGGGACGCCGTAATGGTCACGGTCTCCATGAGATACCTCCAGGCCGGCAAGCAAACTCCAGCCCGGATAGTCTCCATGGATTCGCACCAGCGCGCCGCGCAGCGTAGTCGATCTGCGACAGGCTTCACCGGCCCGGCGCGTTATGTCACCCGACAGGCAGATCAGCCGTGTGACTCAAACACCGCGTAGACCTTGCTGCAATCCTCCAACACTTCCCACGTGCCCGAAAATCCCGCGGGCACGACGAAGGCATCACCGGTCGCGAAGACGCTGCGCTCGCCTGAGTCGCTCTCGATCGCAACCCTTCCGGAGGTCATCACACACAACTCGTTCTCGGTATAGCGGATGCGCCACTTGCCACGTGTCGCGGACCAGTGGCCCGCGAAGAACTGCTGCGTCGGGTCGCTGAAATAGTTGGCCACGGAGGTGGAGGGGTTGCCGGCGATCCGGCGCTCGGCAGCCGGCTCCGACACTTCCGGGCGGATGGATCCGTCCAGGCGGACGATCGCGCAGGTCATGCCGGAATCGTAGCGCAAAATCACACCACGATCCCGGTATGAGTGGCCACGCTGCGCGTGTCCGCTTCAATCATTGCGGGCGACGGCATGCTCGCCGCTCTTCTCGATGCGGATCGTGACTCGCCGATCGAATGCGTATCCATCGATGTCGCCTTCGGCGCTCGTCGAGGCGGATTTGCCATGCGCTTCCACGATCAGGCGATCTCGGGAAAGGCCGGCCGTCTCGAGTACGGCGGCGACTGCCTCCGCCCGGCGTTTGGACAATGCATCGTTCAGCTCATCCGAGCCGCGCGGGTCGGCGTAACCCGCGACCCGAACCTGCGCATCCGGCAAAGCCGCCGCCAGCGCGCCCAGCTTCAGCAGAGGCGGCATCGACTGCACCTGGATGGAATCATCGTTGGTACGGAAGCCGACATCGAGCTGGACCTCATCGGTCTCGCTCAGGGCCAGGCCGAGCTGCTCGCCCCGCTCCTGCTCGCGGGCCAATGAGCCGTTGAGCTCGGTGAGGTTCTGGGCCAGGCGTGCCTGCTCGCCCTGCGTCTTGTCCAGATCTGCCGCAAGGGCGGTTCGCTGCTGGGCGAGCTTGTGGTCCCGGTCTCCCAGCCACGCACCGGCTATCGCTCCCGCAAACGCTCCGATGGGGCCGCCGGCCACGGCGCCCAGGGCAAACCCGGTCGCCACTCCGATGGTCTCCTGGCGGGACGCGGCCTTGGGTTTCGATTCGGGGTCCTGCGCGTGCGCAGGCAGCGCGGTGGCGCATGCGGCCACGATCGCGAGCGCTATTGAGCCCCTGCGGGACCTGTTCGTCAGCGTATTCATGGATCGTTCCTCCGGTTCGGGTGATGAAGGCGGAACAGCTGTTCCGACCTGCTGCCAGTTCACCGCACCCGGCAGTGGCTCCCGTGACGGAAATACGGCAGGCTGAGGGAGAGTCATGGCGAATCGTGGCAGGAGCCGGGGAATGACGAACACAGCACGGTGCGGGCTCGGGTGGCTCGCGGCGCTGGCGCTCGGAGGGTGCGTGGCACCCGCACCGCAGCCCGATGTGCCGGCAGGCAAGGTCACGGCGCAGATGCGCGCCGGCAGCGCCGAATTGCGCGCCTATCAGGTCATGGATTGGATCGCGCCGGACGACCGGACGCTCATCGTCAACGGCGTGGACCGCTCCCTCTATGAGGGCCGGTTCCGCGGCGCATGCGCCGGCCTGCGAGTGGCCAACAGTATTGCCTTCATCATTCCGCCGGCCGCGCAACTCAGTGGCTATTCCGGCATCGTCCTGCCTGACGGCAAGAAGTGCCTGTTCACTTCGTTCACGCGCCTCGCCACATCGCCGGCTGCCGCCAGGAGCCCCTCCCGCGAGAGTCGTCCCTGACATCCCCGTTTGAGGGTTAGAATCCGCCTCATGAGCCGCGGAGAAGGCGATTCAGGGAGCCCACCCGAGCCGTTCGCCGGCACCGCGGCTCCGCGGGAGGTGCGGCTGATCGCGGCCGAGTTGTTGCCCGTCTTCTATGACGAGCTGAAGCGCATTGCACAGCGAGCTCGCTCCCGCCTCGGAGGCAATCACACACTGCAGACTACCGCCCTGGTTCACGAGGCGTATTTGCGTCTGCGTCATAGTCCCGGCTTCGCCGACGAGACTCATTTCCTGCGTGCCGCGGCTCTCGCCATGCGTCACGCGCTGATCAACTATGCGGCCGCGCGGGTTGCCGACAAGCGTGGTGGTGGCGAGTTGCACCTCACGCTGTCGCACGCGGAAAGCGTTGGAGTCACCACGGATGAAAGCCTGCTCGCACTCGACGAAGCTCTCGCGCGGCTGGCGGCGGAGGTGCCGCGTCTCGCCGATATCGTCGAATGCCGATTCTTCGGAGGATACGGCGAGGAGGACACTGCGCGGGCTCTTGGACTCTCGCTGCGCACGGTACAACGCGACTGGCTGAAAGCGCGCGCGTGGCTCTATCGCGAGTTGGGAGGAGCCCCGGACTGAGCCGCCATCGCCAACGAACGTGAGAGCGCCAGGCGCGCGCGCGCGCTCTCGGGGTGATCGGCGCCAAGCGCGGCACCGAGGCCGGCGACCGCCTGCTGCAGGAGTTGGCTACCGCCAGGCTGATGCGCGGCATCCAGAGCTTCCCCGAGCCGCTCCCGTGCCTGCTGCAGTTGCCAGGCTCCGCTCGCGTACTGCGAGCGCAGGCTGATTGCTTCTCGCAGCGGCCGAATCGCTTCCGCGGGTCTGCCGAGGGCCAGCTGCGCCTCCGCGAGTGTCTGCAGCGCATCCGCAAGCGACGGATTGCCGCGCCTGCCGAGCTCTCGCAGACCGTCAACTGCCGCAAGCGCCGTGGCGGATGCAGTCGCGGCACTGCCTTGCGCCAGGGCGAGGCGCGCGAGCGAGATCTGAGAGCGGAGCGTGATCAGCTGTTTGGGTCCATACTGTGCCAGTGCGCTCTCGTGATCGGCTATCAATGTCGCACGCGCGCCGCTGATGTCTCCGGCGGCGAGCTGCGCCTCTCCCAGGAACAGGCGGTTCTGCGTGGCTACGGGGCTGGAGGCTCCCGCGTATCTCGCCGCCAGATCCGATGCCTCCTGGAGGATCGCAACGGCCTGGCCTGCGCGGTTGGTTTCCGACAGCAGCTCGCCGTACCAACCCATCACCGCGGCAACGGCTGCGGAGTTGCCCGCCAGCGCCCGTTCGTGCTCGTAGGCATCATGCAACAGACCCTCCGCCTCTCTCAGATTCCCGGTGCGCAGCTCGAGCGTCCCGGTATTGCCCAGGACGATCTGCGCGTCCAGCTCGTTGCCCA
>DASTDD010000013.1:0-7008 GCA_035710545.1 Steroidobacteraceae bacterium
GTGACGGCGCAGATGCTGGGCAATTTTGCCTCCGGCGGCGCGGCAATCAACGTTCTCGCCTCGCTCGCGGACTGTCGCATCGAAGTCGTGGACGTCGGCGTCGCAGGCCCGGGTGAGCTGCCCCCGGGCATCCGGCGCGAAAATGTGCGCCCCGGCACCCGGGACCTGAGCAGCGAAGCTGCCATGACCGATCAGGAGTTGGACAGCGCGTTGAGTGTAGGCGAGCGCTGCGCCCGCGAGGCGGTGGAGCGGGGAGCCAGGTTGTTGATTGCCGGCGACATGGGCATCGCCAACACCACCGCGGCGGCCTGCTTGATCTGCGCCATGACCGGCGCGTCGCCTGAGCTTGTCGTGGGAAGGGGTACCGGTCTGGACGATCCGGGGCTCGCGCGCAAGCGCACAGTGGTGGCCGCCGCTCTCGCACGTGCCAACGCGGCGTCTGGCATGTCAGTGCCGGCCGCTGCCGGCCACCCGCCGAACCTGTCCGCGAGCCGGGCGCGGCAACTGCTCGTGCAAGTAGGCGGCCTGGAGATCGCTGCCATGTCAGGGTTCTACATCGAAGCCGCGCGTCACGGAGTCATCGCGCTCCTGGATGGGTACATCTCGGGCGCGGCGGCGCTGACGGCGGTGACATTGGAGCCGGCCTCTCGTTCCTGGATGCTGGCCTCGCATCGCTCGGCCGAGCCCGGGCATGCGATTGCGCTCCGCGCATTGCAGCTCGAGCCTTTGATCGACATGGGAATGCGACTGGGAGAAGGCACGGGCGCGGCGCTCTGCCTGCCGATCCTGCGTGCTGCCCTGTCGTTGCACCGGAACATGGCCACGTTTCGCGAAGCGGGTGTCGCCGGGGCGGTCGATCCGGACTCCTCGAGTCCGTCAGCGCAGCGCGGCGGGGACGTATGAGCCTGCGGGGCTTGCGCCTGGCAACTCAGTTCCTGACGCGGGTTCCCGTGCCTTCGGTCGATCATTTCTCCGCCGAGGAGCTGTCGCGCTCGGCGGCCTGGTTTCCCCTCATCGGGCTTGCCATGGGCCTGTGCCTGGGCGCGATCCTGTTCATCTGCAGCCGCTGGAGCATGCCCGTCGCCGCGGCTCTCGCGCTGCTCGCCTGGGTGTGGCTGACGGGCGCTTTGCATCTCGACGGGCTGGCGGATCTGACCGATGCACTGGCGGCGGCGCACCGCGACCCACAGCGGTTCTTCGCGGTCCTCTCAGACCCTCACATAGGGACCTTTGGTGTCGTGAGCGTCGTGCTGGCTTTGATGTTGAAGCTGGTCGGACTGATGCAACTGTCGGGCACTGCGCTGCTCGCCCTGGCGCTGATCCCGGCATGGAGCCGGCTCGGACCGCTTGCGTGGAGCCGCTGGCTGACACCGCTCAAGCCTGGACACGGCGAGCGCTTTGCGTGGCACTTGCATGCGGGGTGGATTGCTTTCTGGAGCCTGGCTCTCCTGGCGGCCAGCGCGGCGATCGCACCGGTCCTCCTGATCGCACCCATCGTGATTGCAGCCTGGGGAGCATGGCTGCACCGCCGACTCGGGGGAACGACCGGCGACTGCCTGGGCGCCGGTGTTGAGATCACCGAAGTGGTCCTGCTGATCGCGCTGAGCCTGGCTGGCGGCGCGCGCCTGTCCCTGGGCGCCCTCTGGCCACCTGGCCCCTGAGCTTGGGGGTTCCCGCCCGCCCGTAAGGCGCAAACCCTCCGCGGAGCGCGCCGGGCACGCTCAGTCGTCCGCAAGCCACGGCAGCCTGGCATGAATGGGCAGCCGTTGGGGTACCATCGGTCCCGAGGGAGTCCAGGTCTCATGGGTGGAAAGGGCACATGCATCGCCACGGCGACGGTGGCTGTGGCAACACTGCTCGCACTGGCTGGTTGCGGCGGCGGTTCGGGCAGTGCGCAGGCTCCCGGCTCGCCGCTCGTGACGAGCGAAGCCGACTCGATCCTCCATATGGACAAGGTCCGCGCTGGCGGCTACACCGGTGCGGGCGTGCGGGTCGGAGTGATCAGCACCGGCGTGGTGAATCTGGCCTCGTATCAGTCGGCCGGTGTCCTGCCCGCATCCGTGTACGTGAGCCAGAACACCGCGGGCATGCTCGATGAAGGCAGCTGGATGCTGGAGCTCGTGCATCAGCACGCTCCGGATGCGACGCTGGGCTTCTGCGACGGTCTGGACCTGGATTTCGACGGTTGCATCAAGGATCTGGCGAACAACTTCCACGCTGACGTCATCGTCGATGACATTCTGTTCTCGGGACAGTTCTATCCCGATGCCACCGCCGATGTCGTGACCCAACTCGAAGCGGCCAACGACCGTCTGCTCTTCATCCATCTTGCCGGCAATGAGCAGCAGGGCGGTTACTGGCAGGGGCCCTTCCTCCCCGCTCAGGCCGCCCTCGGGGGCGCCACCGAAACCGTCCTCGACTTCGGACTCGCCAGCGGCGCTGCGAGCGACCCCTTCAACGCGATCACCGTCCCCGCCGGGGCCCATCTCATCCTGATCCTGAACTGGAACGATCCGCCGCACGGCGCCGCCAACCATGCGCTGACTGCCCACCTGCTCGATGACGCGTCCGTGGAGCTGACCCGTGCCAGCGGCCAGTCGGACCCGACGATCCGGCTTGACTACACCAACACCACAACCGCCGCGCGCACGGTGCGCCTTGCGGTCTCACTCGACAGCGGCACTCCGGGGGGTGTCGCAGTTCAGCTGACCGAAGGCAGCCCGACATGCAACATCGAATGCCAGCCGCTGGCTCATGCCAGCCCGGGACTTGCCGGCGGCACGATCGGAGACTTCCCGGATGCCCTGGTGGTCGGCGCGACGAGCGCCGTGTCGCCTCGCCAGCTCGAGCCATGGACGAACCATGGTCCATTCCGCATCGACTTCCAGTCGGCGGCCGATTCAGCCGCCCCCGACGGATTCGACTACGCCCGCCTCGCCAGGCCCGTCAGAATCAACAAGCCGGACATCGTCGCGCCCGACTGCGTGACGGTGCCCTTCAGTAACGGCACCTCGCTCAACACCGACACGTTCTGCGGCACCTCCGCTGCGGTTCCGGCCATCGCCGGCGCCGCGGCGCTGCTGGAGAGCGCCGGGTTCAACCGCGCGCGGGTGCTGAAGGCGTTACGCACGACAGCGGTACCGCTCGGCACCGCGTCCTGGGACCCGGGGTATGGATTCGGGCTGGCCGATGCCGCGGCGGCCTGGAAGTCCGGCGGCTGAGGAGCTGATTGAAATAACAACTGGATCACGCGTCAGAGAACGCGTGCTGATAACATAGTCAGTATCCGACGGAACGGTGCGGGCACATGCGTTGCAAGCAACAGTGGGCTGTTCTTCTTCTCTCGCTCTGTCCCCTCACCATTCGCGCTGGTCAGGACTGCAAGCTCATGAAGCTTGCTGAGCTGCCGGTCACCATGTCGGGTACCACACCGCTCATCGCGGGCTCCATCAATGGCGCGGATGCGACGTTTATCGCCGATAGCGGGGCGTTCTTCGCCACGATGTCACTGCGCAGGGCGCACGAGTACGGACTTCGGCTGGGCGCATTGCCGTTTGGATTCAGGGTCGAGGGTATTGGCGGCACCACCTCGGATGTGCAGCTCGGCGTCGCTGCGGATTTCACGCTGACGGGGCTCCTGAACCGGACATTCCACAATGTCAACTTCGTCGTGCTGGACGACGCCAGCGCGGCATTCGGGGAGGGTCCGGGCGCGCCGATCGCGCTCATCGGCCAGAACCTGCTCGGCGTCTACGACACCGAGTACGATCTGGCCAACGGCTACATCCGGCTGTTCCAGCCACAGGACTGCAGCCATGGCATGCTCGCCTACTGGCATGGAGACCAGGTTGTTCAGGTAGTGAAGATCGGGCACACCGACTTGCGCTCGCCGCATCTCATCGGAGGTGCCACCCTCAATGGCTCGAACATTCGCGTGCTCTTCGATACCGGTGCCCACCGCTCGATTCTGGTGCGCAAGGCCGCGGCGCGCCTGGGCTTCAAACCGGATGGACCGGATGTGACGGCAGCAGGGCTGTCCGGCGGCATCGGGCGCCGCAGCGTCGAAACATGGATCGCGCGCTTTGACAGCCTCGATCTGGGCGGAGAGCAGATCAAGAACGTACGGCTCAGGGTTGGCGACACCGAGCTCCCCGGGGGCGCTGACATGCTTCTCGGCGCTGACTTCTTCCTGTCGCACCGCGTCTATGTCGCCAACAGCCAGCATCAGCTGTATTTCACTTACAACGGCGGGCGCGTGTTCGATCTGAGCGTGAACGCGGAGAAGGAGGCTAATGCCACTGCGGCTCCGGGTGGGGCGAGGCAGGCGCCGGAAGGGAACGGCGATGACGGGCCCGCAGCTGACGCGCCACCGGGCACGCCCACCGCGAGCGCGACCACCGGCTCGACCACAACCCCGCCGGCGGACGCAGCCGCCAGAGCCTCGGCACCGGGTGCCGGCAATGATTATTCGGATGCCCCAACGGATGCTGCTGCCTTCAGGCGCCGCGGCGCAGCATCCGCCGGGCGGCTGCGGTACCGCGCCGCGATTGCGGATTTCGACCAGGCCATCCGGCTCGAGCCCAACAATGCGGAGAACTACCTGCAAAGGGCGGTCGTCCACGTGGACGAAAATGAGGCCGCCGAAGCCCTGAGCGACTACGACCATGCGCTGCGGCTCAGTCCCGACAGCATCCCGGCGCTGCTGGGACGCGCACAGCTGCGCCTGGCCAGCAGCGATGAAGCAGGCGCGCGCGCCGATTTCGATCAGGCGAGCGCGCTGGCCCCGCAGGACAGCGGCCTGAGTCTGCATGTCGCGGAGATCTATCTGTACACCGGTCGCTTCGAACAAGGCATCACGCTCTTTGATCACTGGATCGCTGCGCACCCCTCCGACAGTCGGCTCGGGGCCGCCAGGATCGGCCGCTGCTGGGCCAGGGCAGCCTCAGGCAAGGATCTCAATCTCGCCCTTGACGACTGCAACGCAGCCGTCCAACGCGGTTCGAACTCCTACGCGCTGCAGACGCGCGGGCTTGTATGGCTCCGGCTCGGGAATTTCGACAAGTCCATTGCCGACTACAAGGCGTCGCTGAAACTGCAACCCCGAAATGCGTTTGCACGCTACGGCCTCGGCCTGGCCGAGCGCGGCAAGGGGATGCACGAGCAGGGCGATCAGGACATCCAGGCAGCGAATGCCGAGTCGTCATCGGTCGCCGCGCGGTTCCAAGGCATGGGCCTGGCTCCCTGATCAGCCCTTGAGGCGCAGCGCCAGCCCCGCGCTGACGAGGAACACCTCATCGCAAAGGCCCGCCACGGCCTGGTTGAGCCTGCCCTGCTCATCGCGAAACAGGCGTGCCACGGGGCTCTCGGGCACGATGCCCGATCCCACCTCGTTACTGACAACGATGATGTCACTGCACGTGCGCAATGCCTCCAGGAACAGCGCTCGCTCGCCGCTCCAGAGCGCGTGGTCGGTCCGAGGCAAGGAGGCAGTCGGCCACAGACAGTTGGATATCCACAATGTCAGGCAGTCCACCAGCACCAGCTGCTTCGTCGAGGCCTCCTGACTGAGAGCGTGACCCAGGCGAACGGGCTCCTCCCGTACCCTCCAGTGCTGCGGGCGAGCGTCCCGATGTACCGCGATGCGCGCCGCCATCTCCTCGTCCGTGGCGATTCCGGTCACGAGCACACAGACCTCCGCCGAGCGCTCCAGAGCCCACCTGGCGGCGAGCGAGCTCTTGCCGGAACGGGCACCGCCGATCAGCAGTGACCTCACAACCGCGCCGTCCGGAGGAATTCGACGATGACACGGGCGACGGCCTGCGGGTCTTCGTGATGCATCATGTGTCCCACGCCGGGAAGGTTGATGATCCGCAGGTCGCGAAACCGCCTGCCGAAGCTCTGCTCGGTGAGCTCATCCAGACGGCGCTGCCGATGGCCCGACTCGCCGCCTGTGATCAGGAGTACCGGCGCGATGAGGTTCGCCCAGCAGGCCTCGGCCTCCTCCCTCCGATACAACACGGGGTTCACCCAGCGGTGACACGGATCGAAAGCGAGCCCGATCCCGGCCCCGCCCGGCAACTGTCGGCTCCACGCCTGAGCGATGAAGTGCGCACGATCCGGGCTCAGGCGCGGGTTGCGCTGCTGCAGCACGGCGGCGAGCTGCGCGACCGAGCCGTAGCGGCTCTCCCGGGCCGGTTGCCGGAGCTCCTCGAGCCACTGCGCGTAACGCGACGGCGCCATGTCGGGCTGGGTGGGAGCAAGGCCAATACCTTCCAGGTTCACCAGCCAGCGCAGGCGATGCGGACGCACGCCGCCGTAGAGCGCCGCGATGTTTGCGCCCATGCTGTGTCCGATGACGCGCGCCGGCGCTTCCGGCGACAGCGCATCGAGCAGTGCATCCAGGTCCGCGAGATAGTCCGGGAACCAGTAGCCCCCGGCGGCCCACTCGCTACCGCCGAACCCGCGCCAGTCCGGCGCGACGAGCGTCCAGTCGAGGGGCAGGCAGTCGACCAGGAATTGCCACGTAGCGCCGCAATCCATGAATCCATGGAGCAGTATGAGAGGGGTCCCGTCCGGCTCACCCCACCACGTCAGCCGATGTTTGAGACCTCTCACGGTCAGGTGCTGTTGTCGGGGAATCCTCGCTGGCCGGTAGCTCATTGGACCCACCGGCAAACGGCCGCCATAATGGAGTTGGAGCGCGCACCGGCCTCGGGAGGCAGGCGGATGAACGAGTCGCAGCAAGGCTCCGCGGCGCCGGCCGGCGGGCAGGAGCCGCTGCCGAGCCAGGAAGAGCGCGGCTGGGGAATGCTCGCGCATCTATCGGCATTCGCGGGCCTCCTCGTGCCTCTCGCCGGCAACGTGCTGGGCCCGCTCGTGATCTGGTATGCGCGGCGCGAGCAATCGGCCTTCGTGGGTGAGCAGGCCAAGGAGGCGTTGAACTTCAACATCTGCGTGTTGATCGGCTTTGCGCTCTGCGGGTTGCTGACATTGCTGCTGATCGGCTTT
>DASTDD010000014.1:0-14838 GCA_035710545.1 Steroidobacteraceae bacterium
TCCCAGTGCCCTGTCGACCCACTCCAACCAGTGACGGACGGGTGTGTCAGTGGCTGCCTGCAGGTGCGCAATGCAGCCTATGTTCGCGGATAGCACCACATCCGGGCGGTCGCGCAGCAGCGCCTCCAGCTTGCGGGTGCGCAGCGTCCCGGAAATCCCGGATTGCAACAAAGAGTAGGTGCCCGCGGAGCCACAGCACAGATGTGCATCGGCTACGGGCATGAGCTCGGCCCCGAGTGCGGCGAGAACTTTCTCCACGTCGCCGCGGATCTTCAGACCGTGTTGCAACGTACACGGCGGGTGGAACGCCACCCGGCGCTCAGCGGGCGCAGGAGCGACCCGGTCTGACAGTTTGTCCAGCTCGGGCGCGAGCAGCTCCACCGGATCACGCACCATTTGCGCCACTCGCGCGGCTTTCTCGGCATAGGCCGGGTCATCCCGCAGCAGGTGCGCATACTCGCGCATCATCGCGGCGCACCCGGAGGCATTGACCAGAATGCCCTCCACTTGTCGCGACTGCACGTGAGGCCACCAAGCGTCGATATTGGCGCGGCAGTGCGGGAGAGCGCCGGACGGGTCGCCAAGGTGCTGGCGAATGGCCCCACAGCAGCCCGATCCGCGCACGAGCACTGCCTGAATGCCAATAGCGTCAAATACTCGTGCCGTGGCTGAGTCGATCGGTGGGGAGAGCGACGGTTGCGTGCAGCCGCTGGGGAGCAGGACCTTGCGCCCGCGGGTTTGGGCAGGCCAGGGGCCGGCTGGACGGCGTCTCCCCATCTTCGCGCGCAGCGCAGCGGGCGCAAGCCAACTCAGTGCGCGCCCCAGTCGGAGTGCGGCACCGAACAGCCATGGACGGCTCAATCCTTCGCGCAGGACCCAACGGTACAGTCGTTCGCCTATCGGGCGCTGGATGCGCGCGTCGACGACTGCGCGGCCAATATCCACGAGATGCCCGTACTGCACACCCGACGGGCAGGTCGTCTCGCATCCACGGCACGTGAGACAACGATCCAGATGCAGCTGTGTCTCGCGGGACGGCGGCGCGCCCTCCAGCACCTGTTTGATCTGATAGATCCGCCCGCGCGGACTGTCCAGCTCGTCGCCGAGTACCTGGTAGGTCGGGCAGGTCGCGAGGCAGAACCCACAATGCACGCAGGCGCGCAGAATCTCATCGGCGCTGCGCCCTTGCGGACTGTCGCGGAATTCTCCGGCCAGTCGTGTCTCCATCACAGATCTGCCAGCAATCGGCCCGGATTGAAGATGCCTTCGGGATCGAACGCGCGCTTCAGACGACGATGGATCTCGGCGACCGCCGGCACGAGCGGATGAAAGCGCCCGGCCGGCGCGTCGCCCCGCCATTTCATGGCGGTTCCTCCCGCTCGGCGGGCGATCTGCCGGACGTCCCGCTCACCCTGCTCACCGGCGTACCAACGCAGTGCGCCGCCCCAGTCGATCAGCTTCTCTCCACCGAGCTCGAGTGGCGCAGCGGTCTGCGGCACCGACAGCCGCCAAAGGGTGTCGTTGGAGAACAGCAGGTGTGTGAAGTGTCGCAAGGAGCTCCACCATTGTTGAGCCGCGGTTGGATCGATCCGTTCGCCGCCGATACGGACGTGCGCGGCGCGGACCGCCGGCGGGGCCCCTGACAGGCGGACCCAGGCCGCCCCGTCGTACCAGGCGGCAGCGGAGATCGGTAGAGGCTGACTGCCCCAGCGATTGAACGCCTGGACGGCAGCCTCGGCCGCCAGCTCCAGCCGCACGGTTTCCTCCAGGCGCGGCCGCGGCAAGACCTTGATCGACACCTGCGTGATGATCCCGAAGATTCCCAGTGAGCCGCACAGCAATCGGGACACGTCGAATCCGGCGACGTTCTTCATGACGCGGCCGCCGAATCGCAGCAACTCGCCATCGCCTGCCAACAGGCTGGTGCCGAGCACGAAGTCACGCACCGCGCCGGCGCTCATGCGGCCCGGACCCGACAGTCCGCAGGCGACTATGCCGCCCAGGGTCGGATCGGCTCCGAAGCCGGGCGGCTCGAAGCCCAGGAACTGATCGTGCCCGGCGAGCGCGGCCTCGATCTGCGACAAAGGTGTGCCACAGCGCGCCGTGATCACGAGCTCGGACGGCTCGTAGTCGATGATGCCGCTGAAGGTCCGCAGATCGATGAGTGCGCCTGCGGGGGTGTCTGTCGGGTGCTCGCCATAGAAGTCTTTGGTCCCGGCGCCACGCAAACGCAGGGGTGTTCGATCGCGGCGGGCGGTCAACACCTGCTCTCGCAGTCGCAGCAGCTCGGTCTCCATCGCATTCAGAAGCGGGGCAGGTCAGGGTGGGGCAGGGCGCCAGCGTGTACGTGCATCTTGCCGTACTCCGCGCAGCGCGCCAGCGTCGGAATCGTCTTGCCCGGATTGAGCAGCCCGACCGGATCGAAAGCCCGCTTGATGCCGAAGAAGGCGGCCCGCTCGCGCGGCGAGAACTGCACGCACATGGAGTTGATCTTCTCGATTCCAACGCCATGCTCGCCGGTGATGGTGCCTCCGAGCTGCACGCACAGCTCGAGAATCTGCGCGCCGAAACGGTCGGCTCGAGCCCACTCACCGGGTACGTTCGCGTCGAATAGGATCAGCGGGTGCAGGTTGCCATCACCGGCGTGGAACACGTTCATGCAGCGCAGCTGGTGCTGGGTCTCCATCTGCTCGATGGCCTTGAGCATGCGACCCACATTCTTGCGCGGAATCGTGCCATCCATGCAGTAGTAGTCCGGCGACACCCGTCCTGCGGCCGGAAAGGCGTTCTTGCGGCCCGACCAGAAGCGAACCCGCTCCGTCTCCGAACGTGACACCGCGATCGCGGTGGCGCCGGCGGCCTTGAGCACGCGCTCGATCTCCGCGACCTGCCCGGCGACTTCCTCCGGTGTGCCGTCCGCCTCGGCGAGCAGGATCGCCTCGGCGTCCAGGTCATATCCGGCCCGCACGAAGGGCTCGACGGCCCGGGTGGCTTTACGGTCCATCATCTCCAGGCCGGCCGGGATGATCCCGGCCGAGATGATCGCGGCGACCGCGTCACCCGCCTTGCCCACATCGTCGAACGAGGCCATCACGAGTTGGGCGAGCTGCGGTCGCGGAATCAGCTTGAGCGTCACTTCCGTCACCACCATCAGCAGGCCCTCGGAACCGATCACCGCGGCAAGCAGATCCAGGCCGGGCCCATCGGGCGCGCTCGAGCCCAGCTCGATCAGCTCACCCTCGATGGTGTAGCCGCGCACGCGCAAGACGTTGTGCACGGTCAGTCCGTACTTGAGGCAATGCACGCCGCCGGAGTTCTCTGCCACGTTACCGCCGATGGAGCATGCGATCTGCGATGAAGGATCGGGCGCATAGTAAAGGCCGTGGGCGGCGGCGGCTTCAGACACTTGCAGATTGCGCACTCCGGGCTGCACGCGCGCCTGGCGAGCCACCGGATCGAGCTCGAGAATTCTGTTGAGGCGAGCGAGCGAGAGCACCACGCCCGATGCATGCGGCATTGCCCCTCCGGAGAGGCCTGTGCCGGCGCCGCGAGCCACGACTGGTACCTCGAGGCGATGGCAGACGCTGAGAATGGCGCGTACCTGTTCCTCTGTATGGGGCAGTGTGACGACCATCGGGAGCTGACGGAATGCGGTCAGCCCGTCGCACTCATATGGACGTCGCTCCTCTTCACGCCACAGGACGCAATCCTCCGGCAGCACGGCGCGCAGCGCGGCTGCCACGGATTCCTGCCGCTGAGGTGTGGGCGGGTGCGCCGGATCGCTTTGGGCGGGCTCGTCCAGATCGATCATGGCCCCATGCTAACCCGAATGACCGCAACGGTCTGAATGGCATTGCTTTCATTCGCTCCAAAATGGAACGATGCTTGCGGGGCTGACCGTGATGGCCAATCAAGGGGTGAAGGACGGATGACACGGGTTCGTTTCGGGCTGGGGGCTCTTGTCGGACTGCTCGGGGCGGGTTTTGTCCTGGCGCAGCAGCCGGCTGCGCCCGCGCCCGCGTCACTGCCCATTCCGCCCGAGCAGGTCCTGAGTCATGCCAGCCGCACCGTCGAGTGGTATCGGCGCGTCGTCGCCCTGCAGCAGGTGCCGGTCGATCCGGACGATGTGGTGACACGCGAGCGGCTATATCAGACAGCGCTGACCACCGTGAAGCTTGCATTTGAGTTCGGGCGCGCCGCGGCGGTCCTGGCAGCCACCGATGCCAGTCAGAGTGCGCGGCCGGGAGCCGCAGCGCCGCCGGGAGCTGCAGCGCCGCCTGCCTCACCCGATTCGGATCAGGTTTCGGATGCTTCCGGGACACCCCTCAACGAATCGGCTTCGATGGATCGGGCGGCGACGCGCCTGTCCGCGCGGGCTAACGCACTGCAGGCGCAGCTCAGCGATCTGGACCAGCGGATCGCACACGCGCAGCGCACTGAGCGGGAGAGCCTGACTGCGCAACGAGGCGAGGTCGCCGCTGCGCTGGAACTGACGCACGAGATCCAGAACACGGTAAGCCAGATTCAGCGCTTCGAGGAAAGCTCGGACGCTTACGGCGGGACCGGCAGCAGCGGGCTCGCCGCGCAGATTGCCGATCTGGAGCGATCGGTACCGGAAGCGCGCCGCAATGCAGGCGGTTACGCGTCCGGGGGCACAGCGGGGGCGGGCTCCGTCGGGCAGCCAGGAGGCACGGCCGCAGCGAGCGGCAGCAGCAACTCGTCCGCCGCCGCCAACACGCCAGCTGCCCCCGGCGCGCGGCCGGCAGCCAGTACGAACTTCCGCCCGGAGTCCTCTGGCGTGATCTCCCTCACCGGTCAGTGGTTCTCGCTCGAGAGCACCCGGCGCCAGGTCGCAGGGGCCAGCAAGCAGACTGATGCACTGCTGAAGGAGCTCGACTCCGTGCGCTCGGCCGTGACGCAGGATGCACGCAACATTGCGAGAAAAGGCTTGTCGAGCACTCCGACTGATCCGCAGCAGAGTGCGCAGACACGGCAGCAGCTGCAAGAGGCAGCCACGCGGTTCCGGCAGCTGTCGACGCTGCTGATTCCGCTCGGCGAGCAGGCCATCTCCCTCGACAGCGCACGCGGCCTGCTCTCGGACTGGCGCAACTCGCTCGAGTCCCAATCGGCGGCCGTAGCTCGTTATCTGCTGCTGCGGGTAGGCGTTCTGCTCGGCTCGATCGTCATCGTGCTGGTGATCTCGGATATCTGGAGGCGCGCGACTTTCCGTTACCTGCACGACTCTCGCCGTCGCCAGCAATTCCTGGCGCTGCGGCGGGTCATCGTCAGCGTCGCGCTCGCGCTGGTGATCATTTTCGGACTCGTGTCGGAAGTCGGCTCGGTCGCGACCTATGCGGGTCTCATCACGGCGGGCCTCGCCGTCGCGCTGCAGAACGTCATCCTGGCGGTCGTGGGTTACTTTTTTCTCATCGGCCGATATGGGGTCCGGGTCGGTGACCGGATCACGCTGGCAGGGGTGACCGGCCGCGTAGTGGACATCGGACTCGTCCGCATCTACCTGATGGAGCTGACCGGCCCTGAGATGCGCTCCTCCGGCCGCATGGTGGTGCTCTCCAACGCCGTACTGTTTCAGCCGACGGCGATGTTCAAGCAGATGCCGGGCGGCGACTTCTTCTGGCACAGCGTCGTGATGACATTCGCGCCAGCCACCGACATACAGGAGGCCCAGACTCGTCTCGCCGAAGCGGCAGACTCCGTATACGAGAACTATCGCCCGGCCATCGAGCAGCAGCACGCTGCGCTGCAGCGCTTCATCGATTTCGAGACGGCCATGCCTGGCCCGGAGGTCTTGCTGCGACTGACCGACAAAGGCCTCGAGTGCACGGTGCGCTACCCGGTCGAGCCGGCGCGCGCCCCCAGCATCGATCAGAAGATGCTGGTTGCCTTGCGGGCGGCGCAAGCCAAGGCGCCGGAGCTGCAGCTCGTCGGTGGGCCGCAGCTACAATGGGATTGAGGGCCACCTCACCGGGATTTCGCGGGGACGCCCGTGGCGCGAAGGGTCCCTGGTCACGCTCGTAACTCGTCGTTGTGCGGGTCGTAGGGTGACTCGGGAATGACGGTCGCACGCTTGCGCTCTCCCAGGATCTCGATCGAGAGCGTCGTACCCGGTCGCGCGAAGTCGGACTGCACGTAACCGATGGCAAGGCTCTTGCGCAGGCAGTGGCCGTAGTAGCCCGAGGTCGCGCGTCCGACGATCCGGCTGTCGGGTCCGAAGAGCGGCTCGTTGCCGAGCGGATCCGCATCGGTCACCTCGTGCACTTCGAGCGTGACGAAGCGATTCGGCACGCCTGCCGCCAGCTGCTTCTCGAGGGCACTCTTGCCGATGAACGGCCCCTTGCTCATGCGCACGAAGCGGTCCAGGCCCGCCTCGAAGGGCGTGTAGTCGGGCGTCATGTCGCTGCCCCACATGCGGTACGACTTCTCCATCCGCAGGGACTCCATCGCGCGCATTCCGACCATGCCGATGTCGTGCTCGCGCCCGATGTCGAACAATGAGTCGAACAGATGATGGGCGTACTCGATCGGATAGTGCAGCTCCCAGCCGAGGGCTCCGACGAAGTTGACACGCAGGGTATACACGTCAACGGCCAGTCCGACGTCGAGGGTCTGACCCGTGAGCCAGGGAAAGGCCTCGTTGTCGAGCGGACTGTCGATGAGCCGGGACAGGACGTCGCGCGATCTCGGGCCGGCGACGACGAAGCAGCCACGCGCTGGAGTGATGTTGCGAAGCTCGACAGTGCCGTCCTTCGGTAACGCCTTTCGCAGGTAGTCGCTGTCATAGCGCTCCGCAGCTCCGGCACTGACCACGTAAAACCTCTGCTCGCCCACCTTGGTGATCGTGAACTCCGAGCGAATGCCGCCGCGCTGCGTCAGGGCGTGGCACAGTGCGATCCGGCCGATCTTGGTGGGGACCTTGTTGGCCACCAGGCCGTCGAGCCAGGCTTCGGCTCCAGGGCCCGAGACCTCGTGCTTCGTGAAGGGACCCAGGTCGATCACGCCCACACGCTCGCGCATCAGTCGGCACTCGTTGCCTACGTGCTCGAAGTAGTTGGTGCGTCGGAAGCTCCACCGATCGCGCCGCTCGACGCCGCGAGGCGCGAACCAGTTGGCGCGTTCCCACCCGTACCTCTGACCCCACACGGCCCCGAGCCGGTCGAGCTTGTCGTACACGGGGCTCGTCTTGGCGGGGCGCGCATCGGGTCGCTCCTCGTCCGGGAAATGGACGGTGAAGACATTGCGATAGGTCTCCTCGTTCTTCATCACGACATAGCGCTTGCCGGTGTAGGGACCGAAGCGGCGGGGGTCCACTGCCAGCATGTCGATGCCAGGCTCGCCCTCGACCAGCCATTCGGCGAGCTGCCAGCCCGATCCGCCGGCTGCCGTGATGCCGAAGCTGTGTCCTTCGTTGAGCCATACATTCGGCACCTCCCAGGCGGGCCCGATGAGCGGACTGCCGTCGGGCGTGTACGAGATGGGACCGTTCACGATGTCCTTCATCCCGCAGTTCTCCAGCGCCGGGACGCGACGCATCGCAGCCTCGACGTGTGGCAGCAGCCGGTCGAGGTCGCCGGGGAAGAGGCTGCGGCCGAACCAATCCGGGACTCCGTCCGCAAAGCGCGCGGGCGCTCCTCTCTCGTACGGTCCCAGGATCCACCCCATGCGCTCTTCGCGCAGATAGTAGGCCTTGTCCGATTCACGCATCACGGCCAGCTCGCGGCCGCCGCCCGTGCGATAGGCCTTCAGCTCTGCCGACTCGTCGTAGACGATGTACTGGTGCTCGACCGGAATAGCGGGCACGTTGAGGCCGAACAGACGCCCGGTCTGGCGCGCGTAGTTTCCCGTGGCGCAGACAATGTGCTCGGCCACGATGTCGCCCTTCGACGTGCGCACCTTCCATTCGCCAGAGGCCGTGCGCGCGATGCCGATCGCCTCTGTCTGTTCGTAGATCTCCGCCCCTGCGTTGCGCGCGCCTTTGCGAAGCGCCATCGTGAGGTCCGCCGGGGCAATGTGGCCGTCGTGGGGGTGATACAGCGCACCGATGACGGCGGGCGTGTCCGCGGTCCCCCCCAGCTCGAGCAGCGGCCACAGCTCCTTCACGCGCGCCGGTCCGATGATCTCGAAAGGCACGCCGATAGTGTTGGCTGTGCCGCAATACTTCTGATACTCATCCATCCGCTCCCGGCATGTGGCCAGGCGCAGATTGCCGGTCACGTGGAAGCTGACGTCCTGACCGGTCTCCGCCGGCAACCGCTTGTACAGGTCGATCGAGTACTTGTGCAGCTGGCCGACGGTGTAGCTCATGTTGAACAGCGGCAGCAGTCCCGCGGCGTGCCAGGTCGAGCCGGCGGTCAGCTCCGTGCGCTCGATGAGGGCGATATCCGTCCAGCCCTTCTTCGCGAGGTGGTACAGAGTGCTCACGCCCACTGCACCGCCGCCGATGACCAACACTCTGACATGCGTCTTCACAGAGAATTCTCCCGGTTCAGCAGGCGAGCTCGCGCCCGGCCTCGGCGAGGAGGCGCGAAGCGTAGTCGGCGAAAGAGCGCCATACCTCGACTTGAAATGTTTGAGCTTGCGTCCGCCAGAGAATCACGGCGGCTCTGCCCAGCACGGTACGCGTGCACATTCCCACGGGAAATGCGCTCACGTCCAGGTCCAAGGGACACCCGACGCTCAGCAGGGTCTGTGCGTGAGGGCCGCTGACCTCGAGCGCAACCTGACGATGGCTGACATCCACGAGCGAGCAGGGCAGCCCGGCCAGCTTCTCTGCGAGCGACCGGGCAAGGGAAGCCCCTTCCGCCATCGGCGCAAGCAGCTGCTGCTCATCAGGCCCCAGCCACAGGGCCGCGCGACCCTCCCTGCGGGCGCTGCTGCACGGATCACCCGAGATCTGCAGACCCAGTGCCTCGCCCGCGGCGCGCAAAACCTGCTCACTTCCGCGAAGAACGAACCGGGCTGCGGGAGGCAACAGCCGTACCCCCGAGCTCGGGACAACTATGGGCGGGCGGCGGTCGTGGGACAAGTCAGCCATTCAACCTGCTCCCCGCGGCGTCGTAGAACACTGGTGAGACGACCTGCACGGGGATGTCCCGGTCCGGCATCGACACATAGAGCGTCTGGCCAATCTTTGCCCGGCCTCCGCGCACCATCGCCAGGGCGATCGAGCGATCCAGGGAGGCGCTGCGGTAGGAGGACGTCACGTGTCCGATGGGACGGAAGGGCGGCTTCAGCCCCGCGGAGGCTGCGATTTGCGCGCCTTCCTCCAGCACCACGCGCGGATCGTTCGTTGCAATTCCGACGAGCTGCTTGCGGTCGGTCGCGCTCATGGCAGGACGCATCAACGAGCGCTTGCCCACGAAGTCCTCCTTGTTCTTGCCAATCGCCCAGCCGAGTCCGACGTCATCCGGGGTCGCGGTGCCGTCGGTTTCCTGTCCAACGATGATATAGCCCTTCTCCGCGCGCAGGACATGCATCGTCTCCGTGCCGTATGCCGTGATGCCGTGCGGCTGACCGGCCTCCCAGACTGCATCCCAGATGGCCTGGCCATAATCGGACGGCACGTTGATCTCGAAGCCGAGCTCCCCGGTGAAACTCACACGGAACAGGAGCATGGGAATGTGGCATATCGTGCCCTGCGCGACGCTCATGTGTGGAAAGGAGCCGCGCGACAGATCGACATCTTCGACCAGCGTCTGCAGCACCTGGCGCGCCTGCGGACCCTGAACGCCTATCACGGCCCACTGCTCGGTGGTGGAGGTGAGCCAGACGTCGAGATCCGGCCATTCGGTCTGAGCATAGTCCTCCATGAGCGTCAGCACACGCGCCGCCCCGCCGGTCGTGGTGGTCACGTGGAAGCGGTCCTTGGCGGTTCGGGCGACCACGCCGTCGTCGTAGACGTATCCGTCATCGCGGAGCAGGACACCATATCGCGTCCGCCCGACGGCGAGATTCGACCAGTTGTTGACGTACATGCGGTTCATGAAGGTCACCGCATCTTTGCCAGCGACCTCGATTTTTCCGAGGGTCGAACCATCGAAGATGCCGCACGCGTTGCGCACGGCAAGGCATTCGCGTGCCACCGCTGCGTGCATGTCTTCGGCACCGCGGGGAAAGTACCGGGCGCGCTTCCACAGGCCCACATCCTCGAACACGGCACCGTGCTGTGTTGCCCAGTCGTGCGTGGGCGTTGTGCGGACCGGATCGAACAGACTGCCACGCTGCAAGCCTGCGAAGCTGCCGAAGGTGATCGGCGTATAGGGCATGCGGAACGTCGTGAGGCCCACCTTCGGTACGGGTTGATCGATTTCGCGCGACACCACGGCAAGCGCGTTCATATTGGAAGTCTTGCCCTGGTCGGTCGCCATGCCCGTCGTGGTGTACCGTTTGACGTGCTCGATCGAGCGGAATCCCTCTCGAGTCGCCAGCGCGAGATCGCGCCTCGTCACATCGTGCTGCCAGTCCACGAACGCTTTCTGGGCCGAATCGGGCCGCTGTGGCAGGACGCCGCCGCCGCCATGTCGCGCTGCCCTTCGGGTTCTCACGCTCGCCGACCCCTGCAGGATCTCGTCGAGATCGAAGATACCCTGGCAGGCCCCCACGGGACGAACGCGCTCCGCGGGTGTGGCGGGGAGAAATGCCTGCAGGCCCTCGTCCCAGGCGAGCTGGCCACGTGACTGCGAGAAGAGGTGAATCGTCGGCGTGAAGCCGCCCGACATCGCCACCACGTCGCAAGCGATCGAATCGGCGCCGCCGGATACTTCACCATGAGCGTCGAGCTGAGCCACCTGCACGGCATTCACTCGCAGTCGGCCGCTCGTGCCCACGATCGTTGCGCGTGTCTGAATTGGCAGCCCAGCCTGGCGCGCGGCATCGGGCAGCTCGCCGTCAGCGGCTTCTCGTGAGTCCACTATCGCCGCAACGGTGACGCCTGCCGCGTGCAGGTCCAATGCGGCGCGATATGCCTCATCGTGTGCAGCCACCACGACGGCCGCGCTTCCCGGCCGCACGCCGTATCGGTTCACGTACGTGCGCGCTGCCCCGGCAAGCATGATTCCCGGGCGGTCGTTGCCCGGAAAGACGAGCGGGCGCTCGATGGCGCCCGTGGCGAGCACGACCTCCCGAGCCCGGACTTGCCACGTGCGCTCGCGGGGCAAATGCGTGGGCGCGCTGGCGAGGTGGTCGGTGAGCCGCTCGTTGAGCGCCACGAGGTTATGGGGGAAATAGCCGAAGGCGGTGGTCCGCGCCAGCATGCGCACGCGGGGAAGTGAATTCAACTCGGCGATCGCCGCGACCGTCCATTCATTCGCGGTCCGGCCGTCGATGCAGCTCCCGCCTGGCGGCTCCGACAGCAGGCTGCCACCGAGCTCAGGCTGCTCGTCGCAAAGAATGACGCGCACACCGGTGCGAGCTGCGGCGAGCGCCGCGGCCAGACCTGCCGGTCCCGCGCCGACCACCAGTACATCACAGTGTGCGAAGCGGTTCGTGTAGCGATCGACATCGGCAGCTTCCGGCGCCCGCCCGAGCCCGGCTGCCGCGCGGATGCGTGGCTCGTAGAGCGCATGCCACGCGCGACGTGGCCACATGAACGTCTTGTAGTAGAAGCCGGCTGGGATGAAACGGGACAGCGCGTCATTGACGGCTCCGACGTCGAAATCCAGCGAAGGCCAGCGGTTCTGGCTTTCGGCTTGCAGACCCTCGTACAGCTCGACCTGTGTGGCGCGCAGGTTGGGGGTGCAACGCGCAGCATCGCGACGCACGGTGACCAGAGCGTTGGGCTCTTCCGGGCCGGCGGAGAATATCCCGCGTGGCCGGTGATACTTGAACGACCGCCCGGCCAGGTGCACTCCATTGGCCAGCAACGCCGAAGCCAGCGTGTCGCCGTGCAGCCCCGTATAGCGCCTGCCGTCGAACAGGAAGCTCAGCTCGCGAGTGCGGTCGATACGGCCGCCGGTGCCCGTCCGGAATGCGCCCGTGCTCACGGCCGCTCACCGATCCGGTACGTCACCAGGAAACGATCGGTGGTGGTGTCGCGCAAGGCGTTGAAGAACTTGCCGCATCCGTGCGCATGCCGCCATCGCTCGGCGTACACACCCTTCGTGTTATTCCGCATGTAGAGGAAATTGGCCCATTCCTGATCATCGACCTGCGCGGGATTGCGGGGGCGCTGCACATGGGCCTCGCCGCCGTGCGCGAATTCCAGCTCGGGGCGCTCGCCGCAATAAGGGCATGTGATGAGCAGCATGAGCGCCTCAGTGCGCGACGGCCGCCGCCGCCGCCTCGTCGATGAGATTGCCCTCCGCGAATCGTTCGAGTGTGAACGGCGCGTTCAGGGGGTGAGGTTCGCCGTGCGCGATCGTATGAGCAAAGACATGAGCAGAGCCCGGCGTGGCCTTGAATCCGCCTGTGCCCCAGCCGCAATTGACGAACAAGCCCGGGACCGGAGTCTTGCCGATGATGGGCGACCGATCGGGTGTGACGTCGACGATGCCTCCCCAGTTGCGCAGCATGCGCAGGCGCCGGAATGTCGGGAAGAGCTCGCACACCGCCTCGAGTGCGTGACTGCTGATATGCAGTCCGCCGCGCTGGGTATAGGAATTGTAGGCGTCGGTCCCCGCGCCGATGACCAGCTCGCCCTTGTCGGATTGACTGATGTAAGCGTGAATCGTGTTGGACATC
This sequence comes from Steroidobacteraceae bacterium, assembly GCA_035710545.1. Taxonomy (GTDB): domain Bacteria; phylum Pseudomonadota; class Gammaproteobacteria; order Steroidobacterales; family Steroidobacteraceae; genus 13-2-20CM-66-19. Next base: position 12,697 of record DASTDD010000014.1, read on the forward strand.
ACGACGCAGGGGAACACAGGCTTCACCGGCTCGGAGACGAGCGCCTGCAGGGGATAGCTCTCGAGCGGCAATTGCACGCCCGCCATCTTCATCACGACACTGGAGTGCCCGGCGGCCACCACACCGACCCGGCGCGCCTCGATCACTCCGCGGCTGGTTTCGAGGGCCGATACGGCTCCGTTCGCGTCCCGTCGGATGCCCGTGACCTCGCAATTCTCGATGATGTCCACGCCCAGGGCGTCGGCCGCCCGCGCGTAACCCCAGGCCACCGCATCGTGGCGGGCCGTCCCTCCCCGGCGCTGCAGGGCGGCACCAACGACCGGGTAACGGATGTCGCTAATGTTCAGAGGGGGGCAGAACTCCTTGGCCTCGAGGGGAGTCAGCCATTCGTTGTCGACACCGTTTGCTCGATTCGCATGGATGTGCCGCTGCGACACCTGCATGTCGTGCACCGTGTGCGCCAACATCATGACCCCTCGCGGGGAGAACATGACGTTGTAATTCAGCTCTTGCGAAAGGTTCTCCCACCGCTTGAGCGCGTGGTCGTACAGCGCGGCGCTTTCATCGAACAGGTAGTTCGAGCGGATCACCGTCGTGTTGCGGCCCGTATTGCCGCCGCCGATCCAGCCCTTCTCCAGCACGGCGACATGGGTGAGCTGGTGGTCGCGGGCGAGGTGATAGGCCGTGCCGAGCCCATGTCCACCGCCACCGACGATCACGACGTCGTACCCCGTGCGCGGCTCCGCCCGTCGCCATTGCGGTACCCAGCCGCGCTGACCGGAAAGTCCTCGCTTGAGGAGCGTGAGGGCGGAGAAACGTTGCATTCGAAATGGCCTCGAAGGCGAGTGAAGGACCCCCGAGGGCGGGCGGCGGCATCATGCCGGGCGGCCCGCGAGGCTACGAGCATGGGCTCGCCGCGCCGTTTGAACGAACGCGACATGCAGCGACGGATTCATTATGAAGCCTGGGCAGGGCGCGCCTCCGAGGGCCCAGTGGTCGCGGGCTGAAAGCGCCGCAGAGCCCACCCCGCGAAATCTCACCTGCCACGACAGACAAGGTGGTCGCGGTCGACCAAGACGCGAGATTTCTCGGGGGCCCCGGGCGCCTTTCAGCTATGAGCTAGTGATCGCGAGCTCCCGCTAATGCCCGGATGATTTCACGCTGGTCGCACACCCCTGCCAAGCGTCCCTGCTCGACGATGAGGACCGGATGGCCGGTGGTGTTGCGCAGCCGGATGATCGCGCTGAGGGAGATCGAGGCGGGTGCGACGGCCATTCCTGGTTGCGGCGCCGCCCAGCCGTCGCCCTCGGCAACATGGCCAAGAGCGTGCGCGGCCCCGTCCACCCGCAGCGCGCTCGGGCTGCCGCGCTCGTCGAGAAACACCTGGTAGCGACGGCGTTCGTCCACCCAGAGAGCGCCGTCAGTGCAGGCCATATCCGCGCAAGGCCGCATGACCATGTCTCCGGTCAGCACGCTGAGCGGATTCATGTGCGTGACGAACTCGGCAACGTAGTCATTGGCCGGCCGCACGACGATGTCCTCCGCGGTGCCGCTCTGCACGATGCGCCCGCTTTCGAGAATGGTGATGTGGTCGCCAAGCTTCAGCGCCTCGTCCAGGTCGTGGCTGACGAACAGGATGGTCTTCTTCACCCGCTGTTGCAGCGCCAGCAGCTCGTCCTGCAGCTTGCGGCGGATGAGCGGATCCAGCGCCGAGAAGGGCTCATCCATCAGCAGCACGTCGGCGTTGGTCGCGAATGCGCGCGCCAACCCGACGCGCTGCTGCATGCCGCCCGAGAGCTCCGCGACGTGCCGATCGGCCCACTGCGACAGTCCGACGAGCTCGAGCTGCTCGTTGATGATGCGCTGGCGTACGGCCGCCGGCTCGCCGCGCAACTCGAGGCCGAAGCCGACATTGTCGCGCACGCTGCGCCAGGGGAGCAGACCGAACTGTTGAAAGACCATGGCGATGCGCAGGCGCCGGATCCGGCGCAGGGTGGTCGCATCGCATCGCGCGATGTCCACGACCGCAGCGCCGTCCTGGACCAGCACTTGCCCCCGGGTCACCGGCGTGATGCCGTTTGCCGCGCGCAGCAGAGTCGATTTCCCCGAGCCCGACAGGCCCATGAGCACCGAGATCTCGCC
>DASTDD010000015.1:0-6457 GCA_035710545.1 Steroidobacteraceae bacterium
AGTACTGGCCGTAAGCGTCATACGTCCAGCCGGTGGCGAGGTCTCCTCCCAGGCCGGCGACTGCCCGGTAGTTGGTATGGTCGAAGTAGGCGATGCGCGGTCCGCCCTCGATGTTGCGGCGGCCGATGTCCACCACCGCGCTGTTACCGGCGGACCCGGGGTTGGCGGCATCGCCGGAGATCTGGCCGGGCGTGCACAGGATGGACTGCTCCTGCGGGCTCAGCAGCGGATTGCTGCAATTGACGAGGTTCTCGCCGCCCACGCCGGGCACCGAGGCCGTGGTGACATTTCCGGCGGGATAGAACAGGCCGGACGGAGCGACCTGGCTGGTGCTCTTGTCGTTCATGAAGCTGAAGTCGACGTAGGGCTTCACGGCCGGATTGAGGTCCAGGTGCGCCTGGAAGCCGGCGTTGTAGCGCTGGTCCTCCCGCGAGAGGTTCAGGTACTGGTTGGAATTGAATTCCGGCGGCGGCGAGGATCCGGGCCGGGGAAACGGCAGCAGCTGGTTGCCGACGACCGAGTAGACGACCCCGCCGACGTCGAAATGGTTGGAGTTCGTCGTGCCGATGCAGTCATTGGGGAAATCGGCCGCTACCTGACACGCGCTGAAGTCGCGGTCGCGCGCGAATACCGGGTTGGCGTGGCGATATTCGAGCCAGGCGGTGATGTTGCCCTGTCCGTCGGCGATGTTCGTGCCGGCGAGGATGGAGAAGTCCTTCGTCTGGCCATCGTGCAGGCTCGAAGTGGGGGTCGGGAAGCCCTGAGCCTCGGCCAGTTGTTGCGCGTAGGTATTGTGATTGCCGTGCTGATCCACGCCCCACTGGCCATCCACCTGCAGGCCCTCGAAATTGCGCTTCATGATGAAATTGACGACGCCGGCGATCGCATCGGAGCCGTATACCGCCGAGGCCCCTCCGGTGACGACCTCGATGCGGTCGACCAGCGCCACCGGAATCTGATCCAGATCCGGCGCCGGATTGGGGTTGAGGGTATTGGGGTCCGCCGACCCGAGGCGCCGACCGTCCACGAGTACCAGCGTGCGTTGCGGGCCGAGGCCACGCAGGTCCGCGGTCGTCAGACCGCCGGCGGCGGTGAGCGGGTTGGTGGTGTTCGAGAAGTCGGCCGTGGCGCTCTGGAAATTCTGCGGCAGGGTATTGAGCAGATCGATCGCGTCGGTGGCGCCGGTCTGACGGATCTCCGTCGAATTGACCACCTGAATGGGGCTCGTGCTGGTGAGATTGGGCGCCGCGATGCGCGAGCCCGTGATGACCACTTCCTGGACCGCGGCAGCCTGGGACTGGTCGCTCGCAGGGGCGCTCGCCTGCGCCGGACTGGCCGGTGCCGGGCCGGCCTGGGCGTGAGCCACCGCAGTGGCAACGCTGCCCAGCGTGGTCAGGAGTGCACGGATGAAGGCAGAAGTAGACCGCGTCATGTGAGGCTCCCTCTTTGCAGGTCGATGCCGGGCGCTGCGGGCGGAGTTGCGACGTTTCGGCAACAAGTGCGCGCGAGCAGGCGGGCTGTCCCTATCCGACATCGGTTGGCGCTGCTGGCGCGGACGATATCGCCGGGGGGCGCGTAGCGGAGAACGATGTGACGGAGTGTTGGTTTTAGTGGACGAGGAGCTGGAATGCGGCGCCGAGTTGCGCTCGTCGGGCGGCGCGCCTGACAGAGCATGCTCGCGCGATCGTTGTGCCCATTGTGGCGCGGCTCATCACACGCAACGGGCCGCCTGTCACACTGTGCGCGCGGCTCGCATCGAACCCTGCCGAGATCCGCGAGTGTTTACTTATCGCCGTCGAGATTCCCGCCGAGGAGCTTCCAGACGGAGGCGCGGTAGTTGCGGCTGAGCTTCAACTCCGTGCCGTCACGCAGCACGACGGCGAAGTCGCCGCTGCCCAGTGTCCGCAGCTCGAGCACGCGATCCAGGTTCACGACCGTGGAGCGGTGGATCCGGACGAATCCATGGGATCCCAGCCGCTGATCCATCGTCGCGATCGTCTCGCGCAGCAGCCACGCCTTCTTGTCGGTATGCAGCGAGACGTAATTGCCCGCCGCGGCGATCCAGTTGATCTCGTTGATGCGCACGACGACGAGACGATCCCCGGTGGGGATCGCTACCCGGTCCGTGCCCCAGCGGGGACCGCCGGTCGCGGCGGCCGGCCCCCAGTGCGCGATGGCATCGGCCACGTGCCGCCCAAACGTGCCGTCGCGCTTGCTGCTGAGCGCAGTGCGCGCCTGGGAAAGGGCAACCTCGAGACGCCTGTCATCGACAGGCTTGAGCAGATAGTCGAGCGCATGGACCTCGAAGGCATGCAGAGCATACTGGTCATAAGCCGTGACAAAGATGACGTACGGGATCGATTCCGCGCCGATGGCCTGAATCACGTCGAACCCGGACGCCTCGGGCATCTGCACGTCCAGGAAAACCAGGTCCGGCGAGAGACGCCCGATCACATCGATCGCCTCCCGGCCGTTCGTGCATTCACCGATGACGTCGATGTCCTCGGACCGCTCCAGGCGCGCGCGCAGGCCGCGTCGGGCCAGATCCTCGTCGTCGACCAGCAAAGTACGGATGCTCATGCTTCACTCGCTTCGGCCGATACCTGGTCGGGAAAGGTTGCGTGGAACATCAAGGGGACGCCGATGTCCACCGCGGCGCCGCCGAGGGCACTGCGCCCGACGTACAGCGTCCCGTGGCTTCCATAGAGCTCGCTCAGCCGAGTTGCCGTGTTGGAGAGCCCGACCCCGGGACTCATCGAAGGGGTACGCACGAGTCCGGGTCCATCGTCCTCGACGCGCAGCAGCAGCCTTTCACCCTGAGTCTGTACGGTGACCACGATGCGGCCGCCGGCCGCCCGCGGCAGGATTCCATGCTTCAGGGCGTTCTCGACGAGAGGCTGCAGCAGCAGCGTGGGGACCATGGCGGGCAACGCCTCCGGACCGACCTGAACGGTAAAGGAGAGTCGCTCGCCGAAACGCAGCTTCTGGATGTCCAGGTACTGATGGACGAAGCCGATCTCTTCCCGCACGGTGATTTCGGGTGTCCCGCCGGTCTTGAGCGTCAGACGCAGGAAATCACTCAACAGTGCGATCATCGTGGCGGCGCCTTCATGCTGGCGGGCGGCGACCAGGGACGAGATGCTGTTGAGGGTATTGAACAGGAAATGCGGCTCGAGTTGGGACTGCAGCGCCCGCAGCCTGGCCGATTGCGCCATCGCTTCGGCGCGTTCTGCCCGGCGGCGCTCGAGCTGCAGGCTCATCCAGCCGTGGGTGCCGAAATACAACAGGTTCCAGGTGGCCAGGATGAATATGTAGTACAGGAACAGGCCCGACAGCAGCCATTGCGGACGCGGCATGGACTCGGGCAGCAGCGGCTGCACGAGCAAAGTCTGTCCGAAGTACCAGGCGGGCGAGCCGAGCAGACACAGGATGATGGCCATCACGAGCAGGGCGGCCGGGGAATCGCGTCGGCGGCGCCGGCTGCGATAGAAGATTCGGAAGCCGGTGGTCAGCGCGAGGCCTGTGGCGACCAGGGCCAGGTCATCGACGAGGGCAGGCATGGGGCTCTGCCAGATGAGCTCGTAGCCGAGCATCATCAGGCCGAACAGCAGCCATCCCACCCCCTGCAGCAGCCAGAAGAGCGTGTCGCGTGAGAGCTGCGCGCCCGAGCGCAGGATCAGCCAACCCGGCCGCTTTGCCGACAGATACGGCGTCATTCGGATATCGCGCCACTGCGATCGGGGCGGTGGGGGGCGCCGTGCAACGCGCCCGATCGCACAGGGTCGTCCCGACCGTTGGTTACGCGCACCCCTGGGGCTTGAACGTCCGCTCGCGCGCGGCCGGATAATGCCGCAGAGCGGCCTCGGGTCGGATCGGCCGGTGCACGAACTCTCCCTCGCAGTTCGGGCAGCGAACGAGCCGAGCGACGCACTCCGTGCAGAACGTGCATTCGAAGGAGCAGATCCACGCATCCCGCGAATCAGGCGGCAGATCACGGTTGCAGCATTCGCAGTTGGGTTTGAGCAGCAGCATCGAGGCTCGGGGTGTTGAGGCGTAGGCTACCCCTCCCAAGCATAACGCAGAGAAAACACCCGCGCACAAGTGTCCCGCGCGCCTTGCGGATCGTCGCATTCACGAGGCGCTTCGGCGCAACCGCCGTGCATTGGGTACTGCGCGGCAGTTATGGTTGGAAGTTGGCTGTGGCCGCAATCCCGGCGCTAGTGCTGTTCGACGAGCTCGAAGCAGAGTCGGACGTATTGCTGCACGACCGCGCCCACATCCATCGATTTCACCGTCTGGCGTGACCGCCGCACTATTTCCGGCCACCTTTCCCGCTCGGCGAGAGCCGTCTCCACCGCCTCGATCAAGGCGGGCTCATCGCGCGGCGGAAATACGAAGCCGCTGTCGCCGTCCTGGATGAGCTGCGGGACCACACCGACCGGGGTTGCAAGCACCGGAATCTCCGTCGCCAGCGCCTCGATCACTCCGACACCGAATCCCTCGTACTCGCTCGGTAAGATGTACAGATCTGCTGCCTGCAGGTACTTGTCCACCCTCTCGCTCGGCCCATGCATCAGCACGCGGCTGTCCGCCAGGCCGGTGAGCTGCAGGAACTCGACCAGCTCGGACTCGCAGTCATCGAAGGAGCCCGAGCCGGAGCCGACGATCACGAGGCACAGGTCGGAATGCTGGGCCGCGAGTCGCGGCCACGCTTCGACGAGCACATTGACTCCCTTCGCGCGCGAAAGCCGGGCAGCGAACAGCACGATGGTCGCGTTGCGGGGGAGGTGCAGCTCCTGTCTCAGCCGGTCCTTCTCCTCGGCGCAGACCGGATGAAACCGACGCAGGTCCACGGCGTTGTAGATCGTCCTGATCTTCTCCGGCTGCACCCCGGCGCTGCGCATCAGCCCCTCCAGCTCGCTCGAGGTCGCGATCACGCGGTCGGCGTGCGAGAGCATCATCCGCTGGATCGATTCGGAGGACCGCTGGACGAGGCGTCCCACCGGCCCCTTCATGGCCGAGACGCTCTGGGCGGACACGGGCTCGAGCAACTCGTAGGTGGATTCGGCACGCACGATGCAGCGCTTGCGCAGCAGGAGGCACAGCGGGACCGCGACCAGCGGGATCACCTTCAGGCCGGATACGATGACGACATCGTACTGTCGCGCTTCACGCAGCAGCATGAACGCCAGCCTTGCCAGATAGCCGAGAATCCGCGGCAGTGCGCGCCATCCTGTGCCCTTGAGCTGACCGGCCGGCGGGATGCGCCGCACGTGCACGCCGGCGATGAACTGCTCCGGCGCACATTGCGCGTCGGGCTGTCTCGTAATGACGTGGATTTCCAGTCCGCGCGCAGCGAGTCCCTCGGACAGGCGCGCCACCATCAACTCCAGGCCGCCGAGCGTCGGCGGAAAGTATCCCTCGGTGAGCCAGTAGATGCGTGGCGAGCGCGCAGTGGCATGCAATGGGGAAGGATCGGGCATCGTGTTCCTCTGCGTCATTGAGCTTGCGCGCGCCGCACGGCGGCACGTCCGTTCGCCGCGAGCTGCGGCGGCGGCCGGGCGATTCAGCGGGAGCTGAACGTTGTCGCACGGCCTGCTGCGCATACGCAGCAGGCGTCGTGCCTGTGTGGATTTGCGCTCGAGCTTCAGGTCACAGCGCGAGCGGCGGCGAAGCACACCGGCTGCGGCGCCAGCGCGGAAGCGAACTCAACTGGAGGGAGCGACGATGCTCGCGAACACGGGCAGGTCGATATTGCCACCGGAGATGATTGCAACACAGTTGCCACCGCCGCCGCGGCCGCTGAGCGCGGCGGCAACCGAGGCGGCGCCGGCTCCTTCGCACACGAGGTGGCTTTCGAGCGCCAGGGCGCGCATCGCTTCACGGATCTCATCGAGACTGACGACGACGACGGCGTCGACGAGGTCTTGCAGCAGGGGCCACATCTGCTCCAGAACACCGCCGCCACCGATACCGTCGACGAAGGACGGCAGGCGTTGAATGCTGACCGGTCGGCCCGCCTCGCGCGATTTCGTCAGCGGCGCGGCGGTCTCAACCTCACACGCGATGATCCGTGGGCGCGCACCGAGCGCGCGGAAGGCGAGGGCGATGCCACAGAGTAGTCCGCCGCCGCCGAGCGGTACGAAAACGCTGTCGATGTGAGCCCATTGGCGGGCGAGCTCCAACGCGATTGTGCCGTTGCCGAGCAGCACGCCCGCTTCGCACACCGGATGGATGAACCGTCCGTCATCGCGACCCGTGATGCGCGTGGACATGATCTGCCACCACTCGCTGTACGAATGGGTCTCGACGGTGGCGCCCAGCGCGCGGATCGCGGCGAGCTTCACGGCGGGTGCGGTCGAGGGCGCATGCACGGTCAGCCGGATCCGACGGCGCGCCGCGGCCAGTGCCAGGCCCTGCGCGAAGTTTCCTGCGCTTGCGGTGGCGACGCCTGCCG
>DASTDD010000016.1:0-51596 GCA_035710545.1 Steroidobacteraceae bacterium
AGACCGAGTGCTCGAGTGAGTAACCAAAGTAGCGCCACAGAGGTACGTTCGGGCCAGGATAGTTTGCGGAGAAGAGCAGGGTGAGCATGAAGACGGCACCGCAGAGACTGGCGACTCTGACCAGAGCTCCACTGATGAGTGAAATGGCGATGGCGAGCTCACCATAGGTGGCGAGGATGGCGATGCCGGTACCATGGGGCAGGACGAAGTTGATCAGGACGGGTCTCATGAAAGGATACGCGCCGTCCTTGATGAATGAGTTGATCCAGTACTGGAAGCCACCACCCCAGATGAATTCGGTGGAGAGGACCTTGTATTGAGCGAAGATGAGGAACAGCGTGCCGACCGCGATGCGCAGGACGGCAAGGGCCTGAGAGTTGGTCAGCGGCGGTGACTTCATCTCGTCGTGCCCCCCTGTGGACCGGGTACCTGCCTCATCAGCTCAGTTCCGCCGGCAAGGAAAGGAATCCACGAAATCGTGCTCTCTTCGCCCGGGTTGCGCCCGCTGCCAGGCGCAGTCGCGGAAGTCTCCGTACGGTTCTCAACAGGGCAATTTGCCCTTCGAGTCGCGCGACGCCCATGCCGGCACAGGCGTGCGCCCCGGCGGCGAATGCAAGATGGCGATTGGGCTTGCGGGCGATATCGAAGCGCTCGGGGTCCGTGAACCCGTCCGGATCTCTATTGGCCGCACCAATGCACAGCGTCAGGTAGGTATTGGGCTCCAACGTCACACCACCGATCTCGACCTGCTGCGTGACGAGTCGGTTGCCGAGCTGGTTCGGGCTCTCCAGGCGCAGACACTCCTCGACCGCCGTTCCGATCAGCTGTGGATCCTCTCTCAGGCGTGTGGCCGACTCGGGATGGTTCAGCAGCAGGTACAGGCCATTGCCGATGAGGTTCGTCGTCGTCTCGTGCCCGGCATTCAGCAGGAACACGCAGTTCTGCAGCAGCTCCGATTCCGTGAGCTCCGCCTCCTGCAGCAGCATGCTCAGGAGGTCGGCTTCCCCAAGTGGATGTCGCCTTCGGTCGGCGATCAGTCCGCGCAAGTAGTCGGTAAACTCCGTCACCGCATCGTTGCCGCGTGAACGCTGCGCGGCAGTCAACTCGGTTTCGAGAGCCCCCAGAATCGCGAGCGACCAGGCGCGAAGAGGTCCGCGATCCTCACGTGGCACCCGCAGCAGGTTGCCGATGACCTCGACCGGAATGGCGGCGGCGAAGTCCTCTATCAGATCAAACCGTTGGCGCTCCTCCAGTTGCTCGAGCAGCCGGTCGACCAGCGCAGTGACGCCTGGCTGCAAAGCCCGTAGTGCGTTGGGGCTCAGCGCACCAACTATCTGGCGTCTTACGCGCGTATGGTAGGGAGGATCGTTGAACACCAGGCTCGTGGTGTGATGCGCATATAGCGGGGAGCCTGGGCCGAATTTGGGCCCAAACACCGCCTTCTTGTCGGAGCTGAAGTGGGTCCGGTCGCGATAGATCTCATCCAGATCCGCAAAGCGGCTGAGAAAGTAACTCCCATCCGGGCAACGGTGCACCGGCTCGAAAGTTCGCAGGGCCGCGTAGATGGCGTAAGGATTCTCGTAAAAGCCCGCAGTCAGCCGATTCGGATCGAAGGCTTGGGCGCTCGCGCGGGCCTGCTCGTCTTCCATAGCGCTGTCACGAACCCACGGTCAATTGCTCGAGCAGCGTAACGACGGCCGAAGGGTTCTCGATGTGGGCGTTGTGCCCGGCGTCGGGAATATCATGGGCCTGCGACGCGTGCGTGCGTAACTCCTGCAGAGACACCATCGGATCACGCTCGCCTCGCGCGAGCACGACGCGGGCGACTGCGCTTGATGCAAGTGATGCAAATGGAGCGCCTGCGACGGAGAAGGTGCGGGGATCCTGCGCGAGACGCCAGCCGTCTTCTGCCTGCAGCACACCGCGGCCCAGTGATTCCACACCGGGTTCAATGTCTGCCGTGAGACCCGAGACGCGTCTGTACCGCGCCCAGGCTTCCTCCTCGGTCGCATACCACCGCACCGGGCGTGCCGCGAGGTCCCTGGCGACCTGCAAATCCTGGGCTGGCCAGCTGATCTTGGGGCCGATGCCCAGGACACCGTGAACCGCGATCCCGAACCAGCCGCTGGCCAGTGCCAGGCCTATGTAGGCACCTAGCGAGTGTCCCACGACGAACAATTCGCCTATCTGCCGCTGTGCGACCAGCTGCGCCAGCTCTGCCGCGAGCTGCCCGACGCTGTAGAAGGACTCCCAGTCTGATCCACCATGGCCGCCGAGGTCGGCAGCCAGCCAGCGCATGATTCCGCGCTCCTGCAGCGCTCTCCCGACGGGCTTCCATACCGCGGCTGTCGCTCCCAGACCGTGCAGCAGCAGGGCTGCGCGACTGCCATCGCCGCCAGTTTCGTGCCAAATCATGCTCCGGGCCTTAAACCGTTGAGGGGCAAGGGGATGACGGTAAATTTCGAATTGGCGCTGCCTGTCCTGGCCGGCTACTCTAACATTGCTCGCGGCCGCTTCGACCGGGAACGGCGGTCGGGCTTGGCCTCCCCACGGCGACCTTCTGGAGGATAACCACCATGGCGATTCCTACGGCACCCTCCGCATCAATCGGCGCTGGCTTTCGCCAGATGTACGTCAACGGAAAATGGACTGACTCGAGCAGCGGCGAGACTCTCGACGTCATCAATCCGGCCACCGAGTCCGTGCTCAGCAGCGTCGCGGCCGCTTCCGCACAGGATGTGGACCGCGCTGTCGCGGCGGCGCGCGCCCAGTTCGATGGTGGCGAGTGGTCGAAAATGCCGGGGCCTCAGCGCAGCCGTCTGCTGTATCGGCTCGCTGATCTGCTCGATCGCGACAGGGAATACCTGGCGAAGCTCGAGTCAGCGACGGTCGGCAAGCCGCTGTTCGAGCCCACCATGCTCGATATTCCAAACAGCATTGACACGATGCGCTACTTCGCCGGCTGGGCCGACAAGATCGAAGGCCGAACCATTCCGACGGCCGGCGCGTTCGGACGCCCGGTTTTCAACTACACGATCCGCGAACCCGTGGGTGTGATCGGTGCCATCACGCCGTGGAATGCACCGACGATGATCGCAGCATGGAAGCTGGCACCAGCGCTCGCAGCAGGCTGTACGGTTGTGATGAAGCCGTCCGAAGAGGCGCCACTCACGACCCTGCATATTGCCAAGCTCATTGAGGAGGCAGGGTTTCCCGCCGGTGTGTTCAATGTAGTCACGGGCCTGGGCGAGGTCGCGGGCGCCGCACTGGCGCGCCATCCGGGAATCGACAAGATCAGCTTTACGGGAAGTCCGGAGGTGGGCCGGGAGATCCAGAAGGCGGCCGCCGACGGATTCAAGCGCGTCACGCTGGAACTGGGCGGAAAGACCCCGCACATCGTGCTCTCGGACGCGGCCCTGGATGCCGCGATCGGTGGGGTAGCGATGGGGCTGTTCGCCAATTCGGGTCAGATATGCGCTGCAGGCACCCGAATCTTCGTGCACAGATCCAGGTACGAGCAGGTGCTGGAGGGCCTCGGTGCGGCGGCCAACAGCGTCAAGCAGGGCGATCCTTTCAATCCCGATACACAGATGGGTGCTCTGGTCAGCAGGAAGCAGCTCGATCGTGTCGAAGGCTATGTCAGGCTCGGCGTGCAGGAAGGCGCAAAAGTCGTCGCCGGCGGCGATCGTCGCAGTGGCAAGGGCTATTTCTTCAAACCGACGATTCTCACCAACGTGCGCAACGACATGCGCGTCGCGCAGGAGGAGATATTCGGTCCGGTCGGCGCGCTGATGGCCTTTGATGAGGTTGATGAAGCAGTGAGGCTCGCAAATGCGACCCGCTATGGGCTATCGGCGAGCGTGTGGACGCGTGACATCAACGCCGCGCACTCGATAGCAGCGAGAGTGCGTGCTGGCACTGTATGGATCAATGGATGGGGCGCCATCGACCCGCGTCTGCCCTGGGGCGGTTTCAAGACCAGCGGCATTGGCCGTGAGCTCGGGGCGCGGGGCCTCGACGCGTGCACGGAGGAGAAAGTCGTTAGCGTCGTGATGTAACGCGACCGGGTGTCACTCGCCGTGTCTCAGAAACGGCGTCACACGGGATTTGCCCAACCGATGCACTGTTGATCGATCGCCAGCGCTGCGGCGATCCTAGCTGGCGTGCTTGTCGGCATCCTTGCCGACCGAGGCCTTCAGGAACAGAGCATCATCGATGGGTACATTGATCTTCACGTCGGTCAGCTCCCGACTCCAGACTACCGCGGTCTTGGACATTGCCGCCCGATAGGAGAATTCCAGGTTTTCGACCCGCCGGTAGTCCGCGATGGAGACTGAGGACAGGCCCTCCTGATCGCCGGTGTCGGTATCGAAGCGGATCAGCAGCCCGGTGGCGGCGTCAAAGCAAAGGCGGAAAGTCCACTGATCCTCCTTCGCTTCGAGCACCCAGGCGTCCCTTCCGTCAATCTTTTCGCGGCCTTTCAGTTTCAGGGTGGGATAGAGCTCTTTCAGCTTGACGTGCCACTGAATGTCGGCACGCCTGCGCATGTCCGCCAGGGCGGGGCCGGTGATCTCGGCAACGCCCCGCTTGGGATCTTCAGTCCAGGCAGATTTTCCGTCGTAGACTACCCGCACGGTTCCGTAACCGGGGACTTCGGTGACTGCCAGGAAGTGATCGGGTGACTTGAAATATTCAGCTGTCGTCCCGGACAGGTTCTTCGCCGGAAACGCGATCGTGCCCCGGATGACCAGGCTATGTACTTTCTTGAACGCTGCTTTGCCGCCCATCGCACGCTCATAGTGCGCCAGGATCTGATCAACGGTCGGGCTCTGAGGCAGCGTCGATTGCGCCATCAGGAACGGTGCGGCCAATATGATGACCAACATGCGAAGTGACGTTCCCATCAGTCGCCTCCCCGAGGGGTCCCGTTGCGGGAGCCGCCCGGTAGGGTGCGAGGTTCACCCATTGTTGTCAATTCGAGTCCGTTTTGGCTCGCGGCTGACAGCGATCTGTCTGCTCGCGACCGCCGCGCTGCTGCAGTCCGTGGGAGCGGCCTCGGAGGATCTCAAAATCGAGAATGTGACCGTCGTTTCGCCCGAGCGGCTGCACGAGATTCAGCGCGCCAACGTGACGGTGCATGCGGGCCGGATCGTCGCTATCTCCATAGGAGTGCCTGCGACGGAATCGGCTCGCCACCCGGATGAGCAGACTCTGGACGGCACTGGCCTGTATCTCATCCCCGGCCTGATCGACAGCCATGTCCATCTGGGTGGCATCCCCGGGATGACGGAGGATCAGGAGCGGGCTCATCCTGAGATTGCGCGCGCGGCGCGCGAGCAGATTCCTCGCAGCTATCTTTACTCCGGGTTCACCACCCTCATCGATCTGATCTCAACGCCGGAGGGGATGGCCCAATGGAGGCGTCACGACCCCGTGCCCGATACCTACTTCTGCGGTGGAGCGCCGCTAATGGACGGGTACCCGCTCAACTACGCCCCGAAGGAAGCTCGCTACACGTCGCCCTACATGCTCGTGGAGCCGAAGCCCGGCGTTGCGCTGCCGCCTGGCATAAACCCGCGGGAACATACTCCAGAAGCTGTCGTGGCACACATGAAGTCGGATGGTGCGATCTGCGTTAAGACCTTCTTCGAACGCGGCTTCGGTGGAGTAGACAATCTACCCGTGCCGCAGCCTGATACGATCCGGGCCGTGGTGCGGGCGGCGCATGCGGCGGGGCTCCCGGTACTGATGCACGCCAACTCGCTCGAAGCGCAGACGTTCGCTCTCGATACGGGCGTCGACATCATCGCCCACGGACTGTGGAACAGTGACGAGAAGAGCCGGCCGGGCGAGCTCACGACGCGTGACAAGTCCGTTCTTGACCGGGCCATCGCCGCGCGGGTCGGCTGGCAGCCGACGCTGCAGGTGCTCCACGGCTTGCAGAATTTATTCGACGACGCGACCTTGTCCGATCCAATGCTGCCACGAGTGCTGCCACGCAGCCTGATTGCGTGGTACGCAACACCGGAGGGACAGTGGTTTCGGGACGTCATAGCTGCAGACGTTCCGAAGGGCAGGAGCGCCGCCGAGAGGGTGCATTCAGGGCTGGCACCTCCTATTGCCCGAGCAGCGGCAGCTACGGGTTACATGGCTGAGCATCACGGGCGCCTGCTGTTTGGAACGGATACGCCGAGTGCGCCGACGTATGCCAATCCGCCAGGGCTGAATGGCTGGCTGGAAATGCGCCATCTAACAGAAGCTGGCGTGACGCCCGAGCAGGTATTTGTGGCGGCGACGCTCAGCAACGCCCAGGCTCTGAAGCTGGACGGCCAGATCGGGACAGTACAGGTTGGAAAGCGCGCCAACCTGCTGCTGGTGCGTTCCGACCCGACGAAGACGATCCGGGCCTATCAGGAAATCGTGAACGTCATCCTCGATGGACGGGTGCTCGATCCGAGGGATCTGGCGGCGGACCGAGCTCGGTGAGCGCAGCAGAGACTCTTGGGGAGCTAGGCATGGCGTGCCGCCGAGCGCAGGAGCGCATTCCCGCGTCGTTCCATCTCTGCGACGCCAATATCCTCCTTCCAGGAGAGAAGTACCCACACGTGACCGTACGGATCCCGAACGCTCGCTGAGTTGGCGCCGTAGAACATTTCCGTCGGCGGCTGAATCTGCTCGGCGCCTGCCTCGACCGCGCGCCGCACCAGTGCCGCGTTATCTTCCACGAAGATGTGAAGCCCGGCGGTGCATCGGCCAACTACGTGTGGCTCGCTGTATAGCCGTCCGTCCGGATCGCCGATCATGACAACTGAGCCGCAGATCGAGAGCTCGGCATGGAGGATGCGGCCGTCGGGGTGGGCTATCCGAAACAGCTCCACCGCGCCGAAGGCCCGCTCGTAGAAAGCAATGCCGCGAGCGGCGTCTTCAACGTAAATATGCGGCACGATGGCGTTGCGGTACCGCTCTGGTCGGTCGAGCATCTTGAGCCTCCTGGCATGCCGGGTAGAGGCTTGCCCGACGGTCTGCCGGGGTGTCGCTTCCGCCCTGCGCGCGGATACCTGCGCCGCAGCACTTCGCGTGCCGGCTATTCTGTGAGCGTTCTGCGCCTGAGTCCGCCCGGCGACCTGCCGGTCCATTGCTTGAACGCGCAGGAAACTCTTTTCACTGCGAAAACCTACATCGTGCGCGATCTGCTTGACGGAGCGGGGGGGGTGCGCTCCAGGCGCTCGATCGCGAGGTTGCGTCGGACTTCGTTCTTCAATTTCTGAAGGGACGTCCCTTCGTTCCGGAGCTGCCTGTGCAGGGAGCGAAGCGAGAGGTTGAGCGCGTGGGCGAGAGACTCACCGGTGCGAAGCGCGGGACGATCACCATCAGGACGATCCTGGAACACATTGGCACCACGTCCCTGCGCCTCACGCACAGGATGTACCGTGAGTGGGAGTCGGATCCCGTCGCCGTGGCCGAGCTGGTGGTGGCCCACGTGGATACTTCGACCCGCCATGGCTGCGAGTTTCCGGCGGTACTCCGGGCCAAAATGCGCCCTTTCCTCGAGGGCGGCTCGAACAGGTCCACGGCGCTAGTCGCAGTCGGCGACCCAGCCTGACGATGCACTGCTGAATCCGCGGGTGGCGCAGGGCGCCGTCGCCTCCGTCGGGCCGCCGGCGCTATCATCCTCCCAAACGATCACCTTCCGATCAGCGGCACAGCTCATGACCTCACGAGCCGACGAAAACCGCAACAGCTTCGTTTCAGGCCCGAGCACGCAACCTCTGATGCACCGCACGCTTGACGAGGTGCTCAAGACTGCCGTCACACGCGACGCTTCACGCCCGGCTCTCGTCGCGTCCCATCAGGGTCTTCGCTACACGTTCGCGGAGCTCGATGCGGAGGTAGAGCGCGTGGCTCGGGGATTGCTCGCTTTCGGCATGCGACCGGGCGAGCGCGTCGGCATCTGGTCGCCCAATTGCGCCGAGTGGATCCTCACGATGTTCGCGGCGGCCCGCGCCGGACTCATTCTCGTGAACATCAACCCCGCTTATCGCACGAGCGAGCTCACCTTTGCATTACGGCACGTCGGGTGCAAGGCGCTCGTCTTCGCTCCGCGATTCAAGAGCAGCGACTACGCCGCGATGCTCAACTCACTGCTCCCGGAGCTGAGCTCCGCCAAGGCCGGCCAGCTGCAATCGCAGCAACTGCCGGAGTTGCGGCTGCTGGTGCAAATTGGCGAGGACTCGACTGCCGGCAGCGTGAGCTTTGAGCAACTGCAGGCAGCGGGCGGCCCTGGGGAAGCCGCGACCCTCGGCGAGATCGCGCAATGCGTTGACGCTGATGACGTCGTCAACATTCAGTTCACGAGTGGCACCACAGGCCTGCCCAAAGGGGCGACGCTCACCCATTTCAACGTCGTGAACAACGGGTTCTTTGTCGGGGAGGGTTTGCGGCTCACGCCGCAAGACCGGGTGTGCATCCCGGTGCCCCTCTACCACTGCTTCGGCATGGTGCTCGGGGTGCTCGCCGCGATGACCCATGGGGCAGTCAGCATTCTGCCCTGTGACGCCTTCGAGCCGCTCGCCGTCCTTCAGAGTCTGCAGCGTGAGCGTGCCACAGCGCTGCTTGGCGTGCCGACGATGTTCATTGCTGAGCTCGATCATCCGCGATTTCGCGAATTCGATCTGTGCTCGCTGCGCACCGGTATCATGGCCGGCTCTCCCTGCCCGATCGCAATCATGCGCCGCGTGATCGCCGAGATGCACATGCCGGAGGTCACCATATGCTACGGCATGACGGAGACCAGTCCGGTGAGTTTCCAGAGCCACGCCGATGATCCGGTCGAGCGGCGCGTGAGCACCGTGGGTCAGGTGCATCCGCACGTACAGGTGAAAATCATCGACAGCACGGGGCGAGTGACTCCGCGCGGGACGCCGGGGGAACTGCTGACACGTGGCTATGGTGTGATGCGTGGGTACTGGAACGAGCCTCAGCGCACCCGCGAGGCGATCGACACGGCCGGCTGGATGCACAGCGGCGATCTCGCCGTCATCGACGCAGACGGGTACTGCAACATTGTCGGGCGTGTGAAGGACATGATCATTCGCGGTGGCGAGAACGTCTATCCACGTGAGATCGAGGAGTATCTCTATCGCCATCCCAAGGTACTAGATGTGGCCGTGGTCGGCCTGCCGGACCCCAAGTATGGAGAGGAGGTATGCGCAGTGATTCGACTGCGTGAAGGCGTGACAGCGATGCCCGAGGAGATCATCGAGTTCTGCCGCGGGCAGATCGCACACTACAAGGTGCCGCGCTACGTGCGCTTCGTGAACGCTTTTCCGATGACCGTGACGGGCAAGCTGCAGAAATATCTCATCCGCGAGCAGTTCCAGAAGGAGCTCGGCGTGAAGACGGATGAGACCGCATGACCGGGAAGGCAGGGCCAGGGACAAGCGCGGCGGTCGTCGTTGGCGTTAGCGGTCGTGTAGCGGTAACGATGACACGCGCTGGCCCGCCCGGTGCGCCGAGGTTCTTGCGCGCCTACCGCAGCTGTTTAGCCCGACAGTGACGCTTGGCTGACCCGGCGTCACTGTCGCGCGGCGGGACGAGCGCTACGCCCATGCGTGGCGATCCGGGGCTTGCCTATTCGTGATCCCTCGGGATCGCTTCCGTCCACGTCTTCGTGCGGAGGACATTCCCGTCCTGCAGCAGCGTTCGGGTGTACTTGTAGAAGAAAGTGTGGGCGTCACTGGAAAGCTCGTGGTGACCCCGCCAGGTCAGCTTGTGCCCCGTGACCACCTGGTGGTACTCGGAGTCCCCCTGCACTTTCGCACTTTCCGGATGCGACTCATCGAGGTCGTAGGTTATCCGCTCCGAGTGATCGAAAGCGCCCCACGGATAAGTCGTCGCAGTGTTGCCTTGCCACACCACGGTGCTGTGGTGCCTGCCCTCGTCGCGCAGCAAGGTCCATTGTCCCGGCCATGCACCGTGGCTCTCGCTGAGCCCTGGCGCCGCCTCGATCCGCTCGGGAGGGGCCAGGGCGGCCACCTTCTCCCCGTGCAACGGCACTTGAGGCAGAACGATGCGCGAGGGCTCACCGCCTCCCGTCACCAGCGTGGTCGTCATGTTGTACGGCGTCGGCCACATCATCGGCCAGAGTGCGTTGGAGATCGCGATCCGTACACGGTGACCCTTGGGGAATACCCAGGAGGCCAGGTGCAGATCCAGCGACAGACGGTAGGTTTCGCCGGCCTTCAGATCCTCCGGTTGCTCCTTGGAGCTGCGCTGTGCCCCGTTGATCCCTGTGCCGGTCACGCTCGTCACCTGCCCATCCGGGGCAACGTCCAGCAAACGTACGAACCAGTCCGCGAGCGGCGCGTCCGCGGCAACTTGCAGCACTGCCTGAGGGCGCCCCAGAATTGCCACGTCCTGCGCCAGTACCGGCGAGTCATAAGTGAGGCTGTAGGCATCGACCGGACGCTGATCGCTCAGCAATTCTCCCCACCAGAAGCCCGCTTCGACCCCTGCCGAGGGGACATAACGGAGCTGATCCCGGCCGGCGCGCGGCACGTCGCGCGCGAGGCGATGGTCCGCATCCAGATAAAAAGTCGTTGGCGCAAGCCCGCGCGGGGGCCAGTCCTCCGCCCGCCATTCCCCCGGCACATCCTGATTCTGCGAGCCCGGAGGATGCCAGTGCTGCAGATAGACGAGCAGGCGTGGATCCTTCAACACCCCGGTGTCGCGCCCCTTCAGCCAGTAGTCGAACCAGCGCACGGCCTGGTCGCGCCACTCGTACAGCGGACCGTAATCGCTCCCGTTCGGGTAGTTATGATTCCAGGGACCCACCCAGGCTTTGAGCGGCGCCTTCACCTTCTCCAGCATGCGTGGAATGCTGTCGCGATACCCGTCCTGAAAGCCGCCGATGAGGAATGCGGGGACCGACAGCGTTTCGATCGGGCGCACCGGCGCACGCCAGAAAGGCCCGGCACGCTGGTGCCGCAGATAGTTGAGCGACCACGGTGGCGAGTCCATGCGCCTCTGCGCTGTCGCGAGGTCAAAACCGGGCGCGCCGCAGCGACCCTCGTCGAGATCCATCGTCAGCTCGAACTCATCGAAGTGGAAAACGCCGTCGATGTCGTGCACGTCCTCGGTGTACAACTCCTCGGTGGCGTCCACTGCCAGAATCGCCTTGAGCGCCGGTGGCTTGCGTAGCGCCATCTGGATCGAATTGAAGCCTCCCCAGGAAATGCCGAGCATGCCGACTTTCCCGGTGGACCATGGCTGTTGGGCGAGCCACGCGATGACCTCCTCGCCATCCTCCTGCTCCCGGGTGGAGTATTCACGATCGGGAGCCGTTCCTTCACTGTTGCCGAAGCCGCGAATGTCCACGCGTGCTCCGACGAAGCCTCGCTCGGCGAAATACGCATACGTTCCGTAATCGCCGCCCAGCGTGTCGTCGTCCTTGCGATAGGGCAGGTATTCAAGCAGGACAGGGTGGCGCTCGGTAGCAGCACCCCCTGCCGGCATGTATAGCGTTGCGGCGAGGCGTACGCCATCCTTCATCGGGATCCACGCCTTGTCGACGCGCAAGTGATAGGTCGGCGCCGAGGGTGGCAGGGACGCAAAGCAGGCGGGGCTGCACAGCGCGACGATGGCGGTAACGCAGACTGAGCGACAATGAAGCATGGATTGCCTCTGTTCCATTGTTGGAATGACTCGCCGGAGAGCGTCCTTTCCCTATCGACCCGCACCACCTCCGTGCAACACTTGCATCAGCGCCTGGGTCGTCTCGCGAAGCACCGCCGCGAGGCGGCTCACTGAGCAACCCGACTGTCCCAATGTCCATGCCGCAGTCGGCGCGAACAGCACCTCCGCGAGCTGCGTCGCTGCCAGGCGCACCGGAATGACCAGAGCTGCACGCCGGGACGGCGGAGCCGAGCGCAGGCGCTTCGCGATGAGCCTCACGAGCACGCCTACAGTGTGGCGGCGCATCGGCCCCGCAAACAGCCCCGGCGCAATGGTGCGGTTTGCCCAGAAATGTTCGAGGACGGCGACGATCCCCGCGGTGTTGTCGGCGGCTTGCACGGTATCCGCGAGCATGCTCAAGGGTCCTTCCAGGCTCGCGGCGAGGAGGCCATCCTTGCTGCCAAAGTGCTCATAAAGCGTCGAGCGGCTAACGCCGGCGCGCAGCGCGATCTCACGCACGGTGATGCGCTCGTAGGGCTCCTTCAGCACGAGTGTGAAGAACGCGTCGAGCACCGTCCGGCGACTGCGCTTTACCCTGCGGTCCCTGCCGTTCTTGTTCACTCGGCGCATTCAGGCAGCAGTGGTGCCGAAGTCGGCGGACACCGCGGGCTATGTGTCCGGCTACTCACGGTGGCAGACGCGTAGCCTGTGGGCCACACCCATTCAGCGAGACAGCCGTGGCCGCCCCCATTGAGCCCAGTCCTTCATCCGCTTCGGCCGGATCTCTGGCAGGCATCGTGCTCATGTCCGCCTCGCTACTTGAAATCCCGGCCATGCTGCACCACCCCGAGGTGCGAATGCAGAACCCTTCGCAGGCGATTGCACAGCTCACCGCTCTCAACACTCTGGCCGCATGGGTGCATGGGACTCTGATCGCACTGATGCTGCTCATCCTCACCGGCCTGACTGAGTTTGCCCGGCGGCGCGATCTGAGGCGTCCCCTCATCCGCACCGGCCTCGTGGTCTACGCCGCAGGCGTCGTGGGAATGATCGGTGCGGCGCTGGTCAGCGGTTATATCACCGGCCGGGTGCCGGGCACGACACTTTCTGTGGGCGCCGAGGACCTCGCGATCACCACGCGGCTCCTCGCACTATGTATGCTGTTCAATCAGGCGTTCGCGCGGTTCGGCGCCCTGGCCATGTCGGCCGGCATTGCGCTCTGGTCTCTCGACCTTGCCCGGTTGCCGGGGCTCGCCCGCGCGCTGGGCTCGCTCGGCGTCGTCATTGGGGTCTTCTGCGTGGCGACGCTGATCCTCGGCGTTCTGCAGCTCGACGTGCGCGGCATGCTCCTGGTCATCGTGCTGCAGGCCATATGGTGCGTCGGCCTGGGCCTGTTCTTGTGGCGGAGTGCCCAGGCTGACTACCAGCCGATCCCGTAATCCTCGCCGTGATTGCTCGAGCCGCCCCATATCGTGCCGTGGGCGCGGTCGAGCTCGATGGCATTGATCGGACCGGAGCTGCGCTCCTCGAAGTCCAGCTTGTAGCCCATCTTGACCAGCTGCTGGCGCACCCAAGGTGGGGTGGCCGTATTCACGGTGAGCCGGCCAGGGATGGACTCGTGCTCCCCGAACGAGTCGCGCATCTGGTAGCTGGTGATATTGGCTGCCTCGGTGGCCTCCTGCGGGGTCATGCCGAACTCGACCACGTCGAGAAAGAACTGCAGGAGATTCTGGTCCTGAGTGTCACCCCCCTGCACGGAGAAGACCAGGAAGGGCTTGCCGTCCTTCAGCGCCAGTGTGGGTGTGAGGGTCGCGCGCGGCCGCTTGCCGGGCTCGAGCACGTTGAAGGGATTTTCGTTCGGATCGAGAACGAAGCTCTGCATGCGCTGGCTGAGGCCTACGCCCGTGTGCCCGGCGATGACCGCTGGAGTCCATCCTCCGCTCGGTGTTACCGATACCGCCCAGCCCTTCTCATCCACCGCTTCGACGCTGGTCGTGCCGGCCCGGAACGTGCGGTCGAACTCGGCGAGCGCCGTGGGGCTCCACTGGGCCGCGGAGCCCGGAGACTCCGGCATCTTGCTGTGCCACTTCTGCAGGATGGCGGTGAAGGGATTGGTGCCGTTCTGATAGGGATACGGATCCCCCGGGCGAATGTCCGGATCATTGTGGTCCGGATTGACGAGCTTGGCGCGCTCGCGGGCATAGTCCTTGGACAACAGCCCTTTGATCGGCTCCTCGGGCGGGAAGTACGGATCCCCGTAGTAGAAGTCCCGATCGGCGTACGCAAGATTCATCGCCTGATACAGCGTATGGATGTAGCGCGCGCTGTCGTAGCCCATCGACTTCAGGTCGAAGTTCTCGAGGATGTTCAGGGCCTGCAGCATCACCGGGCCCTGCACCCAAGTCGTGAGCTTGTAGACCTCGATCCCCTTGTAGCTGGTGTGCACGGGCTCCTCGATGTGCACCTTCCAGTTCGCCAAGTCCTGCAGCGTGAAAAGGCCGCCCTGCTCGCGGGTCGATCTCACGATCTCCTGCGCAATGTCGCCCTTGTAGAATCGATCGTACGCTGCATAGATGGCGGCCTTGCGGTCCTTGCCGTGCGCGCGGGCCTGATGCTCCGCCTCGACGAGCTTGCGCAGCGTCGCGGCGAGATCGGGCTGCCGGAAGATCTCGCCCGGCTGGGGCCCTTCGCGTGACTGGCCGGGATGGATCAGGATCGTGGCCTTCGAATACGGCCACTTGGCGATCCAGTCCTTGTAGTGCTCGATGGTGTTGGAGAGCTCCGCCTCCATCGGATAGCCGTCCGCCATCTGAATCGCCGGGGCCAGCACGTCCGCGAGGCTCATCGTGCCGTACTCGGCCAGCATGGTCATGAGACCGCCCGGCGTGCCGGGCGTGACTGCGGCGAGCGGACCGAACTCCGGGGGATACTTCATCCCTTTCTCATGAAAGAACTCCGGGGTCGCACCCGTCGGCGCCGCTCCAAGCGCGTTGATGCCGGTGACCTTGCCCGTGTTGGGGTTGTAGATGAGCGCCTGCGTCTCACCACCCCAGGAGAGCGTGTCCCACATGGTGGACGTCGCGGCGATCATTGCGCACGCGGCATCCACGGCGTTACCGCCTCTCTCGAAGATCATCGCGCCGGCGGTCGCTGCGAGCGGCTTGCCCGTGACGGCCATCCAGTGGCGAGCATGCAGCGGCGGCTTCTCCGTTCGTGCCTGTGCTGCGGGCGCGAGCGCCCCCATCAGCACCGCCACGCAGGCCGCCTGAAGCATGACCAGCAGGTGCTCTTGCCAGGTGCTCGCCCCGGTCTCCGCTCCGATTCTCATTCGCTCGTTCCCCTCGGCTGGCTTCAATGTGCGCATCCCCAGCACGCCAGCATAGGGCAGACGGCAGCTGTGCGCACGCGGGGCGACCCCCTACGAGGCAGTGTCGGTTCCTCGCAGCCCGAGCTGGTCAGATCCGCGGGCATCGGTACAGGCGCCGCCGCGCCCGGGTGGCGTCATGGGGCCTGCCATTGAGAGTTCTGAGGACTTCTTCACGTGGCCGCGAGCCTCTCCCGTGACGGGAATTGCGGCGTGCGTCGCGAAGCGGGTGGTCAGGAATTGTGCACCGCTCACGGCTGCCAACACCCTGATCCGCCAGACTTCCTGCACCTCACGGGGGAGCAGTGTGATTCAGGTCTCATTCGGGCTTGCGGCATTCCTGGGCGGGCTGGTGGCATCGCTTGGAGTGCTCTGGGTTCGGCACCGCCACCGACGCGCGGGGGGCTCGGCAATCACGCCCGGGGACTCGGACAACCCGGCCTGCCGTGCGGTCTTCGAGCAGTCGCCCAACGGCATGCTCATTGCCGATGCGGATACGCTGCAGATCATCGAAGTGAACCCGGCACTGGAGCGAGCACTCGGCTACACCGCGCGGGACCTCAGCAAGCTGACCGTCTCACATGTGTTTCTCGACGAGGGAGACGACCAGGAGGCATTGCTGCGCAAGCTGCGCGACCTCATACCGCGCACGCCCATTCAGCTCCGGCAGCGTTCCAAGGACGGGACGCTGCTCACCATCGAGGTCAGCGGTCACCGCCTCGAACTGGGCAAGCGGTGCGTGCTCGCCCTGACCACCGACGATGTGACCCTGCGACGCAAGGCCGAAGCGCAGCTGCTCGAGAAGCAGCAGCACCTCGATCACCTGGCACACCACGATCAGCTCACCGGCCTGCCCAACCGCCTGTATCTCGCGGCGCATCTGCCGGGAGCCATCGAGGAGGCGCGCCGAAGCAACTCCATTCTCGCCGTCCTGTTCCTGGACCTGGACCGGTTCAAGCACATCAACGATTCGCGTGGCCACGAGACCGGCGACCAGCTGCTGAAAGCGGTAGCCGAGAGGATCCGGGCCACGGTGCGCACCGAGGACGTCGTCGTTCGCATGGGCGGAGACGAGTTCATCGTGGTCCTGCGCAGCGTGCGCAATTCGGAGCAGGTAAACGATACCGCCGTCCGCATCAACGAAGCCCTGTCCGCGCCGGTCCTCGTGGACGGGCGAACACTGGTGACGACTGTCAGCATCGGCGTCAGCCTCTACCCGCGCGACGGTGCTGACATGGGCGAGCTGCTCAGGCACTCGGATACGGCGATGTACCAGGCCAAGGATCGCGGGCGGAACAACTTCCAGCTGTTCAGTCCCGCCATGGACCGGCGGCTGAAGGAACGCATGGCGATCGAGAGCAGCCTGCGCGCGGCGTTGCAGGCGCAGCAGCTCGCTGCTCATTATCAGCCGATCATCGACATCAACACCAACCGCGTGGTCGCGATGGAAGCGCTGCTGCGGTGGAAACATCCCGCGCACGGCTTCGTGTCGCCCGATCGGTTCATCGCCATTGCCGAGGAGACCGGCCTGATCGTGCCCATCGGCGATTTCGTGCTGGCCCGCGCGGTTGAGGACATCGCCCGCTGGCGGCAGAGCGGCTGCGCTCCGGTGCCGGTGGCCGTGAACGTCTCGGCGGTCCAGTTACAGCGATCCAACCTGCCCGACACCATCCTCAAGCTGACGAAACAATACGGCGTGAAGCCCTCGATGCTGCAGCTCGAGCTGACCGAGAGCGCCGTGTTCGAGCGGCGGGAGGGCAGGACAGGCCAGTCCAGCGAGGACGCGGTCTCACAGCTGCGCGACATCGGTGTACGCATCGCGGTCGATGATTTCGGAACCGGCTATTCGAGCCTCTCCTATCTGAAACGCTGGCGGGTGGACTACCTCAAGATCGATCGCAGCTTCGTCCGCGATCTGGTGACCGACATGAGCGACCTGGCAATCGTCAGTGCGATCATCGCCATGGCGCGCCACCTGAACATCCAGGTCGTCGCCGAAGGCATCGAAGGCTGGCAGCAGCTCGAGAAGCTGCGGCAGCTGGGTTGCTCGCTGGCGCAAGGCTATCTGCTGGCGAAGCCGGCCCCCGAGGATCAGTGCCGCCGCTTCCTGACCGGGACGCCGCTTGACCTCACCGAGCACGATCCGCTGCTCGAGGCCCTGGGCGCGACGGGCAGTTAGGTCTCCTCGCCCCGACCAGCGGTGTGCGCCGCCAGCACGGCGCGCAGATCGGCCAGACTGTCCGCCTCGGAAGCCGGCTTGTCGGGGCGACGACGCACGATCCGCGGAAAGCGCAGGGCAATACCCGACTTGTGGCGCGTCGAGGGGGCAATGCCCTCGTACGCAAGCTCGAACACCTGACTGGGCTCCACGACGCGCGACGGCCCGAACTTCTCCACGGTATGCGTGCGGATCCAGCGGTCCAGGACCGCGATTTCCGCATTGCTCAGGCCCGAGTAGGCTTTGGCGACCGGCACCAGCACACCCTCGTTCCAGACGCCGAACGTGTAGTCGGTGTACAGGTTGGAGCGCCGTCCGTGACCCGGGTGCGCATACAGCATCACACCATCGAAGGAGTAGGGGTCGATCTTCCATTTCCACCAGGTGCCGCGCTGCCGGCCGGTGCCATACGCCGAGTCGAGTGACTTGAGCATCAACCCCTCCACACCGCGGGCCCTTGATTCCGCACGGATCACGCCGAGCTCCTGCCAGCTGGCAGCCTCGATCGAAGGGGACAGGGCGATGTCTGCGGAAGCCGCAGCAACCAGTGCCTCGAGCCTTGCCCGGCGCTCGCGCAAAGGCAGCGTGCGCACGTCCTGGCACTGCTGCTCGAGCAGGTCGTAGGCCAGAAATCGCACTGGCACGGATTTGAGAATGGCAGCGGTCAGCTTCTTGCGGCCGATGCGCTGCTGCAGGTCCGCGAAAGGGCGGATCACTCCATCGCGCCAGGCGACCAGCTCCCCATCGAGCACGACTCCGTCAGGTAGCGCCGCTGCCGCCGCGACGACCTCGGGAAAGCGCTCCGTGACCAGGTCCTCGCCGCGCGACCAGATGAAGGCAGCTCCCCGCCTGCGTATCAGCTGGCTGCGGATGCCATCCCATTTCCATTCGGCGAGCCACTGTTCGCGAGGGCCGAGGGTGTCCGGGCCCTCTTCCAGCGGCGACGCGAGAAAGAAAGGGTATGGTGCCGCCGGATCCTCCGCCGGAGGCTCCGCGCGTCGCAAGGTCTCCCAGAATTGGGCGCTCGGCTGCCAGGCGCCCATGAGACGACGCGTGACCTCCGCGCGTGTCATGGACAGTACTTCCGACAGAGCGCGGGTCACGAGTATCTCCGAGACGCCGACACGAAGCTCTCCGGTGAGGAATTTGTTCACCAGAAAACACTGCCGGTACGGCAGCGTTCGCCACCAGTCGAGAATGGCGGCCCGCTGATGGGGCTCGGCCTCCGCGCGCAGGGGCAGCAACCGCTGTTCGATCCAGTCCGACAGCGAAGCCTCCACGGGACGGACGGACTCGGCTGAGGTCGGCGCGGCAGCCTCCATGAGCAGAGCGATGGTCTCCGCCAGGTCCCCCACGCCCGCGTAGGATTCGGTCACGAGCCATTCCGGCAGTCCACAGGCCTCGATCAGCCACCGATACAGCAGCACCGGGCCGATGAAGCGCTTCAATCGATGGCCCGACAGAATGTACGCGGCCCAGGCCGCATCCGCGGGCGGTGCGGCTTGGAAGTAGCGCGCCATCGCTGCGACCTTCAGGTTGGTGGAGGTCGTCGTGTCGAGCTCTTCGTACAACTCGCTGAAGGCGCGCATGTGACTACTCCCTCGCGGGTCACTCCTCGGCGCCGAAGTCTGTCTTGAGAGTGCTGCTGGGCATGTCATGCTCAGTCAGATAGCGTGCGAGCGCATCGGAGTGCCCGTGCGTCAGCAGGATCCGTCGCGCTTTCGTCGCCCTGCATGTGCGCAACAGCGCAGGCCAATCCGCGTGGTCGGAAATTACGAAGCCGCGGTCATATCCCCGGCGGCGCCGATCACCGCGGACGCGCATCCAGCCGGAGCAGAAGCCCGTGGCGTGCTCGCCGAAGCGTCTCATCCACGGCGTGCCCGCGGCACTGGGCGGAGCGAGAATCAGCGCGCCCCGGAAGTCCGTTTTTTTATCATTCGGAATGCTCAGCGTAGGCAACATCCCGACACCGGCCCGACGATAGACACCCACCAGCGAGTCCACTGCGCCGTGGACATAGACCGGCTCGGCCGTGAGCGCGCCCAGCTCCGCCAGCACCCGCTGCGACTTGCCCAGTGCATAGCAGAACAGCGCGGACGCCAATCCGCGCTCGCGATTGGCGTGCCACCATCGCACGATCTCCTGCGCCACCAGCCGAGTCGACGGCCAGCGGTAAACCGGAAGCGCAAAGGTGGCCTCGCTGATGAAGACATCGCATTCGAGCTGCTCGAAAGCGGCGCAGGTCGGATCCTCCTGGCGCTTGTAGTCCCCGGAAACCACCCAGACGCGCCCGGCATGCTCGATGCGCACCTGCGCCGACCCGAGGATGTGTCCGGCCGGATGCAGCGAGACCGTGGTCGCCCCGAGAGTCAGCCGCGCGCCGTAGTCCACTGGAGTGACTGCCTGATCCGACCCGAGGCGCAACTTCGCAATGGGCGCGCCTGGACGTGCGACAATGTATCGGGTACTGCCGTGGCGCAGATGGTCCCCGTGGGCGTGTGTGATGAGGGCCGTCGGCACGGGCTTCCAGGGGTCGATATGGAAATCGCCAGCCGGGCAGTACAGGCCATTCGCGGTCACGGTAACCAGGTGTTCAGGATCTGAGCTCATGAGTATCGACAGCTTGGGCGGTGCGCGGCCCGGCCGGGACCGGGTAGCGGCCCAGCAGTGCGCCGGCGCCGTACTGATGATTAAGCCAGCCGCGTTCGAATACAACCCGGAAACGGCGGCGACCAACATGCTGCAGAAGGTCGGCGGCACGGGGGAGCGCGACCGGCAGGCCGCACTGCACGAGTTCGACCATTTCGCGAACGCATTGCGCAGTGAGGGCATCGCGGTATGCGTCGCGCAGGATACGCCGTCACCGCCGAAACCCGATGCGGTCTTTCCCAACAACTGGGTGAGCTTCCATGAGGATGGCACGGTGGTGCTGTATCCCATGCAGGCCGAGAGCCGCCGACGGGAGCGCCGCAGGGAAGTCGTCGAGCAGGTCACGGAGCAGCTCGGTTTCGAGGTCACGCGAACCGTGGATCTTACCAAGCACGAGGTGGCCGGGCGTTATCTCGAAGGAACCGGAAGCCTGGTGCTCGATCATGTCAGCCGGGCCGCGTACGCCTGCATTTCTCCCCGGACGCATCCGGCTGTAGTGCAGGAGTGGGCGGACGCGCTCGGCTACCAGGCAGTCGTGTTCGAAGCTTCCGACCGGAACGGGGTCCCCTACTATCACACGAACGTCATGATGTGTGTCGGTTCGCGCATGGCCATCCTGGGCACGTCCGCCATTTCAACCCGCGACCGCGACCGAGTGATGGAGCAACTGGCCAGCTCCGGGCGCGACATCGTCGAGATCGGCTACGAGGAGATCGGGCAATTCGCCGGCAACATGCTGGAGCTGGCCAGCTGGGATGAGGCCCTCGGCGACTGCCGCCTGCTCGTGATGTCCGACACGGCACGACGTGCGCTGCGGCCGGATGTGTATGGCCGGCTCTCCGCGAGCACGGACTGCGTTCTGGCGGTCCCCGTGCCGACCATCGAGCGGCTCGGCGGCGGGGGTGTGCGCTGCATGCTGGCCGAGGTCTTTGTCCACTCGTGAGCAACCTCCTGGCCCGAATGATCGTGAGCTATCTGCTGGGCTCGATCGTCGGCAGCCTGCTCATCGGGCGGCTGCGAGGCGGTGTAGACATCCGCCGACTCGGCAGTGGCAATGCCGGTGGGACCAACGCCCTGCGGACACAGGGGAAAGCCTTTGCGCTTGGGGTGCTCGTGGTCGATGTCGGCAAGGGCTGGATCGCAACGGCACTCGTGGCCTCGCTGGCGGTTCCGGGGTTGGCGGAACCGACCCCGGCGCTGCGCAGCTGGCTGGCGCCGGTGTGTGGCATCGCTGCGATCGCCGGTCACGTCTATCCCGTCTGGTACGGCTTTCGTGGCGGCAAGGGCGTGGCCACTTTGGTGGGAGCCGTTCTTGGTCTCGAGGCGTGGCTGCTGGTGCCGATGCTCCTGACGTGGTTTGCGGCGGTCGTGCTCGGCGGATTCGTTGGCCTGGCCTCCATGGTCGCCGCGGCCTCCCTTCCGGCCTGCACGCTGTTCGCCGGACTGGAGCCGCGCGCGCCGCTGTTGACATTCGGTCTCGTTACCACCCTGATCATCCTCTTCACTCATCGGACCAACATCGCACGTATGCGCGCCGGGACCGAGCCACGCGCGCGACGGTTGTGGCTGCTGGGTCGCCGCGGAGCATGAGGACGTGACCGCGCGGGCCGGCTCCAGTCGCGGTGATGCGTTGGATACTGAACCTCCGCTCGCTGCTCGTGTGTTCGCGGAGCTCGCCGACGGAAAATTCCACTCAGGCGAAGAGCTCGCCCGTATTCTCGCGGTCAGTCGTAGCGCCATCTGGAAAGCCGCCAACACACTGCGGGATCTCGGGGCGTCGCTGCACGCGGTTCGCAACCGGGGTTATCGGCTGGCCATGCCCGCCGAGCCGCTGGATGCCGGGCGCATCCGCGCCCTGCTACCCAAGCTGGCGCGCGATCGGATCAGGAGCCTGGAGGTTCTGTGGTCGGTCGGCTCGACCAACACCCTGCTCATGGAGCGCGCCAATCCTCCCGTCGGCTCGTGTGAGGCGCTGCTGGCCGAGTATCAGACAGCAGGTCGCGGCCGGCGCGGCCGCTCCTGGCTCGCGCCACCGGGAGGGGCCATCTGTCTTTCGCAGAGCTGGGTATTTGCGGAGGTTCCACGCGATTTGGGGGCGCTGGGCCTGGTTATCGGGGTGTGCGCGCTGCGTGCGCTGGGCGCTCTGGGGCTGCAGAACGTTCGGTTGAAATGGCCCAATGACCTGCTGGTGGGCGACAACAAGCTGGGGGGCGTACTCATCGAGCTGCGAGGTGAGTCCGGCGGGCCCGCTTGCGTCGTCATCGGTGTCGGTTTGAACGTTGCCCTCGGCTCGGATCTGATCGCAACGCTCGCGCGATCCGGTCCGACGCCGACCGACCTGGTCGCCTCAGGCCTCGCGCGACCTTCGCGCAATGCCGTCGCTGCGGCGCTGATCGGGTCGGTCGTGGCCGGACTCCTGGAATTCTCCCGGGACGGGTTGCGGCCGTTCATCGAGGAATGGCGCGACGCCGACGCACTTCGGGGGCGGGAAGTGTCCATTCAGGCCGGAGGAGGCAGCACGCGGGGCCTGGCTCGTGGGGTCGACGTGCAGGGGGCCTTGCTGGTGGAGACACCGCAAGGACTGCAGCGGTTCATCTCTGGAGATGTCACAGTGAGGGCTGCCAGTTGAGGGTCCTGCTGGTCGACGTCGGCAACAGCCGAGTGAAGTGGGCGTGGCTGAGCGGTGGCCGCGTTGGGCCTCAACAGGCCGCGACCAACACGGGCTGGCGGGTCGAGGACTATGCGAGCCGCGTCATCGGGCGAGGTTGGCTGCAAGGGAGGATCCGATCTTCCCGTGGCCGGGCGGAGGCGGCCGTACGCGGGCAGATTCTCGTGTCGAGCGTTGCCGGGAGTCGGGTTCGCAGGATGCTGGTTGCAGCGGCGCGCAGGATGGGCGCGCCTGCGCCGCAGTTCTTCGTCTCGCGACGGCGCACCGCCGGTGTCGTCACCTCCTATCTGGAGCCCTGGAGACTGGGAGTTGATCGGCTCGCCGGCGCCATCGGGGCACGTCATCTCGCAGCCGGGCGGGCGGTTTGCGTCGTCAACGTAGGTACGGCCATCACGATCGATCTCGTGGACGCCGCCGGGCGGCACCGCGGTGGTGCCATCATTCCCGGGCCGGCACTGATGGTCGAAAGCCTGCTGCGCTACACCAGCGGCATTCGCAGGCGGGCCCGGGGCGGCTCGCGCGGCGTGCAGAGCCTGTTCGCCCGCACGACGCGCACTGCCGTTTCGCAAGGCTCGCGTTACGCCTCGGCCGCGGTGATCGACAGAGCAATCCTTGAAGCAGCGAAGGTGCTCGGGCGCCGGCCACTGGTTTTCCTCACCGGCGGCGGGTCGGCCACGGTCAGGCCGCTGATACGGATCCCTTGTGTCACGGTGCCGGATCTCGTGCTGGTCGGGCTGGCAGTCTGGGCGGGATGGGCCCCCCTCCGGCGCCGGGTGAATTAGAATCCGCTCGTGCGCAACCTGTTCCTGGCATTGTTGGCCGCCAATCTGCTGTTCCTGGCCTGGGCCCGCTGGGTGGATACGCCGCCTGAGCCGACCCGGCAGGACGCCGTCGCCAGGCTGCCGCGACTCTTACTCGTGACCGAGGCGCCCCCGGCACCCAAACCCACGTCGGATTCGGCTCAGAAGATGGATTTCCGTGAGGCCGGACTCCCCGCCGACTGCATTTCGGTAGGGCCCTTCAATGACATGACGAGCGCCGCGCGGACGGCCGCGGCGTTGACGGACCGTGGCTTCCGGCTGCACCAGCGAGCCGAAGAGGGTGAGGCCGTCGAAGGCTACTGGGTGTATGTCGGGGGAATGCAGACCGATGACGAAGTGACGCAAGTCGTGCAACGACTGGACAAGAGCGGCTTCACGGATGCGCACATCATGAGGGAATCGTCCGAGGGCCGACGCGTCTCCGTCGGGATGTTCAGCAAGCGTGAGCGTGCGGACCGCCGCGCACTGGCGGTGAAGCACATGGGATTGAATCCCGAGGTCGCCGAGCGCCGCTTTCCGGGCACGGTGTACTGGGTGGACGTGACAGTGCCGGCTGAGCGTCAGCTACCCGCCGAGGTTCTTCAGGGCGACAGCACAACCGGCAGTGTCGGTGCTCAGGACTGTCCGGCGAGTGAGAGCCCGGCTCCCGAGCAGCGCCTGGCGCCGAGCCGGACGCTTCAGGCACGCGATGGCGCAGCCGGCAGAGCCGCGCCGAGAACCAAGGTGGCAAGCGCGCCGGGCGTGCCATAAGCCAAGTCACCCGGGCTTGCCCGAGGCCACGCGCGCCGGGCGTGCCATAAGCCAAGTCACCCGGGCTTGCCGGAGGCCACGCCCGCCGGGCGTGTTGCAGGCCCGCGTCGGCAGTCCCGCTACGGGCTCAGGACACCATCCGGGTTCCCAGCGCTATCCAGTCGGGCCGGTTCGCGAAGTAGAACGCGCCATTCATGGCCAGCAGAAACGCGGCGGCTCCCCAGCCGAATGCAGGGTGCAACCGGCGAAAGCGCAGGCTGTCGAGACCGACGCAGACGATGACGAACGCGTTGAGTCCGATCAGGATGATCTCGTTGGTCATCCCGCTCACTGGAAGGCGCGCGATCGCCGAAGGCAGCATGCAGGCTATGGTCAGCAGCATCAGCCGCTTGTGATAGTCAGTGCGTCGGCGCATCAGCAGTGCGGCGGCGATGAATCCGGCAAACAACAGCATCTGCGTGAGCTCGAGCCACATGATGGTGACATCCATGGGCGCCATGGCCGTGTGAGCCTGGACTTCGCGCGCTGCCGCATGCACCGTCGTCACGGAGCCGAGAACAACTACCAGAACCGCCCACGCTCCACCGATCGCTCCCAGAGTCCGGTGCCACTGCGGCCGATGCGCGGCGATGAGGCTCGATTGGACGGCCAGCAGTACGACCCATCCGCTCATGACCACTCCATGCACGTGGAGCAACAGATTGAGCGGCGGAACGTCGAATAGAAACCTCAGATAGTACGAGTGCGCGAACGTCCAGAAGACCAGCGCGAGAAAGACCAGGCTGGCACCCAGATAAAGCTGGCGTTCGAAGGAACGGCTCTGAACCATCGCGTGCATGCACGACTCCGTCTATCTCGGCGGCTCCCGAGCGGTACACAACGCTGCCGACCGCTGTCCCGGCACCGTCCCGATCGTCTGAGGTTCCGTACGGCACTGCCGAGCGAGCGCGAAGGCCTTGTAGAAGTTAACCGGACTGGCCTGCCAAAACCGCCATGGGGTACCGGAGTGCCGGCCGCGGGCAGGAGCGGTGCTCCGGCTGCCGCTAAGACGGGGCCACGCCGATCTCTTATAATGAGTGCCCGCCGAAGCCGGCTTAGCACAGTTGGTAGTGCACCTGATTTGTAATCAGGGGGTCGGGGGTTCGAGTCCCTCAGCCGGCACCATTGATCTTCGACCTCGCTGCCGGGACCTGGGGTTGCCGTTGCCATCCGGGCTGAAGCAGTCGGGGGGGATTTCGGGCCGCGGAGCCGGCCAGTGGGGGGACCCAGATGAACGACTGGCTGCACGAGCTGCCCATCCTGTGGATGGCGTTGGTGATCTTCGGATTCACCTACCTGATGACTGCAGCCATTTACCTGGTCGTCACGTGGCTTGCCCGAGGCGAGCTCGCGCGCTCGTTCAAAGCCGTATCGTCCGCAATCCTGTCCCCGCTGGGAATCATCTTCGGGCTGTTCGTCGCATTCACCGCCGCTCAGGTCTGGAGTGATACCGACCGGGCAAACACTGCCGTGACGCGGGAGGCCAGCGCTCTCAGGACGATCGTCATCCTGGCGGACAGTTTCCCGGGCGAGCCCGAGGCGCGCATTCGGGCCTCGATCCGCAGCTACATCGAGGAGGCTGCCACCAGGGAATGGCCGATGATGGCGCAGCAGACCGCCACGTTGCGATTGACCCCGGCCAGCCTCGCCGAGGTGCTCAAGCTGGACCTCTCATTGGCACCAGCCGGCCCGGGCGAGCAGGTGGCACAGCGCGAAATGGCCGTTGCCGTCGAGAACGCGCTCGACGCGCGTCGCCAGCGCATCATCGTCAGCCGGTCTGAAGTCAACGCGGTGAAGTGGATTTGTCTGTTGGTACAGGCCGCGTGCGCTCTGGCGGCGATTGCGGTCGTCCATGCCGGCGATCGCGGGGCTTCCGCCATCACTCTCGGCACCTATGCTTCCGGTGTGGCCGCCTGCATTCTGCTGATCGCTGCACACGATCGCCCGTTCACGGGGCACATATCGGTATCGCCCGCGCCACTGCTGCAGGTCATGCCGGCGAGCGACGACACCCCTGCTACCCAATAGGGCTGTGCGCACCGCGCAGGTCGCCTGGCGCGGCTCATCGGGCCTGGACGGCCCTGGCAGACTCCACGAACTCGGCCAGACGACGGTTGTAAGCGGTGGCATCGTCCCAAAAGCAGGCATGCCCCGCGTTCGAAATCAGGTGAGTCTCCAGCGTCGGAATGCGTCTCATCTGCTTCTCGATGACTTCACGCTTGACCACAGCGTCCTCGGTGCCGTGAGTGACCAACACCGGCCGCGTCAGTTTCGGAAGCAAGTCATCGTTGTCGAAGGTGCGCGAGAACATTGCCTGGCGCACATGGGAGGGTACGCTGAGGCTGCACCCCAACAGCAGGTACGCCTCCTCGACCGATAGATCCCTGGTAAAGCACAGGCGCACGAGAGAGGTCAGACTGTCGACGCTCTCCTGCGTATTCGTGGAAAAGAAGCCGGCCACGAGGCCGAGAAAGTCCGCCGTCAACACCGACAAGGCCTCCTCGCCGCCCAGGCGGGTCACGCCACCGATGAAATTGACGCCCCCGATGCCATCCTCACCATGGTGGCGGATATAGTCCAGGATCACCAGTGGACCGTACGACCATCCGCAGAGCACGGGCCGATCGAGATCCAGAGTCCGGATGAGCGCATGGATGTCATCGGCCCAGAGACGCGAGTCGCCGTAGGCGTCGCGGGGCTTGCCCGAGAGTCCGTGCCCGCGCAGATCGAGCCCGATGAGGCGGTGGTCGCCGGCCAGCTCGGAGCTCAGCTGTCTGCCCCAGACGAGCCAGCTCTGGGAAAAGCCATGAATGAAGACGACCGGAGGGCCTGCGGGATTGCCGGTCTCGACGACGTGCAGTGGAACCCCACCGCCCCCGGTTATCGTATGGCGCTTCATGTCGATGCCTCCGGCCGAAACTCCGGCAGATGGATCGCGACGATTCTCGTCAATGGCGCGGGGCCATAGTGCGCCTGTTGACAGGATCCCGCCACCGCCGCGACCCAGCGGAGCCGGGGGCGCGGGTGTAATCTTGCGCAATCGTGTCTCCCTTCTACTTCTTCATCGTGCTGTGCGCGGCGGTCTTCAACGCCAGCTGGAATGCGATCGTCAAGTCCGGTCCGGACAAGCAGCTCGATGTGACTCTGGTCGCCGGCGGCGCCGCAGTGTTCGCCGCGCTTGCGCTGCCATTCCTGGCACAACCGGCTTCCACGAGCTGGCCCTACATCATCGCCTCCACGCCCGTGCAGCTTCTCTACTACCGGCTGCTCGCGATTGCGTACGGACGGGGCGAGATGAGCGAAGCCTATCCGTTGATGCGGGGTATCGCGCCCCTGCTGGTCGCGACGGCGGCGGGGCCCGTCATCGGTGAGCAGCTGACCCTGCATCGATGGATCGGCGTCGTGCTGATCTGCGGCGGCACGTTCTGCATGACGATCGATGCGCACGTGGGGAAGCCCCCTCACCACAGATCCGCCATCCCCATTGCGGTGACCATTGCCTCCGTCATCGCCCTCTACACGGTGATCGACGGTCTGGGAGTCCGCCGATCCGGCGCGCCCCTGGCCTACGTATTGTGGATCTTCCTGTTGACCGGTCTGCCGCTCGCGCTGTGGATGGTCGCGCTGCGAGGACGAGATCTGCTCGGGTATGCCCGCACGCGGCTACACTTTGGGCTTCTCGGCGGCGCCGGGACGGTCGGATCCTACAGCCTCACGCTGTTTGCGATGACCGCGGTTCCCGTGGCACTGGTCGCTGCGCTGCGCGAGACGTCCATTCTCTTCGCCACGCTCATCGCGGTGGTCATCCTCAAAGAGCGGATTCGCTGGCCGCGCTATCTGGCCATCAGCCTCATCGCCTCCGGAGCGATCGCGATCCGCATCGCCTAGCCGCCAGGCTGTCCACGGGACGGGCAATGTTGGTTCTCGCCCACAACCTGCGGCTCGGGCGCTTGCGTTTCCCGTTCGCGCTCGCGGAGATGACGTTTCTGTTTCATACCCCAGTGCGGTTATGCAAGAATGGCCGCCGTTCGATCGGCACGTTCGGCGTGTGGTAACGGCGCCACGGTCGCGCGGCGAGAGGGGGAGGGAACATGATTCGCACGGCGACACGCGTCGGGACGATGGGGATCGCGCTTGCCTGCGCCGCGCTGAGCGGCTGCGGGTCCGACAGCAGCACGGCAAGTCTGAACACCGGTACCGACCGGGGCACACTCACTTACGATCCTCCCTTCCGTATCGCATCGTTGGATGCGGTCACCTTCGGTGCACAGCTCAAAGCCTCGACGACCGGCCAGCAATTGCTGGCTCTCGCCGGCACACCCGCCTGTGGCGTGGACTTCTATCATGTCGAGTACTTCACGGTCGGGGCCGCGGGCGAGGCCGCCAGCGCCTCGGCTGCCCTCATGGTGCCCACGGGGGCGGCTCCCGGCTGCTCCGGCCCGCGTCCCATCGTTCTTTACGCCCACGGCACGCAGACCAACAAGGCCGCCAACCTTGCGGATATCACGGATCCGGGAAACAGCGAAGGGGCGTTGATCGCCGCGGTCTTCGCGGCGCAGGGTTACATCGTCGTGGCACCGAATTACGCGGGCTACGACATTTCTTCGCTGCCCTACCATCCTTTCCTCAACGGCGACCAGCAGTCCAAGGACATGATGGATGCCCTGAAGGCTTCGCGCACCGGGCTGCCCCACACCCCCTCAGCGGCAACTTCCGACAGCGGCAAGCTGTTCGTCACCGGCTATTCCGAAGGCGGCTACGTTGCGATGGCGACGGACAAGGCACTGCAGGCCGCCGGAGTCAAGGTGGCCGCCGCGGTCCCGATGTCCGGTCCTTACGCGCTCGAGGCTTTTGGCGATGCTGTCTTCTTCGGCAGCGTCAACATCGGCTCGACCGTATTCGCCCCGCTGATCCTCACCAGCTATCAGCAGGCGTACGGGAACATATATTCGGCTCCGAGCGACGTGTACGAGCCGGCCTTTGTGAACGTTCCATTCCTGCTCCCCAGTGACACGCCCATCACCACGATTTTCCAGCAGGGACAGCTGCCGCAGTCCGCTCTGTTCGACAGCAAGACGCCGGTGACGGGCAATGGAGCCCTCGATGCCGCATTGGCGGTACCATCCAATCCGGTGTTCGCGATCGGCTTCGGTGAGCCGAATCTCATCACCAACAATTACCGCGTGAGCTACGCGCTCGATGCGCTCGCGAATCCGGATGGCGCGGTGCCGACGCCGCAGCCAGGTGTGCCGCTCGCGACCTCGCCGCAGAATACGCTGCGCCTGGCGTTCAAGATGAACGACATGCGCAGTTGGGTCCCCAGGACCCCGATGCTGTTGTGCGGAGGTGACCAGGATCCCACGGTCTTCTTCAGCGTCAACACTGGAACGATGCAGGCCTTCTGGAGCGCGCTGCCTCCCGGGCTCATAACGGTCCTGGACGTCAACGCGGCGGTCGGCGCGAACGATCCGTTCGCCGCGGTCAAGTTGGGATTTCAACAGGAGCTGGCGGCCTTGCTGGCGAGCGGCGGCCAGGCAGCCGTAGTGCAGGCCTACCACTCGACCGTGGCGCCGTTCTGCACGGTCGCCGCGCGCGGCTACTTCAGTCAGTTCTGACTTGCGGGGGAGCAGATAATGGATTCACGTGCAAGCATTGCCCTCGGAGTGCTCCTGCTCTCTGCCGCGTTCGTCGCGCGTGCGGACGATGTACCCTCGAACTCGTTGCGCGTGGGCGCGTACTACGTCACCTACAATGTCAGTGCGGACGACATCAAGGGGCCGTTCGTGCCGCCCGGCGTGAACGTGGACCTGAAGAGCGTCGTCACTCCTTACTTCGCGTATGTGCGCCGTCTCTCGGGCCGATTCAGTCTGGAGCTCGCTTTTGGTGTGCCGCCTCTCACCAAGACGGTCGGCAAGGGTCCCGCGACGCTCGGATCCGTGCCGTACAACGGCCAGGTGATCAGCACTGCGCGCTGGTTTGCGCCCACCCTGCTTTTGAACTTCTACCTTCTGGATGAGACACATCGTCTGCGCCCCTACATCGGCGCCGGCGTCAACTACACGAGATTCTACGATCGTCAATCGACTCCGGCCGGGGACGCCGCCAGCGGCGGCCCAACCTCGATCAAGCTGCCCAGCTCCGTGGGGCCGGCCGGAACGGTTGGGCTTGCCTATCACGTCAGCGGCGGATTCAACGTGTACGCGTCGTACTCCGTATCTCGTGTTCATACGCTGCTGACTGCGGATACGGCCGGAGTGATCCGCAACAGTCACATCGAATTCGGGCCCCGCGCCCTGGTGGTCTCCGCCGGCTATTCCTTCTGACTTCGCCAGGCGCGTCCTCGAGCGCCGCCGATCCTGCAGGCTGACAGCACGGCAGGCACGCTGGTTGCTCGCTATCGTGGCGAGCAAGGAGACCAACATGCCCCCCAAACGGAAGCGTCGCGCATCACCACGACGCGTGGCTGCGGCCCGCCAGAGGCGACGGGCGCCCGCGCGCGTCAGTCGATCGGCGCCCGCGCGTCGAAGGCGATCGAAGTCCACGCGTCATGGGCGATCGGCGCCCGCGCGCCGTTGGTCGAGCCGCGTGACGCGCAACAGCGACGCGCTCGACCTGGAGCCCGGTGTATTCACCCAGCGCAGCGCGCGCCAGATCGCCCTCTCGCTCAAGCGCTCCGCCGAAGCCAGCCGACGGCGTAAGTCGGTACCCTACCGGTCGGCGATGTCGATGCTCACGTTTCACCTCAATCGGGGCGGCACCGGACTGTCGCCCGAGCGCCGCCGTGTCCTGAACCAGGCCAAGATGGAACTGCGCAAGGCGTTCCACCGCGTGTAGGCGACTCGTGTAGGCCATCAGTCGGCGTAACGCAGCGAGGAGCGTCGGCCGCTATCGCGCAGCACTTCGCGCGCCGCGTTGTAGCCCGGTATGCCGGAAACGCCTCCACCGGGATGCACTGAGGAGCCACAGATGTAAAGGCCGTGTATGGGCGTGCGGTAGTCGGCCCAGTGCGCGACGGGGCGCTGGAAGAACAATTGATCCAGTGAAAGCTCGCCCTGGAAGATATGTCCCTGAGGCAGGCCGACCATCGCCTCGATGTCAGGGGCCACGAGCAGCTGGCTGGCGATGATGTCCTGGGAGAAGCCTGGCGCAAACCGTTCGATCGTCTCGAGAACCACCTGCTCGAATCGGGGTTTCTCGGTGCTCCAGTCGCCGTCCTTCAGGCGATAGGGGGCGTGGCCGCCAAAGAGATTGACCACGTGCTTGCCCGGAGGCGCGAGCGTGTCGTCGACGATGGTCGGACAGACCGGGGTGATGAATGGCTGGCGCGACCAGGAGCCGTACTTGGCATCGTCATAGGCGCGCTCGAGATAGTTGATATCCGGACCGATGTGCACGTAGGTCGGATAGGACCAACCGGCAAGCGCATCCTCGCGCAGCGCCCGCTCGAGGCAGGCATATTGCGGCGGTCGCTCGCACGCGATGTTCATTTTGAACGCCGTGCTGAACGTGCGGTAGCCGTTGATGTCCCGTACGAGCTCCTCTGGCAGGTGCTCCGCGCCGATCATGCGCAGGTAAAGAGTCTTC
The DNA here is from genome assembly GCA_035710545.1 of Steroidobacteraceae bacterium. Classification (GTDB taxonomy): domain Bacteria; phylum Pseudomonadota; class Gammaproteobacteria; order Steroidobacterales; family Steroidobacteraceae; genus 13-2-20CM-66-19. The sequence goes on from DASTDD010000016.1 coordinate 31,767, forward strand.
GCGTTCACGTTCGCGATCACGATGTCCGAGGCGTACTCGCGTCCGTCGTCGGTCGTTACGCCCAACACGCGTCCACCGCTCACGCGAACCTCTGCGATCGCGCTGTCAGTCTGAATCGTGGCGCCCAGCTCACGCGCGGCGGCCGCAATCGATTCGCTGATTGCGCCCATACCGCCCCGGACAAACCCCCAGCCGCCGGCGCCGGCGTTCTCGCCCATGACATGGTGCATGATCACGTAGGCCGAACCCGGTGTCCGGGGCCCGGCGAACGTACCAATGGAGGCGTAATAGGCGAGAACCGCCTTGATCCGGTCATCCCGGAACCATTCGGACAGGAAGTCGTAGGCACTCATCGTCAGCATGTCGATGACCCGAAACACCTTGCCGCCAATGTGCCAGTTGCGATGGAGGAATCCGGCGGCCTGACGGAACGTGCGCCAGTTCCGTCCGGTGGGATCGAAGGGTGTTTCCCACAGCAGCCTGCGAAAGAGCTGCGCATTCTCGTTGAGGAACCGGTCGAACTCCGGGTAAATGCGCGCATCCGCCGCGTCGAACCGCGCGAAGCTGGCCTGTGTTCGCGCCACGTTGTCCGAGAAAACGATGTAGTCATCTGCCTCCAGGGGCGAGAGCATGTCGCTGCATGGCCGGATCTCGAGCCCGTGACGATTCAACTCCAGCTCCGCCTGGATGCGCGGGTGCAAGAGGCTCATGAGATAAGAGAAGATCGAAGCACGGAATCCCGGTGCGATCGCCTGGGTTACCGCGGCGCCGCCGACCACAGAGCGTCGTTCGAGGACGAGAGGCTTCAGGCCGTGCTTCGCCAGATAGGCGGCACACACCAGTCCGTTATGGCCCCCACCAATGATGATCGCGTCGACTCGCTGCGGCATGAATTCTCCGGATCCTGCGCCGTGCGGTAGATCCCTGTCGTGCATGCGGCGCACCCCCATGATTACACTGCGCAAGGCGCTGTCGGGGGGAACGCCAATCGTCCGTCAGCGGCGAGTCACTCCGAATGGGGTGCAGGCGTCCGGAAGCCCGTGCCCTACCGTCCCCCGACCCGCTGGCGGTCCCTGGCGCTTCCGTCGGGACTTTAGCTCTGACCAGGCAATTGTACTGGGCACGCCCCGCCTCCGCGGGGAGAAACCTCTGAAAGCGCTCCCCCGCCGCCCGGTAGGGCCGTCTTCACTAGGTCCACCTGCTGTGGGCAGACCTGGAACATCATTTTTCATGGAGATACGCGCGAAAGTTGCCGCGAGCCCCGATGAGACGCGGCCCGTCGGCCGCCTGCCCGCTGCCGGGCAACTGCCGAAGGCCCTCCCGTCCGCGAGCCGGGGCCGCCGTTTCCGGGCGCCACCGGCCGGCTTGGGGATGGGCAAAGCATTGACCGGACCGCGAGCGGGGGCGACACTCGCACTGCCGCACCATCCCATTGAGCGCCAGCCAAGACTGGGCACATTTATTGCGGCCTTTCCGGTTGCTTGAGCTTGAGCCACGGGGATCGTCCCTACCGCCGTTAGGGGCGGATGGATGTACGAAGGAGCCCATACAACGTGAACACTGCAGGCTCGCCCAGTGTGTTGCTGATCGGCCCGTACGATCCGCACTGTGGTGAATACACCTTCCTCGCGCCTCCGCTCGGTGTCTGGCGGCTGGCCGGCGTCCTCGATCAAGCAGGGATCCGAACCAAGGTCTTCGACCCCAACTGCTGCCGGGAAGCGCCACAGAGAGCGCTCGAGCGGGAGCTGCTGGCCGGAGCTTGGGACATCGTTGGAGTCTCCACCACCGGAATGACGCTGCGCTTCGATCTGGAGCTGGCGCATATCGTGCGCCGCATGAGTCCGCGCGCGCTGATCGTCGCCGGTGGTATGGAGGCGACGTTCCGGCCGGATCTGGTGTTCGAGCTGGGTCCGTTCGATCTCATCGTGCTGGGCGAGGGCGAGCGAGCACTGTTGGATCTGGTCGCGCGCATTCGCGAGGGGCGGCCCCTGGGCGGCATCAGCGGGACCGCAGAGCGCACCGCCGACGGCCGTATCCTGTCGTTGCCGCAGCGTGCACTGAGCAGGGAAGAGCTGCGTGATGCCATCTTCAGCATCCCTTACGAGAAGATGCCGTACACGGCGTACTGGGAGCGCCTGGAAGCGGCCTATCGCGTGGGCGCCTTGCCGAGCAAGGCGGCGCGCGAGGCGCGCCTGGCCGAGATCCGCTCGGTTCGCCTCATCACACTCAACTACTGCCCGATGGGCTGCACATTCTGCTCTGCTACCAACTTCCTGCACGAGGCTCAGGGAAGCGTAGCCTCCATTGCACGGCTCGACGCGGGGGAGTGCCTGAGCATGATCGAGCGGATCGTGCACGCGCATCCGCGCGCTCGCACGATCATCTTCCAGGACGACATCTTCACCTTCACGCAGGACCGGCGCATCGTGCCGCTGTGCGAGGGCATCGTCGCAGCGAAGCGCTCAGGGCGCCTTCCGGCCCATCTGCAATTCATCAGCACCAACCGGATCGACGCCATGTCACCGGAGCGGCTGGCCGCGATGCGGCAGGCAGGCTTCCGGGTGCTGGGCTTCGGCATCGAGAGCTTCTCGCCACGCGTGCTGGCCGAATTCAACAAGGCGCAGATCCATCGCCACATCGAGCCGATGCTCGCGGCCGCGCTGGCCAATGGCATCACGCCATTTCTCGATCTGATTCTCAGCTCGCCCCATGCCCAGCTCGAGGATATTGCGCAAACTCTGCGCGAGGCGTACCGCTGGCTGCGCGAGGGATGCGAGATCGGGATGTATCCGTACGTGATCCCCTTCTCGGGCGCGGCTTTCGCGAAGGACCCTGCGCTCGCTCCGCACACGCACTATGCGCGCCGCGAGGTAGCCGGAACGGCAATCGCGTGGCAGCAGCCGGCGAAGATCCTGCCGATCGATCCGGTGACGACCGAGGTGATTCTGCGGATGGAGGAGCGCTTCGAGGCCGCCCTGGGTCTGCTCGAGGAGCAGGTGGCCCATCTGCCCTCGCGCGTGCGTTCGCTCCTGTGGATTCTATCCGCCGTGCCGATCATGCAGGAATATGGCTATCACATCGCCGATGAAGCCGAGGTGCGCGCGGAGCTCAACGCGCGTCTTCCGGCCGTGCGAAGGGACGCGGCAACCGCCGCCGCAAGCGCATGAGATTGCGACGCGCCTGGTCGGTCCTTGCGCCGCTGGCGGTCTGCGCGCTGCTGGCTGGATGGATCGTGCTGTCGGTGATCAACGCGCAGACCATCGGTTTCTCGGTATTCGTGTTCGCGGTGGCCAACCTGATCGTGTACACCGATGCCATCGATTACGCGCTGCGCCTGTACATGCGACGGCGACACACCGCCGCCGCGGGAGGCCTGTCCGAGGGCGGCCAGAACGGGCACGTATCGATCAACCTGGCGGCGATCCTGCCGCCGGGCACGCGGCGCATGGTGCCCGCGTCGCCGTTCGCGATCATCGCCTCCGTGTTCAATCTCGAGGATCAGGTCGAGGATTTCATGGAGGCGTTTGCTCCCTATCGCGACAGAGTCTGGCTCATCAGCGACGGCTCAACGGACAACACCGTCCTGCGGCTGCGCCAGGCCGGATGGCGCTGCTTCGATGACGGGGTCAACCGGCGCAAGCCGGGCGCGATCCGCCGGTTGCTCGAGCGGCTGCCGGCGCACATCGAGACCGTGATGGTGATCGATCCGGATATCCGTATCCGCGGGCTCGATCGCGGCAGCACCATCGACGTCGATCAGTTCGTGAGCGACTTTCAGCAGTCGGGCGCCGCGGCGGCTTGCCCGCGGATCATGATCGAGCCCGACGGATTTCTCGCGAGGTTCCAGGCATTCGAGTACGCGCTCGCGTTTCGCGTCGGGCGCGAAAGTCTGGCGGATTTCAGCATCACCTCGGGCGTCTCATTTTACCGGCGCAGCGCGCTGGCTCGCGCGCTGAAGGAACATTCTCTGTCCGTGTATGCCGAAGACCTCGAGAATGCCGTCATCCTGCTGAGTCATGGTGAGCGCATCTACTACGACGGGCGGCTCGTGGTCAGCACCGAAGGGCCGGGCACACTGCGCCGGTGGTTCTCGCAGCGTGTCGGGTGGTACCACGGTCTTCTGAAGGTTTATACCGAGCGCTTTGGGGAAGTACTGCGCATCAGCCGGCGCTCGCCGTTCGCCGCCTACCACTATCTGCTGTACGTCGGCGGTCTCTCGCTGGCGATGCACCTGGTGAAGATCGTCAGTGCCGTCCTGCTGCTGCTGAGCTTCCTCGCAGGCCTCGATGCGCTCCTGCTGGATGCGTTCGTACCCCAGGGAAGCATCATCAATCCCGAGTATTTCACCGCCGCGGTCAGCAGCTACCTGGCGCTGGGCGTCATCGCTCTCTTCACCAGCGTGCCGAGAGCGGAGCGCGCTTACTGCGCTCCGATCGTGCCGCTGTACCTGTGTTACGCCCTCACGCACATCGTGCCGATGACGGTGGGCTTCGGGAACTTCTTCGCGCTCAAGCTGTTCGGCCGGCGTGTCTACCAGGATCATTACGAGATTCCCGTGGAGACCAACGGCAACGGTAACGGCGTCCCGAACAAGGTGAGGGCGCTCGAGTGACCGTTCGCGGCATCCCGGCTCCGGCTCTCTACACTCCCGGCGCCTACTGGGAGGATCGCGCCAAGCGCTTCGCCGGCGAGGGGCGGGGGCTCGCTGCCGTGTGCTCCTATGGGATGCCCGAGTTCTATAATCGGGCCATTCATCTCGAACAACGCCTCGCGCTGGGGCCCTGGCTCGCTGTGCGCGATGGAGAGCGTGTTCTCGACGTCGGGTGTGGAGTCGGACGGTGGAGCAGGCTGCTGGCTGCGCGCGGCGCACAAGTCACCGGTGTGGATCTGAGTCCGACGATGATCGCGCAAGCTGAAAGGCGTGCGGTGGCCGATGGCGTCGCCGACCGGTGCCGCTTTCGGGTGCAGGATCTTTCGAGCCTCGACGTCGGCCAGCGCTTCGACCTCATTCTGGGGGTGACGGTGCTGCAGCACATCCTGGATCCTGGCGCATTGCGCGCCGCGCTCCAGGGCGTGGCAGCGCATCTCGCCCCCAAGGGGCGAATCGTTCTGCTCGAAGCCGCGCCGTCCGCGCTGATGGAGCGCTGTGATACGACAATCTTCCGGGCGCGACCGCGCTCGGTGTATCTGGAGTTGTTCGAGGAGTGTGGTCTGGAGCTGCGCGCCATGACGGGGGTCGATCCGGCGCCGTTCAGGACCCAGCTTCTGCCGTACGTGCGCAAGCTGCCGGCCGCGCTGTCGCTGGGGCTCATGGCGCTCGCAACCGCGCTGTCCCTTCCGCTCAACGCACTGTTCGGTCGTACAGCCGTCAGGCGGTCGTGGCACGCGGTGTTTGTGTTAGAACAAAGAATCGGGGGTACAGACCATGGCCCTTAGGCGTCGCTCAATGGTTGCCATCGGCGTTTTCGTCGCGCTGGGCGTGATCGTGGCATTGGGTCATTGGTATGAGACCCGCCGTGCCCAGCTGCGGCCGGCGACCGAGAAGACTGTCCTGGTGCACGTCACGAACGACGGCGACCGTGGACCGGGAACGCTGCGCGAGGCATTGTTCATCGTAGCGGCGGCCACGGGCCCCACGAGCGTGTCGATCGAGGTGCCGACGGTCCATGTGGAGACGACCCTGCCCGCTCTGGTCAACGGCCACGGCGTCAAGGTCACGGGAATGCCTTCGGGAACGACGATCGATGCGCAGTCGCTGGGCTCCGGCGCCGTGCTCGATGTCTCGGGTCCCAACACCATCGTGGAGGGGATCACCGTGAGCCATTGCCCCGCGGCGGCCGTTCTGGTGCGCGCGGTGCACTTCCAGCTTTCCAACTCGACCATCGAGTCCTGCGACGTCGGAGTCGAGGTGGCCGAGAATGCCAGCGACACGCTGCTCGAGCACAATCATTTCGTGAAGGACCGCCTCGGCGTGCGCTTCGGGGCCTCCGGGCACAACTCGGCGGTCGCCAACAACGAATTCCGTGAGGACAAGGACGCGGGCCTGTGGGCCGTGCGCAGCGCGCCGGATTCCCACGACGATGTGATCGGGATCCACGATAACAAGTTCACCGAGGATGGCACGGGAGTCGTTGCCGGGAACATCCCCGTGCTCATCGAGCGCAACGACTTCGTCAACGCTCACGAGGCCGACGTGCACGTGGTGGGCGCCGGCGCGGTCGTGCGGGGCAACCGGATCAACGGGGGCGCATCGATGGGTATCGTCGCCGAGAACGCGCGCGGTGCCGTCATCGACGACAACGAGCTCGAGGGACTCACGGCCTACGGCGTCATGGTGCGCGGCTCGTCCAACACGCTGGTGCGGTCCAACCGCCTGCACAACTGCGGCTACGGTCTGGCCTTCGTTCTCGGCGATGCCCACGGCGTGAGCACGGCCGTGGACAACACCATCATCGAGCCGAAATTCAACGGCATCGACGTGATCGGCGACTCGCCGATCCTGCGGCGCAACCAGGTCCTGCGCCCGCACGCCTTCGCGCTGCACGTCGAGGACTTCCAGCCGCCCAACGGGCAGAAGGTGCAGTCGCAACCCTTCCTGGACAACAATAACTTCGGCAACAGTCCGGTCAGCAGAAGCAGCACTGCGACCGCGATGGCGCCGCCCAAGCTGCGCTGACAGGGAGAGGGAGTGAGGCCCAACGTTGATAGCACACAGCTGATTCCGCGCCCGGTCTGGGAGAACCCGCGGGTACATCTGCTGGACGACATCTGGCTGCTGACCATCGTGGCGATTCTGGTCGCCACCGTCGTCCCCTGGCTCTCCAGCGGTTTCGAGGTGCAGGTGGGCAGCGCGAGCTGGGGACTGCTGGCCCTGGGCGGCATTCACATCGCCTTCACGATACTGGCTTCACCGACACACTCGCCGACCCGCTGGCGCGACCGCGGCCTCACCATCCTGGACGTGGCCGGGGTGATCCTGATCGGGTTCATCTGGCAGCACGTCGGTGCGTTGCAGAATCCGATGTATCTGACGGTGTTCGCCCTGCCGGTCATCGGGGCGATCTTTCTCTCGCGCTGGCATCCCTATCTCATCGCGACGGTCAGCGTGCTGGTCGTCGGGGTGGTGGCGCTGATCCAGGCGCCGGAGCTGCGCTGGTACGCGAGCGGCCTGATCGGGAGCGATGCGTGGCTCACCTGGCTGTTCGGCCAGCAGAATGCCGCCCCGCAGTCGTCGTTTTCCGGTTTTTACGCCCCCTCCAGCTACCTGCTCGTCCTGCTCGAGGTATTCGCGATCGTGCTGTTCGCCTGCGCGGTGGCCGCGGAGTACGTGGGCACGATCTTCGAGCGCCTCAACGCGCACATCGTCATGGCGCGGACTGAGGCGGAGCGCGGTCAGGAGCTCTGGGCCGACCTCATCGAACGACTGCCGCTGCCGGCGCTGCTGATCGATCCGGACACGCTGCGAGTGGTTGCCTCCAGCAACTTTGCGATCGCCTATCTGAGCACCGGCGAAATTCCGCTCGAGGGCCGCAACCTCTTCGAGGCGCTGCAGTTCTCCTATCCCGACATCGTGCAGGAGCTGATCGTCGGCTCCGACGGTGGTGCGCCTCTCACCTTCCTGCGCATCGAGGACCAGCTGCGAGTGACGCAGATACGGGTTCTGCATGTGGCGCACAAGGGTCGGCGTCTCGCGCTGCTGACGATCGAGGATGCGACCGAGGTCTTCTGCCTCAAAGCCGTGCTCGATACATCCGAATACGCCGCGGTGGTCATCGACGCCCGCGGCCGCGTGCTCGCGTTCAACAAACCCGCGCTCGCCCTGTTTGGGGGAGCGGAGGTCGGAATGGACGCGGGCGAGTTGTTGCCGCAGTCTGAAGGCGGCTTACGGTGGTGGGAGCCAGGACTGACGGGGCGACGCAAGATGCATCTAGAGATAGGTCCGCGCATTTATCAGGTGACGAGCTCGGCCATCGCCCTCATGGGCGAGGAGGAGCGCATCTTCACGGCTTCGTTCCTGCCGGTGGCCAAGGCGGGCACGGCCGATCCGTTCGGAACCGGCTCCACGATGGTCACGACGACTCTGGGGCAGGTGCGATGAGGCGCCTTACAACCGGAGCGCTCGTGTTGACTGCGCTCGGTGTGCTGCCGAGCGCGGTATTCGCCTCCGAGGACCGGCTGGGCGTGAGCGCAAACGGCGCATCTCTAACGGGTACTGACGGAGGCTATGGGGGCTCGCTCAGCTGGCTGCACAACTTCGATCCGGATGCGGTCATGGGGGTCGCCGCCGAGCATCAGAAACTAGGCGTGTCGCGTTGGACGTTCGGCACGCTCAACGGGGCGCTGTCCAGGGGACAGGGCGATCAGCGGTACACCTTTGCGGGGGAGGCCCACGAGGGAGCGGGCTCCGACAACGGGAAGCACTTCAACTACGCTATCGAAGCACTCTCCGTGACCGGTACGTACTACCATCGCTTCAGCCTCCAGGTCGAAGACAAACAGATCAATGTAGAGACCACGCACGGCAATCTCCCCAAGATCGGACTGTCGTACCTGGTGAACCCGCATTTCCAGATGCAGGCTTCCTATTCCTATTCGTTCGGGGGAAACCTGGGCACGCGCCTGCCGGCCGTGCGTATCGACGTCTATGGCTCGAGGGTGAACTTTCTGGCCGGCGGGGCGTGGGGCACCGTCTCTCCGATCGTGCTGGGCGTACAGACGGTACTGCCGCCGCGCCCGACCCGGGAGGGCTATGCAGGTCTGGCCATCCCGCTTCCGCAGTGGCGTAGTGAAGTCACCGTGCTCGCGGACTATCTCTATCTGCGAGGCGGCTCCTTCATTGATACCGAAATCTCTCCGCTACCGCAGACTGTGCGCAACAGCACGAAGTTGACCGGCACCGTCAGCTGGATCTACCACGTGGGTGCCAGGAAGTGAGTCGGCTGACCCGCAAACGTGATCTCGGCTCGCTGCCCACCGCCGTGGTACTGCTCGTCGTGCTCGCTGCGGGGGCGCGCCTGATCTACCTGAGCGTGCAGCATCATTCGGCGGTAGCCCGGGAGAGCGCGGCAGGAGTCGCTGCCACATTCGTCAGGAAGATCGAGCCGCAGTTGTCCAATCTGGCGTATCACTCGGCGCACCAGGCCGCGCTGGCCAACAAGGTCCTCTCGAGCTCCGGGCCGTCCACGACCCTCGCCTCGGTGCCGCTGGCCACGAAGACCTTCTGGATGACCACGGATGACAAGGTGCTGAGCGCCCGCCGGGCGGAAATGGCGACGGCGAGCGGAATCTCGAGCGAGTGGGAGTCGGCGGAGTCCGCGCGCTCGGTGCCCGGTTCCTCGCTTCTAGGTCCGATGCGCCTCGGCAGCGTGTGGCTGCTGGCCACCCGCGTCCCGGTCGTCGTGCTCGATGCGCAGCAGCAGCCCCAGACCCGCGGTTGGGCCGTGGCGTACGCTGATCTCGATGAGGTGATTGCAGACAGCCACCTGGCTCGGCTGGTCGACCTCGGATACGAGTTCTCGCTGTCCCAGGTCGAGCCACGCAGCGCCCGCTCCCGCATCTTCGTCGGCTCGGTCACCGACCCCCTGACGGATCCGGTCAATGCAAGGATTCCGCTGCCCGGTGGGGTCACACCGGCCATTCCCGGCAGTTACCTGGAGCTCGCCATCCAGCCGCACGCCGGCTGGTACCCCGCCACCGAGCTGGCCTCGGATATCGGCTTGCTGGCCTTTCTCGCCTGGCTGCTGGCCTTCGGCACCCACGATCTCGGCCATGCGCTCGAGCGGTCGCGTTCGGCGTTGGCCGCGGCGCGGCGGCGCCTGCGGACGATCCATCATCAGCTCGCCAGTGAGATGCAACAGCGGCTGAGCCTGCAGGAAACCTTCGACCACGCGCGATTTCACGACGCGTTCACCGGCTTGCCGAATCGTCGCTATTTCATGGATCAGCTCGATCGGGCGCTGCGCGAGGTTCGCACCAAGCGACGTCAGCGGATCGCGGTCATCATCGTGGACATTGCGCGGTTCAAGCTCATCAACGACATGCTGGGCCACACCGCAGGCGATGAGCTGATGGTGCAGGCCGCACGCCGCTTCGAGAAGGCGGCCAAGGCTTTCGAGGGCGTGCTGGCGCGCTGGGGGGGCGACCAGTTCGCCTTGCTGGTGCTCGATGTGGCATCCACCGAAGCCGCGCTCAACATCGCGGCACAACTACAGGATGAGCTGCGATCCCCATTCGAGCTGCGCCGCCACCGGCTGGTCGTGACAGCTACGGTAGGGCTCACTTGCATGGACACGGGGCAACAGCGCGCCGAGGACGTGGTACGCGAAGCAGACATCGCGCTGTCGGTGGCGAAGAGGCAGGAAGCGACCAAGGTCGTGTTGTATACCCCCAGCATGGCCGGACAGGCGGCGAACCTCGTCAGCCTGGAAGCCGACCTGCACGTCGCCCTGGAGAAGCACGAGCTGCGGCTGCTGTTCCAGCCGGTCGTCGATCTGCGCAGCTACCGGATGGTGGGCGCGGAGGCCTTGCTGCGCTGGCGGCATCCCGTGGAGAGTGTGCTGCCACCCGACCGGTTCCTGCGCATTGCCGAGGAAGCCGGCCTGATGGTGCCCATCACCCGCTGGATCATCCTCAGGGTGGTGAAGCTGGCAGGCGAATGGTTGCGGCGTCTGCCGGCCAACCAGAGCTTCTTCATCAGCGTGAATCTCTCGCCGACGGCGGTGCGCGATCCGGGCCTCGGCGACTACGTCGCCTCGCTGCTGCGAGAGACGCAGCTGCCGCCGTCCCTGTTGAAATTCGAGCTGACGGAAGCGGCCCTGATCAGCAACGTCGGGGCTGCGCGCGAAACGCTCGACCGGCTGCACGGCATGGGGATCCAACTCATGCTCGATGACTTCGGGACGGGCTACTCCTCGCTGAGCTATCTGCAGCTGTTCCCGTTCGACTTCGTCAAGATCGACCGCCCGTTCGTGAACCGCGGCGGCGCCGACCAGGCCAACACGGGCATGATGGCGGCGATGGTGCAGATGGCCGGCAGTCTCAATCTCACCGCGATCGCCGAGATCATCGAGACCGAGGCCGCCGCCAAGGCCCTGCAGGAGATGGGCTGCGATTTCGGCCAGGGCTACTACTTCAGCGAGCCGATCGAGGCGGAGCTCGCCTTGCAGCGGTTGCGCACGCAGCAGCCGTTCGAGCCGCAGCTGAGCTCCGAGACCGTGATGGTGCCTGCGCTGGAGGAGGAAGACGATTCGCCGACGATCATGATTCCCGCCAGCTCGATCGGCTACCCGACCGACGAGAACTCCTAGTCAACCCGCCGGTGGCCGTCGGCGCCCCTTTCGCGGCCTGTCAGGCTTTCAGCTTGTAGCCGGTGCGGAACATGATCTGCACCGCAGTCATGCAGAGCAGCAGGAACACGATCGTCATGCCGAAGCTGAGTACGATGTTGACGTCCGAGATTCCGTAGAAGCTCCAGCGGAAGCCGCTCACCAGGTAGACCACCGGATTGAAGAGCGCGATCTTCTGCCACAGCGGCGGCAGCATGTCGATCGAGTAGAAGCTGCCACCGAGAAATGTCAGCGGGGTCACGATCATCAGTGGGATGATCTGCAGCTTCTCCCACCCGTCCGCCCACACGCCGATGAGGAAGCCGAAGAAGCTGAAGGTCACCGAAGTGAGGATCAGCGAGGCGATCATCCATAGCGGATGTGCGACTGAGAACACCACGAACAGGCGCGCCGTCAGCAGGATGATCGTTCCGAGGATCACGGACTTCGTCGCTGCCGCACCGATATAACCCACCACGATTTCCGGCGTGGAGATCGGCGCGGACAGGATCTCGTAGATCGTCCCGGAGTACTTGGGCATGTAGATGCCAAACGATGCGTTCGAGACGCTCTCCGTCAGTATGGAGAGCATGATCAGGCCCGGAACGATGAAGGCGCCGTAGCTCACGCCACCGATGTGCGCCATGCGCGAGCCGATGGCTGCACCGAAGACGATGAAGTAGAGCGAGGTGGACAGGACCGGCGAGGCGATGCTCTGGAAGAGAGTGCGCCAGGTGCGCGCGAGCTCGAACCCGTAGATGGCGCGGACTGCATGGAAGTTCATCGGCGCGACCTCACCAGGCTCACGAAGATGTCCTCGAGCGAGCTCTCGCTGGTTTGCAGGTCCTTGAAAGCGATGCCCAGATCGGCGAGACGCCGCAGCAAGGTCGTGATGCCGGTCCGCTCTCCTTGCGTGTCGTACGAATAGACCAGCTCGGTGCCATCGCCGGAGAGCTCGAGCTGCGAGTCGGCCAGCTCGGGGGGGACCTGCGGCAACGCGGTCCGCAGCTGCAATGTGAGCTTCTTGCCGCCGAGCTTGCGCATGAGGACCGTCTTATCCTCGACGAGAATGATCTCGCCCTTGTGGATGACCCCGATCCGGTCCGCCATCTCCTGGGCCTCCTCGATGTAATGGGTGGTCAGAATGATGGTGACGCCGTTGCTTCTGAGCGAGCGGACCATCTCCCACATCGCACGCCGCAGCTCCACGTCGACACCGGCCGTCGGCTCGTCGAGAAACAGAATGCGCGGCTCATGGGAAAGCGCTTTGGCGATCATCACCCGCCGCTTCATGCCGCCCGAGAGTGTCAGAATCTTGGCGTTGCGCTTCTCCCACAGAGACAGGTCCTTCAGCACCCGCTCGAGGTAGAGCGGGTCGGGGGCCTTCCCGAACAGCCCGCGACTGAAGGTGACCGTGTCCCAGACGCTCTCGAATGCATCTGTGGTGAGCTCCTGTGGAACCAGGCCTATCTTCGATCGCGCCGCCCGAAAGTCGCGCTTGATGTCGTGGCCGTCGGCGAGCACCTCGCCGCTGGTGGCATTGACGATGCCGCAGATGATGCTGATCAGCGTGGTCTTGCCCGCTCCGTTCGGACCGAGGAGCGCGAAGATCTCACCCCGCCGTATCTGCAGGTCCACGCTTTTCAGGGCCTGAAAACCGCCCGCATACGTCTTGGTCAGACGCGAGACACTGATGATGGACTGCAAGCTCTCTCCCCGGGGCGCCGGCACGAAATGCGATATTGTTGCCCACCGGGAAGCGGGATTGGGCGAAAAATTGAGATCGGACGAGCCGCGCGAGGATCGATCGGAACCGGTGTTCGTGCCACACACCGAGCTGCCGGCAGAGACGCTCCGGCGCGTGGTGGAGTCCTTCGTACTGCGCGAGGGGACCGATTACGGCGAGCGGGAAGCCTCGCTCGAGCAGAAACTTGCGCAGATATACCGGCAACTCGAGGCGGGCGAGGCACAGATCGTCTTCGACCCCGGCTCCGCGAGCATCGACATCGTGCCGGTGACCGCGGCCCGACGTCGGCGGTAGCGGCGGCAAGCCGGTCAGTCAGAGGGCACGGCAACCTTCTGCGGCGCGGTGGTGGCCGTGCCGATCGAAGCGGCGATGATCAGAGCAATCGCGGTCCACTGGCCGCTCGTGAGCCGCTCGCGCAGGTAGACGAAGCCCAGCACCGCGCCGAAGGCCGGCTCGACGCTCATGAGGATGCCGAATGTGCGGGCCGGCAGCCGCGTCAGCGCGAACATCTCCAGGGAGTACGGCAGCGCCGTCGACAGGATCGCCACGGCGAGACCGGGCACCACGACCTCGCGCGAGAGCAGTGCCGCCCCTGCGCTGGCAACTCCGATCGGGACCACGAACAGCGCAGAGATCAGACTGCCCAGAGCCACAGTCTGCGCGCCATGATGTGCCCCGGCCCGCTGGCCGAACACAATGTAGAGAGCCCAGCACGCTCCCGCGCCCAATGAGTAGAGCACTCCCGGGGCATCGATCGCCGGACCGACCTGCGCCCAAGGCAGCAGCAGGAGCAGACCGCCGCAGGCCAGCACGATCCAAGCGAAATCCGCGGCCCGGCGCGAGGTCAGCACCGCGACCGCGAGCGGCCCGGAGAATTCCAGCGCCACGGCGATTCCCAGGGGGATGCGGCTGAGTGCGCTGTAGAAGAAAAGATTCATCGCGCCGAGCGAGACTCCATAGCCCAGCAGTGGAAGTATGTTCTCGCCGGTGATCCGTGCCCGCCAGGGCCGCAGCGCGAGGCACAGGATCAGGGTTCCGAAGCCGATCCGCAGCGTGACCATGCCGGCCGGTCCCACCAGGGGAAACATCGTCTTGGCGATCGATGCGCCCGACTGAAAGGAGGCCATCGCCAACAGCAGCACGGCGACGGAAAGTGCGGTCGAGGATCGCCTGTTAAGCTGCGGCACGAGGGAATTAAATCATGCCGGATGCCGGTGTTGAAATCTTCCGCTCGCCGCGGCGCGCGGAATGCGACGAGCGGGTCTTCGTGCTCGCGGCGGTCGGCATCGCCTCGACGATCACGGCGCAAGGCGCGGACTTCCTGGTGCACGTAGACCCACCGGACAGCGCACAAGCGCTGGCGCATCTGCGCCAGTACGCCATCGAGATGCAACGCAGGGCCGCCGCCGCACCGCTCCCGTCGCCGCCGTTGCACGCCGGAGCCTCGCTGGGAAGTGCGGCCTACGCGGCGGTTCTACTCATTGTGGCCATCGCTGTCGCCAACGGACTGTGGCGCCTCGACGCATTCGATGTCGGGGAGCTCGATGCCCGCCGTGTGCAAAGCGGACAGTGGTGGCGAGTATGGACAGCCCTGACGCTGCATGTGGATGGGGCGCATCTGGCTGCAAACACGGTTGCGGGAGTCTGGTTTGGGTATCTCGCGGCGCGGCTGATCGGTGTGGGTAACACCTGGCTCCTGGTTTTGCTTGGAGCGGGGGCGGCCAACTGGCTCGAGGCCTGGTTCGGCCCTCCGGACTATCGTGCCGTGGGCGCCTCGACCGCCGTGTTCACCACGCTCGGTCTGCTATCCGCCTACTCCTGGGCCACGCGCTATCGGTTTGCCCAGCGCTGGGCCGTACGCTGGGGTCCGCTCGTTGCGGGAGTCGTCCTGCTGGGATGGACCGGCGCGGGGGGTGGCGAGGCGACGCAGCCGCCCGGGACGAGCGGCACCGAAGTGGACATCGTCGCTCACGCGCTGGGCTTTACGATCGGCTTGCTTCTGGGCGTGGCAGCGGCCTGGCGGCCGCTCACCCGCCTACTCGGCAGGTCGCCGCAATGGCCCGCGGGGTTGGTATCGCTCGCACTGTTGGTGTGGTCGTGGCTGCGCGCACTCGGCAGTTGAGGCCGCGGGGCTCTGAGGCGATGCGTGTCCGATTGCCCTAGCGGTGACGCAGAGCGCGCAGCATGCGCGGTGTTGCAAGCCATCTCAGCGCGCCGGTGCCGGGTCGTGGCGCACCCTTGAAGGCGATGCACGCCACGGCATTCTTCTTCAGCTCGATCGGCAAAGCGCCGGAGTCGCTGAGCAGGCACGTGGCCAGCAGCAGGCCGAGGCTGGGTTGATGGCCGACGACTGCGACGAGGTTGCTGCGCTGCTGCCGCAGCAGATTCAAGAGCGCCGCGGGGAGCTCACCGGGGGACAGCTCGCGGCATTCCTGCGCCTCCGGCCATCCCGCGACCTCGCTCAGGATTCGTGCGGTCTGCCTGGCACGCAGCAGCGGGCTCGAGAGGAGGCGGTCGGGCGATCGGACCAGCTCTTGCAGCCCGGCCGCTGCCTTGCGCGCGCGCCGGATGCCGGCCGGAGAGAGGGGCCGCTCGGCGTCCTCATGCCAGCGATGCTGGTCCCGCTCGAAGGCGATCGCGTGCCGAACGATCAACAGCTCCATGGTCCCGGTCGCTGCCTCGCGGGCTGTCTCAGCCTGCGAGGCCGGCTTGCTCCGGGTGGGAGGGATCAGGTGCTGGAGCCGCCGCTTGCCGCGCATCCGGCGGTGTTACGAGCTCGGGCGCCGCCGGCGGGGCCAGTGACTGCGCCCTCTGTCGCAGCGCCTTCCAGCGGCCCCGGACTTTCCGGTAGGACTTGGCGAAGCGCTTGCCTGCCTTGCCCGCGGAAACGGCGTAGTGCTCGGCGAGGCGTCCCATCATGAACAGGGTTTCGGGCGGCAGGCCCTTCGGCGGAGAGGCCGCGAGGGTCTGCAATCGCCGGCTCGCCACGTGCGCGTCGTGTTGGACACCGAGGCTCTCCTGCCATCTTCGCAGGGCCCGAAGCATGTCATCGGCAGGTTTCCCATAGATGACGGCGACCGCCTCGAGAGCGTAGCGCAGCTTCTTCACCCGGCCGCGAACGGCGTGATAGTCCTCCATCGAGGAGTGCCCGCCGAGCCGGTCGGCGCGCTTGCGCATCTTGCGAAAGCGGGCGCGGACCATCTGCGAAGCCAGATCGGCCGTGCTCGGTGCGGGGGTCGATTCAGCGGCAGAGGGCTCGGTCAGCACTTGCGTCAGCTTCGCGAAGTCCCGCTGCACGGAGGCCGAATCCAGAATCGTCAGCATCCGGGCCCGCGCGCGCTGCCGTTCCGACACCAGATGCCGTTGCAGGGGCTCGATAGCTGGGCGGTCCGACTCGACAAGGCCTTCACTGAATGCCTGCAGCTCGCCGAGAGCCACATCAAGGTCGCGCGCCTCACCGAGCGAGCGCATGACCTTCTTGAGGGTCTGGCGAAATTGCCGCAGGGCTGCCGGCAGGTGCGCTCCGAACTGCCGCAGGATGGCGTCCAGCCTGCGCCCCGCCACCCGCAGGTCGTGTAGCGCTTCGGGATCGTCTCCCAGGCGCGCACCGGGCTCGTGTGCGAGCCAGGCGGACCAGTAGCGACGAAGGTTCGCGCATGCCACTTCCGCGATGCGCATCGTCGAGTCGACCGTGATGGGGGAGAACTGCGGCGGGGGGGCCGGCGCCAGTCCGACCGACTTCAGGCCAAGGGAGTACTTGGTGTCGGTCACCGGCTGCAGCGAGCAGTCGCTTCGCAACACTCTTACCAGCGCGCGGAGCGGCTCGTGGGCCCCCGTGAGGGCTTCGACCTCGACCCGCTGCACGCTGGTCCGCGGCTCACCCTGTGGCCGCGCCACGATGGTGTCATCGAGCGCGATTTCGCCCAGGTGGTGCTGCTCGTCCCGCCTGCGAACCGAGAATCGTTCCCGCGAGGTCCGGACCTCGAACAAAGGTTGCAGCGCATGGGCACCGGTGACTGCGTGCACCCGAGCGCCGACCGGTCCGTCCGATTGCGCGATGGACGCGGTCTCGGCGGTCTGCAGTGTCTCGTTCAGCTCCAGCCGATCGGAGACGTCGGAGTGGGCTGAGTGCAATGACTTGAGCGTCGCTTGCGCCCGCCCGGATTCCAGGCGGATGCGCAACGCGAAGCCTGCGCGATAGATGCGCCAGTCGTCCGTATCGAAATAGGTGTCGCGCAGCTGCAGCGTCGATGCCGGCTCGACCACGAGGCCGTCGACCGTGTCGTGCTCGTTGAGCCAGCGACGAACGGCGCCGAGATTCTCCGGGGCCAGCTGCCACTCGACTTCACGCCCGTTCTGGTGGCCGGAGGCACCCGGCGTCCTGGGCTGAGTATTGGATGACATTGATATGACAGTCTAAGGCATCGCGGCAGCCCGGGTCACGGCAGCGAGCCCGTCCCGCAGTGCCGCGACCCCGGCTGTAGCCGGGGCGAGACCATGGCGCGAGGCCAGCCAGGCGGGATCGCTATAGCTCAGCCAGGAGCGCCCTTGCGCATCCTCCCATGCAAGTGCCTTGATGGGCAGGTCGATACCCAGCGTCTGCCGGGCGTGCATCAGTGGCGTGCCACCGCGTGCATTGGGGAGCGCGGCATCGCTATTCGGGAGCATGCGCAATTCCGGCGGCCGGCGGGTGGTCGGCCGATGTTAGGAGCCGGGCAGATCGAATACCAGCACCTCGGCCTCTTGTCCGTCGCGCAGATCCAGCTGTTCCATTTCGGTGAGCTTCAGGGCATCGCCCGCACCGAGGTAGTTGTCGTTCGCCCGCACCGCTCCCCGCGCCACGTGGATGTAGAGGCGACGACCCGGGTCTATGGCGAGCGTGGCCGCTTCGGTCCCGTCGAACAGACCCGCGTACAGGCGGGCATCCTGATGGATGAGCACGGAGCCGTGCTGCCGGTCGGGCGAGGCAATGAGCCGCAGCCGGCCGCGCTTCTCCTCGGCCGGAAATCGCTTTTCCTCGTAGCCGGGCTGGATGCCGGGCCTGGCGGGCTGAATCCAGATCTGCAAAAAGTGCACCGGCTCGGTAGCGGAGGGATTGAACTCACTGTGCCGGACTCCCGTGCCCGCACTCATGCGCTGCACGTCGCCAGGACGAAGGGTTGAGCCATTGCCCATCGAGTCCTGGTGCGCCAGCTGGCCTTCCAGCACGTAGCTGATGATCTCCATGTCCCGATGGGAGTGTGTGCCGAAGCCCGCCCCGGGTTGTACACGGTCCTCGTTGATGACCCGCAGCGGACCGAACTCGACGTGTCGAGGATCGAAGTAGTCCGCGAAAGAGAACGTGTGGAAGGATTTGAGCCAACCGTGGTCGGCAAATCCCCGTTCGTGGCTGCGTCGGATTTCGTTCATGCGTGTCTCCTATGGAGAGACACGATAAGGTCGATGAATTGAATAAAAAAGCGCAAAATGCTGCTTGGAATGATCGAATAATCCGATAGATCCATGACGCTCGCCCGAACATCGCTGGAGCAATGGGCGGTACTGGCCGCGGTGATTGACCACGAGGGATTTGCTCAGGCCGCGGCGGCGCTTCACCGCAGCCAGTCAGCCGTCAGCTATGCGGTTGGCCGTCTGCAGGAAGCCCTCGGTGCGGCGCTGCTGCGCATCGAGGGCCGGCGGGCGGTGTTGACTCCTCTTGGTGAGACGCTGTTGAAGCGAGCCCGTCCGCTCGTCAGAGACCTGGGGAATCTCGAGGCGCTCGCGGAGAGCTTGAAGAGGGGCTGGGAGGCCGAGCTGCGGCTGGTCGTGGACGAGGCATTTCCGCGCGAGCGCCTGCTGGCCATCGTGGGGGAGCTGCAGCAGCTTTGCCCGAATACCCAGATGCAGCTGTCGGATGCGGTTCTCTCGGGGGCGGATGAGGCGATCATCGATGGCAGCGCCGATGTCGTGGTGACGACGCGCGTGCCGCCCGGCGTGCTCGGAGAGTGGCTTTCGGATGTGAGTTTCGTGGCCGTGGCACGCGCCGATCATGCCCTTCTGCAGCTCAATCGGCCGCTCACACCGGCTGACCTCGTCCGGCATGTTCAGGCGGTGATTCGCGACTCCGGAGTGCGCCATCCGCGTGATGACGGCTGGCTCGGCGCGGAGCTGCGTTGCACGGTCGGCAGCATGGAAGCCTCGCTGGCGATCGTCAAAGCGGGACTGGCCTACGCCTGGCTCCCCGAGCACCTGCTGGGGGAGTCGCTGCGCAGCGGGCAGCTTCGGGCGCTGCCTCTCGTGGCCGGTAGCTCACGCAAGGTCCCGCTCAATCTGGTGCTGGTGCGTCCGGAGATTGCGGGGCCGGCCGCCCGCGCCGCGATCGAATGTTTTCAGCGCCACGTACCGCGCGCGCGCCTCGAGACAGAGGCGGATCAGCTGCCCCGGGCTGCTCCGTAGCTCTCCATCATCAGCCCTGTGCCCCCCCGAGAGACGTGGGCGACGACGGCTGTTCGCCGATGCAGCTTGGTGACGGTTCCCAGATTGATGGCGAAGGCGAGCACGACCTGCTGACCCTTGCGCAGTCCTAGGTTGGTGGTCTCGATGAAGACCCCGGTCGCGCTCAGGTTGACGGCCTTACAAAGCTTTCTGCGTCCGCCGGGCACGGTGATATAGACGACGGTTCGAGCACGGTGCCTCGTGTGCAGGCGGCGTTCCACTTCTGAGCCTCGCGTTTTCTATTGGTTCTATATCGCGACCCGGACCATTATGCCGGGTGTCCTG
>DASTDD010000017.1:0-5616 GCA_035710545.1 Steroidobacteraceae bacterium
AAAGCATCTCAATAATTATTTATAATATATTGTTTTATAGAACTTTATATGAACACCATCTCAGGCCGCGCCTCGCGGCCGAGCCGCCAGCTCGAGAATCCGCCGGGCCTGCACCAGATGGGGTCGATCGACCATCTGCCCATCCACGCTCAGCACGCCGGCCTCCGGCTCGGCGGAAAAAGCGGCCACCACGCGCCTCGCCCACTGGACTTCCGTGTCCGCGGGCAGGAAGGCCGCGTTGATGGCCTCGATCTGATCGGGATGGATGGCCAGCTTGCCCGTGAACCCATCGCGGCGCGCGCTCTCGATGTCGCGCTTGAGGCCCTCGATGTCCCGATAATCGAGGAACACGCCATCGATCGCCGGCACGCCAATCGCGGCCGCGGTCAACACACACATGGATCGGGCAAGCTGAAAAGTAAATGTCAGAGAGCCCTGTCGGTCGTTCTTGTGCGTGATCCCCAGCGCAGCCGACAGGTCCTCGGATCCCCAGGTGAGACCCGCGAGACGCGCGAGTGTCGCGGGACTCAAGCCCGGCGGCCGGGAATACTCTCCAAGTCGAAGCAACGCCTGCGGAGTCTCGGTAGCGATCACGATGAGGCGGGTTGAGCCGGCCTGACGACCGTCCCGTGCCTCCAGCGCCGCGAGGTAGTCCGACACCTCACAGACCTCTGCCGCCGAGGACACCTTGGGCAGCACGATGCCATCTGGCGAACCCGGGAACACGCCGGTGAGATCCTCGAGCAGCAGTCCGCTCGAAAGGGCATTGGTACGGACCCACAGTTGCTGGGCCGACCGGTCGGACCGGGCTTGCAGCAGCTCGCGGACCTGACCGCGTGCGGCCGACAGATGCGCAGGCGCGACGGAATCCTCCAGGTCCAGAATCAAGACATCCGCCGCACCGGCCACGGCCTTTGCCTGCTTGCGCTCGCTGTCTCCCGGAACGAACAACAGGGAGCGTAGCGGGGGGCTCGTGCCGACCCGCCGCACGCCCGGAGCCGGCGCCAGGTTGCTCAAGCGGCGGGCCTCTTCATCATCAGCGCCGCGCGGCGGCATGAGGCCACCTCCTCGTTGCGCTGGTTATAGGCCCGATGATCGAAGGTCAGAATCCCGGAATCGGGCCGCGACTGGCTCTCCCGCTTGGCCACGACCGTCGTCTCGGCCCGCAGCGTATCGCCTACGAACACCGGACGAGGGAACCGGACTTCCTCCCACCCCAGGTTCCCGAGCGTGGTTCCGAAAGTCGTATCGTAGACGGACAGGCCCACGAGCAGCCCGAGCGTGAAGATGCTGTTGACGACCGGCTTTCCGAAGGGAATGCCCTTGCAGTATTCGGCGTCGAGATGCAGCGCGGCGGGGTTCATGGTCAGCGTGCTGAACAGGACGTTGTCCGTCTCGGTGACGGTGCGGCGCACCGCGTGCTCGAAACGCCGGCCGACCTCGAATTCCTCAAAGTAGAGTCCAGGCACCCGAAAGCTCCTCCTGCGCAGGCGAAGTCTTGCACAGGCTTCCGGCATTGTAACGCGCTCATAACCAGTGGCGCCGAATACCCAACCAAAGGGTATTTCGGTGCGCCCTGCCGGCGCTCCTATAGTCTGGTCATGTATCGCTATGACGAGCTCGACCAGGCGTTTGTCGATCAGCGGGTCGCGGAGTTCGCCGACCAGACCCGGCGCTTCCTGGCCGGCGAACTGTCGGAGGACGAGTTCCGGGGCCTGCGGCTGCGCAATGGTCTGTACATCCAGCGTCATGCGCCGATGCTGCGCATCGCCATTCCCTACGGGCTGCTCAGCACGCGTCAGCTGCGCAAGCTCGGGGAGATCGCCGAACGCTTCGACCGGGGCTACGGGCATTTCACCACCCGCCAGAACCTGCAGCTCAACTGGCCCCGCCTGGAGCAGGTGCCGGAGATCCTGCGGGAGCTCGCCACGGTCCAGATGCATTCCATCCAGACCAGCGGCAATTGTGTCCGCAATGTCACCGCCGATCATCTCGCCGGAATCGCGCCGGATGAGCTCGACGATCCGCGGCCCTACTGCGAGATCGTGCGCCAGTGGGCAACACTGAATCCCGAATTCACCTATCTGCCGCGCAAGTTCAAGATCGCGATCACCGGCTCGCCGGCCGACCGGGCCGCCTCCGAGGTGCACGACATCGGTCTGCACATGCGCCGCGACGCCGAGGGTGCGATTGGCTTTCAGGTGCTGGTGGGCGGCGGTCTCGGGCGCACGCCGATCATCGGTCGCGTGATCCGTGAATTCCTGCCGCTGCCGGACCTGCTGTCGTACCTCGAGGCCATCCTGCGCGTCTACAACCGCCATGGCCGCCGCGACAACATCCACAAGGCGCGCATCAAGATTCTGGTGCGCTCCCTCGGCGTGGAGCGCTTCCGCGAGCAGGTCGAAGCCGAATGGCTGGCAAGCCGCGCATCGGCCACCCGATTGAGCCCCGCCGAAGTGGACCGCGTACGAGCGCACTTCACGCCGCCCGCCTATGAATCCCTGCCCAATCAGGACGTGAGCGCCGGCCGCGAGCCGCAGTTCCAGGCCTGGTATCGATACAACACCCGCGAGCACCGGGTTCCGGGCTATCGGGCCGTATTCATCTCGCTCAAGGCTCACGGGCACAATCCGGGAGACATGACCTCCGCGCAGATGGCCTCGGTGGCGGCGCTTGCCGATCGACTGAGCTTCGGGGCCGTGCGTGTGACGCACAACCAGAACCTGCTGCTCGGCGACGTCCGGCAGTCCGATCTGTATGCCCTGTGGGGCGAGTTGCGCACCCTGGGGCTCGCAATGCCCAACATCGGTACGCTGACGGACATGATCGCCTGTCCGGGACTGGACTTCTGCAGCCTCGCCAATGCCGGCACGCTGGGCGTTGCCAGGCAGATCCAGGCGCAATTCAATGACCTCGACTATCTCTACGATCTGGGCGACATCGAGATCAAGATGTCAGGCTGCATGAACGGCTGTGGCCACCATCATGTCGGCCACATCGGCATCCTGGGCGTCGATAAGCACGGTGAGGAGTGGTACCAGATCACGCTCGGCGGCTCGGTCAATGGCTTCACCGCTCTGGGCGAGGTGATCGGGCCGTCCGTGCCGCAGGCGGAGGTCGCGCCCACCATCGAACGCCTCGTCGAGGTGTATCGTGCCCGGCGCGAAGACGGCGAGCGCTTCGTCGACACACTGCGCCGCATTGGCCTTCAGCCCTTCAAGGAGCGCGCCTATGCGATCCATTCTGCGGCGGCGTGAGCTCGTCGCCGACGATTGGCGCTACCTCAGCGAGGTCCATGACGAGCGCGGCGCGTCCGGCACTGTCCGCGGCGCGGCGCTCATCATCCCGCTTGTCGAGCTGCGCGCGGACCGCGAATTCTGGCTGGCCCGCCCCGGGCCGCTCGGTGTGCGCCTTTCGCCGGTCGACAATGTGGAGGAGCTCGAACCGGATCTGCCGCGGCTGGCCCTGGTCGCAGCCGAGTTCCCCGGGCCCGGGGACGGTCGGGGCTTTTCCCAGGGACGGATTCTGCGCACCCGCCTCGGATTCGAGGGTGAGTTGCGCGCGGTCGGTGCCGGCGTCAAGCAGGACCTGATCTTCCTGATGGCCCGGTGCGGCTTCGACTCTTTCGAGCTGGCGCCCGGCCAGACTCTGGAGAGCGCACTGAAGGCCTACACGCGATATACCGTGGCGTACCAGCCGGGCGCACCGCTCTCATCGATCATGATGCAGCGTCATTAGATCAGCGCTCGGGGAGCTCTGTCTGGGCGAACATCTCGCGTACCTCGTCGGCCGAGGCTGCGCGATGCGCCCGGTCAACAGTACGGCGGTCAAGGTGCGGCGCCAGCAGCTGAGCGAACTCGTACATGTATTTTCGAAGGAGCGTCCCGCGCCGGAAACCGATCCAGGTCACGTGCGCCGCGAAGACATGTGCGGCATCGATCGCCGTCAGGTCCTCGTCATCTCCATCGATAGCCATGTGCGCCACGATGCCGACGCCCAGGCCAAGGCGTACGTAGGTCTTGATGACGTCCGCATCGCGAGCGGTGATGGCGACGTTGGGAGTCAGCCCCGCCTTCGCGAAAGCCTCGTGCAGGGAGGACGGGCCGGTGAAGCTGAAGGTGTATGTGACGATCGGATAGGCAGCCAGCGCCTTGAGCGTCAGGCGCCCCGCACCCGCCAGAGGATGCTCCCGGGGCACGATGACGGTGCGAAACCAGCGGTAGCACGGCAACAGCGTCAGCTCGCCGAACAGCTGCTCCGAGCCGGTGGCCACCGCACAGTCGATCCGGTCCTGGGCCACCATCTCGGCTATCTGCTCGGATGTCCCCTGGTGCAGGTTCAAGCGCACGTTCGGATAGCGCTCACGGAACTGCCGGATCACATCCGGCAGCACGTACCGGGCCTGTGTGTGCGTGGTACCGATCGAAAGACTGCCCCTGCCCTCGTCGCGCAGCTCGGTCGACAGATCGCGGATGCTTTGTGCCTCCTGCAAGATGCGCAAGGCCCGGTCGATAACCTGTTGCCCCGCCGGCGTGATCCGCGTGAGGTTGCGCCCTTCACGCACGAAAATCTGAAACCCCAGCTCATCCTCCAGCAGCTTGATCTGCTTACTGACTCCCGGCTGCGACGTATGCAGTTTTTGTGCAGCCGCGGTGATGTTGAGGCCGCTCTGAGCGACCGCGGCGAGGTAGCGCAACTGATGCAGTTTCATGGCGGAAAGCCTAGCGCAATTCGTTATCGAATCGTTATCGGGCCGTCACCGGATCATAACCGGCTTACATTCGCTCAGAAGCAATCATTCGTTCAGTGCCCGGGCAATCGCTCGCTATAGTTCCGCGCATGATCCGGGAAAGGCTATCGCGGGCCCTCGAACGCACGGTCGCGCAGACCCGCCAGACGCTGACCAGCGCGGCCGGTGAGTTCGGCCGTGTCGTTTACTCGAACAGTCTCGGAGCCGAGGCGATGGTCCTGACGGACATCATCTGGTCCTGCGTTCCCGGTATCGACATGTTCACGATCGACACCGGACGGCTGCACGAGGAAACGTACGAGCTGCTGGAGAAGCTGCAGCGGCGCTATCAGCGCACCATCCGGGTGTTCTATCCCGACGCCCACGCGCTCGAGCAACTGGTGGCCTCCCAGGGTGTGAATGGCTTCTATCAGAGTGTCGAGGCGAGGCTCGCCTGCTGCCGGATCCGCAAGGTCGAGCCCTTCACCCGGGCGATCGCCGGCTACCGCGCCTGGGTCACCGGCCTGCGGCGCGAGCAATCGCTCGCGCGGGCGCAGGCCAGGCCGCTGGAATGGGACGCGGCCCACGGGCTGTACAAGGTCAGCCCGCTGCTCGAGTGGAGCGAGGAGCAGGTATGGGAGTACATCCGTGTGCGCCACCTGCCGTACAATTTGCTTCACGATCGTCATTTTCCCAGTATCGGCTGCTCGCCCTGCACGCGGGCAATTCAGCCCGGCGAGAGCCGTCGCGCGGGCCGCTGGTGGTGGGAGCAACCCGAGTCCCGTGAATGCGGCCTGCATCCCAGAGTTTCCCCAGCGCCCATGGCGGCACCGGCCTGAGTGCCGCCCAGCCGGCTATGCCGCATCTGCCAATTTTTCTGCGGCTGC
>DASTDD010000018.1:0-10559 GCA_035710545.1 Steroidobacteraceae bacterium
GCCCCTGCGGGCCGGGGCGGCGCGTCCCCACTCCTGCTCGGCCTCGGCGACGCCCTTCTCCGTCGCGGCGACGACCTCCTTCAGGATGGCCTCGGCGATGATGTTCGGATCCTTGTCGAAGGGAACGAGCACGAGCAACTCGTCCCAGAGCCACTGGCCCGAGGTCGAGAAATTGAAATAGTGCTTTTCCACGGCGAAGCTGTTGGTGAAGGTGACGCGGCGGCCGGTCGGATGGCTGGTGTCCGTCCAGTTGCCGGTTTCCAGCAGCACCGTGTGAAACATGCCGAGCTCCACGACTTCGCCGCTCACGCCATTGATCTCCACCCAGTCACCGAGCCGCACGCCGTTGCGCCCCATGAGGACCAGCCAGCCGATGAAGGCGACGATGAAGTCCTTGAGGGCCACGGTCAGTCCCGCGCCCGCCAGCCCGATCATGGTGCCGAGCTGACTGGGCATGCCGACGATCACGACGAAGATGATCAGCACGCCGAGAATCTGGATGGCGACCCGTGTGACGCTGCGCAAGGTCTCCACCTGACGCCGGTCCAGTCTCGTGCGTCCCAGCAGGCGCTGCAGCCATCGATCCAAAAACAGCAACAGCAGCAATGTCGCCACAACCACCGCCACGCCGGAGAGGATGCCGTGCAGTACGGCCATCGATTTCGATTCGCTGACCGTCGTCCAGTTGCCGTACACGCCGGAGAGCTGACTGAGCGCCGCGATGCGCTGATCGAGCAGCGTCAGCCGCTGCTGGTCGGCGGCGATCCGGCGGGTCGTTTTGACCAGCGAGGCCGAGTCCTCGGCAGGCTGAGAAGCCCCGCCCTGCGTCGCATTTGCGGGGGCGTGCCCGCCAAGTTGCGGAGTCTGCTGCTTGAGTGTCTCCAGCTGTGCCGCCAGTCTCTTATGGTCATCGTTCAGGCGCGAGGCGCTTGTCGAGGCCTGCGCTCCCGCGTACAGAAGCCAGCCCTGCTTGCGACGCAGCGCAAGCCATTGACGAATATCGCGCACGAGTCCGCCGACGCCGGAAGGCGCAGGCTGCGCGACCGCGGTGTTTGCGCCCGGGGATGAGTGGGTCTGCGCGGCCGCGTGCTCCTGCATCATCATCTGGACGCGCTGATGTTGGTTGCCGCCGGCCTGCAGCAGATCCTCGTTGGTCTCGTCGACCTCATCCTTATCGAGCTCCACCTGAGAGGCAGCGAGATCGAGCTGATCCTGCAGGCGGCTCTTCTGGGCCTCGTTCGCCTGAGCCACTGCGGCGGTCAACCGCGTGACGCTGGCCTGATCCGCCTCGAGGAGCTTCTGGGACTTGTCCAGGCGGTCCTGGATCGCGCGCGCCTCGGAGCTGAGCTCGGGCGGATGCGCTTCCAGGCGGCGCAGCGCGGCGGTGAACGCCAGATCCAGCTCGTGGTCGGCAAGCCGCTCGGCCGAGGCAGCGAGGCGCTGCTCGTCCGGGCCGTCCGCGTACGGCGCGAGCCTCTGTGCCAGGAGGAAGGTCCCCTGATTGATTCCGGTCGCGGCATCCGCCTGCTGCAGTGGTTTTCCGGGCCTGACCACCGTGCCATCGGCCTGATTCGTGTACCACCAGCCATACGCGGCCGCTCCGAGCAGGAGCAGCAACAGGACTGCCAATGTTCTTTGCAGGACACTCATGGCGCTCTCGGACCAGGACGATTCCGACCGCATGCTAGATTAAGAGCGAGGCAGCCGCACGTGGCGCGCATGCCGGATGGAGGGAAAGGAGCCCGATGCCACGCCGAACCGCTGCCGGATCCATTCAACGCATCGGCGCGCGAGGCCGCCGACGGAGCCGCCGGTGGCGCCCCTGGCCAAGGGCCGCCGTGCGCCGGCGCTGGCTGCGGGCTTTTCGCCGGGCGCCCCGCAGCATGCAGTTCGCCTGCCTGCTGCTGGTCCTGGGCGGCGCCGCGGTTGCCATCAACTGGGTCTATCAGGTCGTGCGCAAGCCTTCGGAGCTGTTCTTTCCCGTGAGTGGTGCGCTTTACAAGACGCCCGCCGAGACCTGGGGGGATTACGGAACGGCCTTCAAAAGGTACTCGACGCCGGTCATGACGCCGGAGCTGCTTGCGGCGCTCGCACAGGTGGAAGGCTCAGGCAATCCAGTGGTGCGAACGTACTGGCGATGGTCGTGGACCTTGCGGCCGTTCGAGCTCTACAGACCCGCATCGAGCGCGGTCGGAATGTACCAGATCACCGATGGCACCTTCGCCGAGGCGAGGCGCTACTGCATACACGATCACGCCGTGGCGCAGGATGGACCCTGGAGCGACTGGAAGTCATGTTGGTTCAACAGGCTGTACATGCGCGTCATACCCGGTCATGCCATCGAGCTCACGTCGGCTTACCTGGATCGCGCCGTGACGGATACGCTCACGCGGCATGGGTTGAGCCACGCGACACTTCAGCAGAAGCAGGAGTTGGCCGCCGTCATCCATCTTTGTGGCGCGGGCACGGGCGACGTGTACGCGCGGCGCCGCTTCCGCCTGGTCGAGGGACAGCGGTGCGGCGATCAGGAGGTGAGCCTCTATGTCGCCCGGGTCGAGGCGATGCGCAGAATCTTCAGCCGACTCGCCGCCGACGATCAGTGAGCATCGCCCGATGTGCCGGCATCGGCGGAACGGGCGACGACCGCCGCGAGGCGATCGCTCAACTGTGCCAGAGCCTGACTCATGGCGGGCGGCAGGCTGGCAGCGCCGGAGCAGGCTCCGGAGGTGATCCGTTCCTCCTCGCTCCCGCGCACGCTCGAGCCCTCGGGTTTCTTGAGTACCCAGGCCGCGCGCAACGTCACCGCGCATGCGGGGTCTCCATCGAATCGCTGAATATCCACCGCGAGAGACTGGCGGTGCTCGCTGCCGGGAGGCTCGTTGGGATCGGTCACGCGACCGGGCGGCAGGCGCGCAGCCAGATCCGCAGTCAGCACCCGCCGGATCATGTCATCGAGCGGCGCCGCCCAACGATCGTCCTCCAGCAGGTCCACGCGCGTGGCGTCCATGCGGCGGACCAGCTCCGAGCGATCCAGCTCGGTCGGAATCGTCAACCGCTCCAGGCGCACCGGAGCCATGTCAGCTGGCGTGGCCAGCCGGGTTCCCGCAGGGATGGCCGTAAGAACGTAGTAACGCACTGCAGGACTCGAAGCGCACGCGCTGGCGAGCAGAGCTGCCGCGGCTGCACAAAGGATCGGCACTCTCACTTGTCGTCTCCCTTGCGTCCGCGCAACAGCGCCTCCGGGTGGCGATCCAGGTAGTCCGCCAGCCCCCGAACGGAGCGCGCGGCCTCAGTCAGCTCGCGCATCAGCCGCGGCAGATCGGTGCCTGACGGGGCGGTATTGCCCATCAGGCTCTGCATGGTGTTCAGAGTGCTCTGCGCCGAGTCAGCCGTCTCGCGCAAGCTCTTGACCAGCGACTTGATGTCAGGCTCCACCTCACGGGTCATCTGATCGAGCCGGGTCAGCGTCTGATCGAGGGATTGCAGCGCATGGCCGAGCTCGGGGCCCGATGTGGCGCGATCGAGGTTCTTGAGAACGCTCTGCAGGTCCCGCAACACCGCGGCAAGATCACCCGAGGTGCTCGTCGGGATCCGGACCTGCTCCCCACGTTGTTCCAGACTCGCGCGCGGCGCTTCGGGAACCATGTCGAGGGCCACGATCTTGAGGCCCGTGATGAGGCTGATGGAACTCGCTTGCGCACGCAGCCCGTGCTCGACCAGTGTCCGTATCCACCCGCGCACCGCATCGCGCTGATCGCTGCCGGCGGGTCGAGGCATGTCGAGGATATGGACCTGCTCCGGGTCGATCGTAAAGGTGGCTCGCGTGACCAGCGTGTGATGCTGGTCGTCCCAGGCAAGGTGGGCTTCGCGGACATCCCCCACCTCCACTCCCAGCAGCTCCACCGCCGTGCCGGGTCCCAGGCCTCGCTGCTCCCCCTGGAAATCGGCGACATACTCGAGAGTCGGGCCCTTGGGAGCGCGCTGCGCGGCGAGGCGATTGTCGTACAAGCTGAAGACGGCAGCAGGCGGGCTCGAGGGCCGACTCAACACGTCCTCGGGGGTTTCGAAGGCAACGCCGCCGGAGAGCAGCTGCTCCCAGGAGTTTGCGCGGATGCGAATCCCCTGTGAGCCGACCGTCAGGTCCACACCGCCCGCGTTCCAGAATCGCGTCTCCGGATGTACCAGATCTTCATAGGGAGCGCGAACGAAAGCGCTGACGCGGACGCCTCGGCTGCCGGGTTGCAGGGTGTAATCCTCCACCTCTCCTACGGTGGCACCGCGGAAGGAGATGGGCGAGCCGCGCGTCAGAGAGCCCAGATCGCTCGCCAGCAGCGTGAACGAGCGCCCGCGAGTGTCGGGCGCCAGTACGGGGGGCGTCTCCAGACCGACGAACTGCCGCTGTGCGGGCCCCGGGTCGCCGGGATACATCTCGATGTAGGAACCGGACACGATGGTGGAGAGCCCCGAGATCCCGCCGACCCCCACATGCGGCGCGATGATCGCAAAGCGCGTATTGGTGGTCAGGTGATCGCTGGCGGCGCGCGCCATGCGTGCGTGCACGATGACATGCGACATGTCGGCGGTCAGCTCGAGGGACTCGACGGTCCCGATATCGACATTGCGGTGCTGGATTTTCGTCTGACCGGCCTGCAGCCCCTCGGCATTCTTGAAGGAGATGGTGATCGCCGGCCCGCGGTCGGCGAGGGCGTTCCAGGCGAGCCACAGCAGCACGGCGGCCGCTCCCGCCGGCACCGCCCAGGCCCAGCCGAACCAGCCGCGCGGCCGTAACCGCGCACGACTCTCGTGCGGCTCCTTCTCCTCGGGCGCTTGGTCCTCAGGGCCTTCGGTCATATCCACTCCGGGAGGCATCCCACATCAGCCGCGAGTCGAACATCATGGTGGCGACCATGGTGATCACCACAACCGCCGCGAACGCGATCAAGCCGTTCCCGGCGTGGACCGCGGTGAGCTCGCCAAACTGCAGCAGTGCCACCAGAGCCGCCACGGCGAACACGTCGATGTTGGACCAGCGTCCAACCGTGTCAATGAGCCTGTAGAGACGCGTGCGTCCGATCAGGTAGCGCGCCGATCCACGGCGTATCTCCAGCAACATCCAGCTCAGACCGAACAGCTTGACCAGGGGCAGGACGATGCTCGCCGTGAACACGATCACGGCCAGAGGCCACAGATCATTCCGGGCGAGCTCGACGACGCCGCTCAGAATAGTGTTCCGCTCCTCGTGTCCGAGGCGCACCGTTGTCAGTACGGGCAGCACATTGGCTGGAAGATATAACAAGTACCCCGCCACCACGAGAGCAGTGGTGCATTGAAGGGACTGCGGTTTACGGTGACCCAGCGCGGCGCGGCAGCGTGGGCAATGCCGCTCCCCTGCCGCGACGGGAACTGCGAGGTCACAGACCGTGCAGCATACTATTCCCGTATCGGCCGCAGCACTCCTGGGACGCCCCAGCATCTGCCAGACGGTGCGATCGTCGAGCTGAATCAGGGCCACGAGCATCACGAGGGAGGCGGCGACCAGACACCAGCCGCCGCTGCCGATTTCCACGGAGGTCATCATGTTGATGCGGCTGTAAGCGACAAATCCGCCCACGAGGTAGACCTCGATCATCACCCAGGGGCGCAGATGCTTCGTCCACCTGAAGGCCGGGCCGACCCCGCTTCGGCGGCCGAGTTGCAGGCTGGCCAACACCCGGATCAGCAGGGCTAGAAACACGAACGGCAGCACGATGCTGAACACGCCGACGAGCAGGCCCAGGGAGGGGAAGCCGTCATGCCACATGGCAGCAGCGCTGGCCGGCAGCACCGTGGAGCGCCGCGCGCCGTAGGTGGAGACGACCATGAGCGGCTCGATCGTCGCGGGCACGAGCAGCAGGAGCGCGGCCACGGCGAGGGCGAGCGGCGCGGTCACGTGTCCGGTCGCTGGCCCGGCGAGCGTGCGCCCACAACGCATGCACTCGGCGACCTGGTCGGGCCCGGGCGGGGGCAGGCGCTGCACGAGGCCACAATCGGGGCAGCCGATGCGCTCGAAGGCGGATTCTGGTGCGCTGCGCGGGCTGATGTGGGGCGGGTCGGCAGTTGGAGGCATCTTCGGGAGTATAACGCCTGTATACTTCACTGAATCCTTCGCATAGACGCCGCGTGTCCACACCAGACGCATCAGTCAGCCAGAAGATCGCGCGCTATGCGCTCATCGGCTCGCTGGTTGGGCTCGGCGCGTGGATGTTGCAGCACTTCCTCGCCGCGCTGTGCTGGGCTGTGGTGCTCGCAATTGCGACCTCGTCGCTCTATGACCGCTGGCTGGCCAGTTTTCGTGGCAAGCATCGCCACGTATGGGCCGCGCTGAGCTTCACGGCCATAGTCGGCATCGTGTTGATCGTGCCCCTGGTGTACGGTGGTGTGGTGGCCGTGCGGGAGGCCATCTCGCTGGCGCGCGCGTACCTGGAATCCGCCAAAGGCAGTGGACCTCCCGATCTGCCACAGTGGGTGCAGCAGCTGCCGCTGATCGGTGACTGGATCCACAACCTGTGGCTCGACCAGGTTCACCATGCGAGCCGGGCGGCCACCCCGGCCAAGCCCGCCGTGTACGAATGGACTCGACTGGTGGGGATCGGGCTGCTGCGGCGGCTGAGTACGCTGGTTTTCACACTGCTCACCCTGTATTTCGTGTATTTGAACCGTGACGGCTTGCGCCGTGACGTGCCGCGCGTGAGCCGCAGGCTGTTCGGGCCGACCGTGGAGAGTTTGTTGATCCGCGCAGCCGAGGCGGTCCGCGCGACTGTTGACGGCATCGTGCTCGTCGCGGTCGCGGAAGGGGCGATCATGGCCGGTGTGTACGCCATCGCCGGCGTGCCTCACCCGATACTGATCGGGGTCGTGACGGGGATATTCGCAATGGTGCCGTTCGCCGCGCCCGTGGCCTTCGTGGCCGTGGCCCTGTTGCTCTTCAGTCAGGGCGCCGTGGGGGCAGCCGTGGGGGTGCTCGTCGCCGGCTTCGTGATGTTGTTCATCGCCGATCACTTCGTCCGCCCGCTCATCATCGGCGAGGGCGCGAAGCTGCCCTTCCTGTGGGTACTGCTGGGAATCCTCGGGGGAATCGAGTCCTTCGGCCTCATTGGCATCTTTCTCGGGCCCGCCCTGATGGCGGCGCTCGTGTCGCTGTGGCGAGGGTGGGTGGCGCAGTCCCAGTCGCCACCCTGACCGACAGTGCGCCTGCAGCGCTCCCAAGGCTGCCGCGGGTCAATCCGGCGGAGTCTCGCTGGCCGAGACGTGATTGAGGGCAATCACCCAGCGGCCCCCGACCTTGCGCATCAGGCGAGTGTTGATGCCGTACTGGGGGTGCTGGGGGCGCACCAGCTCGAACTGGCTGATCAGCTGGGCGGCATCCGGCGCGAGCATCTCGATGCGGATGTTGAAGAAGCGCAATTTACCGCGGGTCTCGGCCGATGCACCGTAGTCGCGGACGTAGTGATCCAGCGTCCCCTGCCACCCGGACTGGAAGCGCCCGCCCGAGACGAAGACGACATCGGGGTTCTTGAAACCCTGCATGTAGCCACGGAAGTCTCCCCGGTTCCAGGCGTCCTGCATTTGACTGATGACTTCGAGGATCGCCTTCTTCTCGGACTCCGGGACGGGCGGACAAGGACCTGCGCGGGATGCCGTTGCGCATGCCAGTAGCGTGAGCGTCAGGCATACCAGCAGCAGGGCGCGCACGGTCCGCGCGCGGCTGGTGGCGCAATTTGCCCTCGCGCTTCTCATGGCGTGATCTGTGCGCGAGCGGCTCGCGGTGACATCCTCAGTGGTGATGTCCACCGGGTCCGTGCACGTGGCCGTGCGAGAGCTCTTCCTCCGTCGGCTCCCGCACCTCGCTGATCTCGATATCGAAATTGAGGTTCTTGCCGGCCAGAGGGTGATTTGCATCGAGCGTGACCATGTCTCCCGCCACGCGTGTCACCGTCACGGACCGCAGTCCCGCCTCGGTCTGTGCGCGCAGGCGCATGCCGGGGGTGATGCGCGCAATTCCCTTGAGCGAGCGGCGTGGTACCTGCTGCACCAGATCCTGACTGTATTCGCCATAGCCGTCCGCGGGGGCGACCTTGATGCTCAGCTTGTCGCCGGCACTCTTCCCCTCCAGCGCCTTCTCGACCCCCGGCACGAGATTGCCATGGCCGTGCAGGTAGGAAAGGGGCTGGCCGGTCTGCGAGCGATCGATGACCTCGCCCGCATCGTCCCGCAGGGTGTAGTGAAAGCTGACGACAGAGTCCTGCTTGATGCTCAAGATGGAAATCCCGGTGAGGTGCTCGGGGGGAAGTGTAACGAGAGCGCGCCGCCGCGGGAACACTTCGCCGCGTGCCGCGGCGGTATGGGAAGATGATCGCGTGAAGAAACCCATGATGCTCGGCTCGAGGCCGATGTGGGCCGCTCTGCTCGCCCCAAGGCGCATGTGGACCGCTCTACTCGCCCCAAGGCGTATGTGGGCCGCTCTACTCGCCTGCGTCGCGCTGGGCCCGGTCGCTGCCGCTACTGGCGGCTCATCCAGGACGACACCCATGGCCGACATTCCGCCCGACAATCCGTTCGTACGACCCAGCACTCTGCCTTATGAGCTGCCCCCGTTCGACCGGATCCACGATTCGGACTATCTGCCTGCCTTCGAGGCGGGCATGCGCAGGCAGCGGGAGGAAGTCGCGCGGATCGCACGGGAGCGGGCTCCGGCCACCTTCGAGAACACGCTCGTGGCGCTCGAGCGATCCGGCGAGCTGCTCGACCGGGTCTCGAGCGTGTTCGCCAACCTCAATGCGTCCAATACAGACCCTGCGATGGAGAGGATCGAATCCGATATCGCGCCGCAGCTGCAGGCTCACCACGATGCGATTTTCCTCGATCCAGCGTTGTACGCGCGCGTGGAGGCCATCTACCGTCAGCGCAGCACCCTGAAGCTCGACCCGGAATCGGCGCAGCTCCTGGAGCGCTATCACACCGAATTCATCCGTGCAGGCGCACGCCTGGGCGAGTCCGACAAGAAGCGATTGCGCGAGCTGAACGAACAGCTGTCATCGCTCACGACGCGGTTCAAGCAGAATGTGCTGAAGGCGACGCGGGACGGCGCGGTCGTGGTGGACAGCGCAGCCGAGCTCGACGGTTTCTCAGCCGAGCAGGTGGGCGCCGCGGCACACGCGGCGCAGGCCAGAGGAATGACGGGGAAGTGGCTGATCACGCTGCAGAACACCACCAATCAGCCTGCTCTCGCAGAGCTCACCAACCGCAGCCTGCGCGAGCGTATCTACAAAGCGTCCAGGAACCGCGGGCTTGCCGCCGGATCCGGCGCTGCGGCGGACGCCGACAATACGGGAATCATCGCGCAGATCGTCAGGCTGCGCGCCGAGCGAGCCGCACTGCTCGGCTATCCCAGCCACGCGGCGTATGTTCTGGCGGACGAGTCCGCCGGCACTCCTGCGGCCGTGCACCAGATGCTCACTCAGCTGGTGCCGGCGGCTCTCGAGCGTGCGAAGCAGGACGCGGAGCAGATGCAGGCGCTGATCGACTCGGAGGCGGCCGCGAAGCACACCGCACCGTTTGCGCTCGAGCCGTGGGACTGGGAGTTCTATGCCGAGAAGCTGCGCGCCGGGCGGTATGAATTCGACCAGTCCCGGGTCAAGCCGTATTTCGAGCTCGATCACGTGCTGCGGGACGGGGTCTTCCATGCCGCGCACGAGCTCTACGGGCTGAGCTTCAAGGAGCGCAAAGACCTGCCCGTCTATCAAAGCGACGTCCGGGTGTTCGAGGTGTTCGAGGCCGACGGGCGAGCGCTCGCGCTGTTTCTGGGAGACTACTTCGCGCGGGACAACAAGCAGGGCGGGGCATGGATGAACAGCTTCGTGCGCCAGTCCAAACTCCTGGGGCGCAGGCCGGTGGTCGTCAACAATCTCAATATCCCGCGACCTCCGGCCGGCCAGCCGGCGCTGCTCACATTCGAGGAAGTCACCGGCCTGTTCCACGAGTTCGGCCATGCACTGCACGGCATGCTCTCGAACGTCCAGTACCCATTGCTGTCAGGGACGGCCCTGCCGCGCGACTTCGTCGAGTACCCGTCGCAGTTCAACGAGATGTGGGCGCGGGAGCCGCAGGTGCTGGCACACTTCGCGCGCGACTATCGCACTGGCGCAGCCATGCCGCCGGATCTGCTGGCGAAGGTCCTGGCGGCGCAGAAATTCAACCAGGGCTATGCAACCACCGAGTATCTCGCTGCCGCGTTGCTGGATCAGTCCTGGCATGAGATCACGGCGGCGCAGGCGCCCCCGCCCGGCGAGGTTGCGGCCTTCGAGGCAAAGGCGCTGCACGACAATGGGATCGACTATCCGCCGATCGCTCCGCGCTATCATTCGACCTATTTCTCGCACATCTTCGCCGGCGGCTACTCGGCGGCGTACTACGCGTATCTGTGGAGCGAAGTGTTGGCCCGCGACAGCGGGCAGTGGATGCACGACCACGGTGGCCTGACGCGCGCGAACGGCGATACGCTGCGCGCCAAGGTCCTCTCG
>DASTDD010000019.1:0-5283 GCA_035710545.1 Steroidobacteraceae bacterium
ACCCCGAGCTCGAGCTCATAGTCCAGGCGGCGGGTCGCGGCCACGACCGGTTGCTCGGCGCCGGGCGGCAGGACCTGGCCCGCCGGCCGCGCGAAGGTCTGTCCGGAGACCCCTATGGAAGAGGCGCGGCCGTGATAGGCGATCGGCACCCAGCGGTAATTGGGCAAGAGCGGGTTATCGGGCCGGAACAGCCGGCCTACGTTGGTCGCGTGATGGATGGAGCTGTAGAAATCGGTGAAGTCGCCGATCCTGGCCGGCAGCCCATATTCGACGCTGGATTGGGGGACGAGCGCTGTCTGAGCGGCACCCGCCTCCTGGGTATCCGCGCGCAGCAATCGCGACAGCTCATCACGGAGCGCCGACCACGCCGGCGCACCAAGTGCCATGAAGGCATTGAGCGTCGGGCCGACACATGCCTCGAGCGCATCAGCCGGCGTCCCTCGCACCAGGCGCAGAGCGTGCAGCTCCGCCAGATCCAACACCTGGTCGCCGATGGCCACCCCGCCCCGCCACGGCTCCTCGCGGCCACGGCGGCGAAACACGGCGAACGGCAGGTTCTGCAGCGGGAAGTCCGAGCCCGCGCGATTGGCTGCTGCCACCCAGCTGCGCAACGCAGGATCGTGTGTCGCATTCAGCCGCTGCACATTCGCCTCAGCGCGAGGATGGCGTGAAGTGGCTGCGCAGGCCCTGCCAGCATTGGGTGTAGCCTGACTGCAGCTGCGGCAGCTCCATGGCAAACCGCGTGGGCCGGATTACCGTGCGGGTCTCGAACATGAAGGCCATCGTGTCGCCGACGTGATGAGGATGGCTCGTGTCCGCCGCCACCGCCCGGGCGAAAGTGGCCGCATCCGGTCCATGCCCGCTCATGCAGTTGTGCAGGGAGGCGCTCCCGGGGACGAATCCTTCGGCCTTCGCGTCATACACGCCGGCGATCAGGCCCATGAATTCGCTCGCAACGTTGCGATGGTACCAGGGCGGCCGGAACGTATTCTCCGCGGCCAGCCAGCGCGGCGGGAATATGACGAAATCCACCGCGTCCACCCCCGGGGTGTCGCTGAGCGACTGCAGGACGAGATAGATGCTCGGGTCCGGATGGTCGAAGCTGACCGAGCCGAGCGTGTTGAAATGGCGCAGGTCGTATTGATACGGCGCGTGGTTGCCATGCCAGGCGACCACGTCGAGCGGTGAGTGATCGATCGGTGCCGACCAGCAGTGCCCCTGGAACCTCGCGATCAGCTCGAGCTCGCCGGTACGCTCCTCGTACCACGCCACGGGTGTCTGGAAGTCGCGCGGATTGGCCAGGCCGTTCGAGCCGATCGGGCCCAGGTCCGGCAGCCGGAACGGCGCGCCGAAGTTCTCGCAGACATAGCCGCGTGAGGGTCCATCGGGCAGCTCCACGCGGAAACGCAGCCCACGCGGGATGACAGCGATCTGCTGCGGCTCGATCAGCAGCACGCCGAGCTCGGTTGCCAGAAGCAGCCGGCCGAGCTGCGGCACGATCAGCAGCTCGCCGTCCGCATCGTAGAAAAACCGGTCGTGCATCGAGCGGTTGGCGACGTACCAGTGGATGCCGCATCCGCACTGAGCTTCGGGCGAACCGTTACCCCCCATCGTGCTCAGCCCACTCACGAAGTCGACAGGCTCCTCCGGAACAGGCAGCGGATCCCAGCGCAGCTGGTTCGGGCTTGCCTCCAGCTCGCCGAAGCGGCTGCTGAAATGGCCGTCCCCGATACGACGGAATTCACCGTGCAGGGCCGCGGGACGGATCCGGTAAAGCCAACTGCGCCGGTTGGCGTGTCGCGGTGCGGTGAAGGCGGTGCCCGAGAATTGCTCCGCATACAGGCCATAGGGGCAGCGCTGCGGCGAGTTGCGCGCCTCCGGCAGAGCCTGCGGCAGGGCCTGTGTCGCGAAATGGTTGCCGAAGCCCTGCTGAAACTTCAGTTCCCGGGCGCCTGTGCCTGGCGGCGCCGCTTTGTGTGAGCCGCTCATGGGCATATCATGGCACAATTAGTTGCGTGCGCAACTTTGCAGGGGTCACGCCTTTGGCTCGATTTCGTGGGGTGGTCTCGCAGGCGACTTTAGCTCATCGGACGTTACACCTGCCGGGCTTCGTGCCCTTCCGGCTCAATCGCCTGGCGGTGGCCGTGAGCGATCACCTGGCGGGCATCTATCGCGAGCGCTTCGGCCTGGAGATCCCCGAGTGGCGCGTGATGGCGACCGTTGGCCCGTTGCGAGGCTGCACAGCGCAATACATTGCCGCCAGCGCGCGGATGCACAAGACACGGGTGAGCCGGGCGATCGCCAACCTCGTCCGGCGCGGCCTGATCGAGCGCGCCTCGAGCCCGGATGACCGCAGGGAGATGGCGCTGCGGCTCACGAGGCCCGGCCGGCGGATGTACCGGGAGCTCGTGCCCCTGGCGCTCGACCGGGAGCGCCAGCTTCTTGCCTGCCTGACCGCGGCGCAGCGGCGCGCTTTCACCCGCGGCCTCACGGTTCTGGAGGAGTTTCTTGGCCTGGCATAGAGTGCTGGCCATGATCCAGCCGCGTTTCCGCCGCCTGCTGCTGTGGGTCGTGCTTCCAGTGGCACTCATCGTGCTGTTGTACGCCGCGCTGGGCTTCCTGGCAGTTCCCCGTCTGCTGCGCTCGAACGCGCAGAGCTACGTGAGCCAGCACTACCACCGCAACCTCGCAATCGGCGAAATTCGCTTCAACCCGTTCACGCTCAAGCTGGACATCAGCGATCTCGCGCTGCCCGACTCCGACGGCAAGCCGATGATCGCCTTCCGCCACCTGATGGTGAACCTCACCGTGGCGAGCATCTGGCACCTGGGACCGGACTTCCAGGGCATCGTGCTCCAGCAGCCATATGCCCGCGTGGTGATCAGGCCGGATGGCGCGTTGAACCTGCGAGACCTGGTACCCCCGCCGAGCCCTCAGCCCCAACCCGCCTCGGGGCCCGCGCGACTGTTCATCAACTACCTCAGTGTCCAGGACGGCAGCGTCGCTTTCGAGGATCACGCCCATCCGAGTGTCTTCAGCACGGAGATCAAGCCGATCAACTTCGACCTGCGCAACTTCAGCACCGTGGGTCGTGAGGGCGGCTCCTACTCGCTGAGCGCGAGCTCGGAGGCCGGCGAGCGCTTCAGCTGGTCGGGCTCCCTGTCAGCCGCTCCGCTCAGCTCCCACGGACAGTTCGAGGTCGCCAACCTGCAGGCGCGCACGTTGTGGAACTACATTCGTGACAGCGTTCACTTCGAGCTGCCCACCGGTGCCATTTCGCTGCAGGGTGACTATGACTTCACCAGCGCGACCAGTCCGATCGGGCTAGCGGTCAACGTGCACGATGTGACCGTGTCCGACCTGGGTATCCGACCCAGGGGCGGAGCCGAGGACTACGTGCGACTCGAGAAGCTCGAAGTTCAGGAGGCGCGTGCTGATCTGACAAAGCGTTCCGTCACAATCGGGAGGATTCATCTGACGGGGGGCTCGATCCACGCATGGCAGCAGAGCCCCGGAGCCGTGAACCTTCTCGAGCTGGCTGGCCCGGCCGTGTCGCCCGCGACCCCGCCGGCCTCGACGACCCCGCCGGCCTCGACAACCCCGTCGGCCTCCGACAACCCGTCGGCCTCAACTGCCGCGACAGCCCCGCCTCCGCCAGCCGCCTCATCAGCCCGAGCCCCCTCGGACTCCTCGGCAGCGTCCGGCCCGGGGCCGCCGGGCAGCGAGGCGGCAACGCCCGCTGCATGGACTGTCGCCGTGCCCGACATCGCGGTGGACGGACTCAAGATTTCCGCCGAGGACCGTGAGGTGTCGCCTGCCGTCGCCGTGAATCTCGACGGATTCAACGCGCACGTGACGGGCTTCACACTGCCGCGCACGGGGGCCGTGACCGTCACCGTCATGACCCCGGTCAATCGCGAGGGCAAGGTCGATCTCAGGGCGGAGCTTCAGCCCGACTCTTCGATCAAGGTGCACGGCGAGCTCGCCCAGCTCGCTCTGAGTGTGCTGCAACCCTACATCGCTCGGCAGACGGATATGACACTCCGCAGTGGACTGCTGTCGGCCAAGCTGGATGTCGAACGCGGTGCTGGCGGGCAGCTGAGCGCTTCCGGCAGTGCGGAGCTCGCGAAGCTGCACACGGTGGACAACGCGCTGAAGCGCGACTTCATCAAGTTCGACAGGCTGCAGTTCGATGGAATCGACTTCACCTCCAGTCCGCGCGATCTGCATGTGCACTCGATCGTCGCTCGCGCACCGTACGCACGGGTCATCGTCGAATCGGACCGTACGGTAAATGTTGCGAAGATTCTGCGCTTGAAGTCGGCGTCGCAACCACCGGACAACGAGGCCCTGGCCGGCACCGCCGAGGCCTCGGCCATCGACCCATCCGCACAATCCGGGGCGGCAAAACCCGCTCCTGCGGGCACGGACACCGGAGCGACCGCTGCTGTTCCGACGAGTAACTCCGGCGGCGCGACACCGGGTGCTGACGCGAAAGCGCAGGCCTCAAAAACGTCGACCAGGCACGGTGCCCGTAGACACGCGCGGACGGGCTCCGCTCCCTCGCAATCTGCGGCGGGTGCGCCGGAGATGGCGATCGCTATCGATACCATCCGCATCGAGAACGGATCGGCCAATTACTCGGATTTCTGGATTCAGCCGCATTTCGCGGTCGGCATCCAGACACTGCAAGGCACGATCACGGGCCTGAAGTCGGACCCGCGGGCGCGCGCCAAGGTCGAGCTGCAGGGCAAAGTCGATCGTTATGCCCCGGTGCACATCTGGGGCGAGATCAATCCACTGGCCGCTACCGCCTACAGCGATATCAACATGAGCTTCAAAGGCGTGGAGCTCAGCACCGTCACGCCGTACTCGGGTCACTTTGCCGGCTACAAGATCGAGAAGGGCAAGCTTTCGGTCGACATAGGCTACAAGATCGAGAACCGCCAGCTGTCGGCGCAGCACCGCTTCGTGATTGATCAGCTCGAGCTCGGTGATCGGGTCGAGAGCCCCGACGCTGTCAAGTTGCCGCTGAAAATCGCGATCGCGCTGCTGAAGGATCGCAACGGCGTCATCGATGTGAACCTGCCGGTGACCGGGAGCCTGGATAATCCTCAATTCCGGCTCGGCCCGCTCATCTGGAAGGCCGTGCTCGGATTGCTGACGAAGGTTGCCACCGCCCCCTTCGCCGCCCTCGGACACCTTTTCGGTGGCGGCCCGGAGATGAAGGACATCGATTTCAACACAGGGAGCGCGGTGCTCGATCCTCCCGAGCACGACAAG
>DASTDD010000020.1:0-3932 GCA_035710545.1 Steroidobacteraceae bacterium
CTGCGGGAGAGGCGGGTGTCGCGGGTACGGCTGCGCCGGCGCTACGCCGCGTGCGTATGCCACCTCCGTGTGTTCCGCGCTTGGATCCCTGTTGTTCACGGCCACTCCCTTAGCCGGTCGTGCAAGCGCCTGCATCCAACACGATCGCTTGCTGAGGGTGACCCTACTCTTTCAACATAGCTTGTCAACATGTTGGGCGTGCCGGAACCGCGCGCGCGGCTTTCCAACTGAGACGCTGCCGCGACCGTGACATGCGTGTTGGAACGGGCCTCTTGCAACAGGCATCCGCCATATCATCCGCGGTGCGAACCAGTATGACGGGACGCGAGCGTGAGCCGGGCCGTCAAGCGGCCTGCGTGAAATCGCCCATCTGCGCGGCCAGCGCGCGGCGGAAGGCCGGACGTCCGGTACAACGCTCGACGTAGTCCGACAGGCGAGGCTCGGTGACGAGCGCCGGCACGATCCGCAGCACCGTGGTCATCATGAGGTCGCCGGCCGTGAAGCGCTCGCCATCCAGGTAGGTCTTGTCGCCCAGTGCCCGGGCGAGACTGCTGAGACGATGGCGCGCGAAGTCCACCGCTCCCGCGCGGCGCAGCTTCGCCCATTCCTGATCGCTGTAGAAGAGATCAATCACCGCGACATTCATGATGTACGGTTCGATGGAGTTCAGCGCCGCAATCAGCCACTGAGTCGCGCGGGCACGCGCGGCGGCGTCCCGTGGCAGCAGATTTTCACTGCGCTCGCCGATGTGCAGCACAATCGCGCCGCTCTCAAACAGCACCTGGCCGTCCTCTTCGAACACCGGGACCTGCCCGAAGGGCTGGAGCGAGCGGTAGTCGGGCTTGTTCTGGTCACCCTGTTCCAGCAGCCGGGTCCGGTACGACAGCCCCGCTTCCTCCAGCGCCCAGCGCACGCGCAGGTCACGCACCTGGCCGCGCGCAAAGAGCGGCACCCAGTGAAAAGCCGAAATGGTAATCATGAAGCTGGTTCCTTATGAGGGAGTGCTGCTGGCACCGGTTGGCTCGCATGGTTGTCTCGCCTATGCGAGCCATTAACGAGCAACGTCCTCGCCCCGGGCAAGCGTGAGGTCGTTCGCGGGCGTTGCGTTTGCCACCACCCCGATGCCCAAGCCCGAGCTCGAGACGGGATGCAGCCGCTACTTGCGCGGCTTCACAAACTTCAGCGTCATGCGATCCGACTCGCCGATCTCCAGGTACCTGGCGCGATCCTTGTCGCCCAGTGTGAGTGTCGGAGGCAGCGTCCATACGCCCTTGGGATAGTCCTTGGTGTCCTTGGGGTTATTGTTGATCGGTGATTCGCCTTCCAGGCGAAAGCCGGCATTGGCAGCCAGCTTCTTGAGATAGGCCTCGTCCATGTACCCGGACTTGCTCATCTGCTCGAGGCTGATGCCCGGCGCGCCGCGGTGCTCCACCACGCCAAGCACGCCGCCGGGCTTCAGGGCCTTGAAGAAAGTGTCGAACTGCGCCTGCTGCGTTCCGGACTCAATCCAGTTGTGGACGTTGCGAAACGTCAGGACGACATCGGCGGTGCCGGGCGGGCAGATCTCCGTGAGCTGCGGTGGGTGCAGCTCGGTGACAATCACCTTGCCAAAATCGCCTGGGTCATCCGCGATGCGCTTGCGCAGGAAGGCCGCGTTGTCCTTGGCCTCCTTGGGTGCATCGGCGATATCAGCGGCCTCGATGGCCGCGTAGTAGCGGCCACGGTCGCGCAGGTACGGGGCGAGTATCTCCATGTACCAGCCACGACCCGGCCAGATCTCGACCACG
Organism: Steroidobacteraceae bacterium; assembly: GCA_035710545.1. Classification (GTDB taxonomy): domain Bacteria; phylum Pseudomonadota; class Gammaproteobacteria; order Steroidobacterales; family Steroidobacteraceae; genus 13-2-20CM-66-19. The sequence continues at coordinate 1,788 of DASTDD010000020.1, forward strand.
GTCTGATCCGGCCGCAGGCCAAAGAACCTGAGGGTCTCCAGCGGATGACGGTACCTGTCGCGGACGGTGTTTTTCGCCGTGCGGGCGGGGCTGGCAATCGCAGCAGCCAGCGGATCTGCGGCACCCTCTGCAGCGGCCGCGGTGGTGGCGATGGCCGTGGCCATGGCCAGTAGCAGCACTCTCACCGATTGCATTCGCATTCCTGAGGACACGGTCACTCCTTTAACTATGTGCGGTCGGGGACTTCCACTCACCGAATCTATACTACGCCGCGCGCTGTGCTCCGGCTTGTCGGGCAGTCATGAGGTCCGTTCGCGGCCGGCGTTCGACAACCGGGTCGTACGTCGCAATCGCGCGGGTGGGATGTCGGAAGTGCCTGCGACGCGATATATGATGCCTGCCATCCGCTGACATACCCCGCAACAAGCCACCGCTCGTGAATCCGCTCCGTGCAACCTGGCCGCTACTGCTCGGCATGGGCATCCTCATGCTCGGCGCCGGACTGCAGAGCACGCTGCTCGGCGTGCGCGCGACGATCGAGGCGTTCCCCACGATCGTCATCGGCATCATCATGTCGTGCTACTACGTGGGTTATCTCCTCGGCACCCGCCTGGCGCCGCAGTTCCTGCGGCGCGTAGGGCCAGTGCGGGTCTTCGCCACTCTCGCCGCCCTCGCCTCAGTGGCGGTGCTGGTGCATGGCTCGTGGGTGCATCCCGCTCCGTGGGCGCTGATGCGCATGCTCTCGGGCGTATGTTTCGCGGGCATCTACGTCGTTGCAGAGAGCTGGCTCAACCATCGGGCCTCGAGCACCAATCGCGGCCAGCTGCTGGCCATCTACATGCTCGTCCTGTACGTCGGGCTGGGCAGCGCGCAGTTCCTGCTGGTGCTTTCCGGGCCGCAGTCCAGCACCCCGTTCATGCTGGTATCGGCGCTGATTTCGGCGGCGATGGTGCCGATCGTCGCCTCGGCCCAGGAGGTCGCCGGTCCCGCAGTGCCGCAGCGGGTGCGCTTCCGCGATCTGTACCGCAACTCCCCCCTCGGAGTGGTAGCGGTGGCCATGTCGGGCATGATCTCTTCGATCATCTTCTCCATGGGCCCGGTCTATGCGCGGCTGTCCGACTTCGGCACCCGCGGCGTCGCCGAATTCATGGCGCTCAGCATCTTTGCCGCGGTGGTCACACAGTACCCGGTCGGCCGGCTGTCCGATCGCATGGACCGGCGAACCGTGATCGCCACGGTGTGTCTGCTGGCGACGGCGGTGGCAGCTGCGATCGAGTTGCTGGGTCCGCTGCCACGCGTCGCATTCCTGGCGCTGGCGGCGCTGTTCTCGGGCTCGGCGCTGACGCTCTATTCGCTCTCGGTCTCGCACGTCAACGACAAGCTGGACCCCTCCCAGATGGTCGCGGCGAGCAGTGCGCTGCTGCTCATCAACGGTACGGCAGCGGCCTTCGGCCCGGCGATCACCGGCGCACTGATGGCGGCATTCGGCACCCGCGCCTATTTTGGCGTCCTCGGCGCGCTCACGGGGGCGCTTACCCTCTTCGACCTGTGGCGGAAATTGCGGCGTGGGCCGGTGCCGCAGAGCCAGAAGGGTCCCTTCATCAATACGCGCGAGTTCGTCGCTTCCTCGGGACTGGATCCATCGGCCACCCCTGCCGTCGAGCCACACGACGTCCGCCCGCGCGAGGCGCGGCGGTAGGCGCAGCGCTCAGCTCCTCGGTGCACCTACCTCAATGTGAAGGACGCACAGCCAGCGACACGCCGGCGAGCCGGCCGATCGCACCGAGCGTGGTCTGCGCAGCATTGAGCCCCAGGCGAAAGTCCGCATCACTGAACGTCGCATAGACATCCGTAGGTTGGTGCCAGTGGGGGTCCCACCCGGCCCCGATCTGGGTGCCGCGCTCGTTTTCGCGCACGCTGATGGCCGGGACCAGGTCCATGAACGGCGTGCTGTCGGTATTTGTCATGTGCGGTCCGACGCTGGCCGGATAGTCCGTTGCGTACGCCTCGTTGGCCGCGTAGAAGGCCCACGCCAGCTTCTGCGCCCCCTCCGCCTGCTTCGCCTGTGATTGGAACTCGATGTTGACGTCAGCCTCGGGCCGCTGCGTCGGGCTCAGCGTGCCATCCGGCCGCGGCATCCCATGA
>DASTDD010000021.1:0-15742 GCA_035710545.1 Steroidobacteraceae bacterium
TTCGGGTCTCGCTGCCGTCCAGGACGAGCGAGCCGCACAGCCTCGCTACTTGGTCGGAGGTCCCGGTCAGCAGCCCGCACAGTCGCAGCACGGCCGGTGGCACCGGGACCAGGCGCGCCCGTCGATGCAGCGCGCCGGCGAGACGGTGGATCAGCTCGGGCGTGGAAAGGTCCTCGCCATCGGAAACCAACCAGATCTTGCCCGAATCCGCCGCCGGCGCCAGCAGTCTGACGAGCAAGTCGCTGAGGTTCCAGACACTGACCAGGCTGCGGCGATTATGGACGGCGCCGAAGGGCAACGGTCTCTCGCGGTCGATCCACCTCATCAGACGCAGAAAGTTGGCCCGGACCCCGGGCCCATACACCAGAGGCGGCCGAACGATGGCACAGCTCATGCGGCCGGCGGCGCCGACTCGGGCAAGAACCCTTTCAGCCTGCAGCTTCGATCTGCCGTAGGGGTCGGTCGGCCGCGGCTCATCGTCGGGCCGGTACGGCGGCCCCGCGCTCTCTTCGCCATTCACCTTGATGGTGCTGACGTAAATGAACCTCCGTACGCCGGCCGATACTGCGGCCGTAGCCAGGCGTTCGGTGCCGAGCACGTTGGTGCGAGCATACAGCTCCGCATCGTTGCTGGACTTGCGCAGCACATGGGTCCGCGCGGCCGCGTGGATGATGCTGTCCACACCCTCCAGCGCCGCCTCCCAGCGGGTCTTGCCGTCGATCTCTCCCACCACTGACTTCTCGTGCATGCCGGCGGGCAGACTGCGCTCGGTGCGCAGCGCGGCCCGAACGGTGTAGCCCGCCTTCGCAAGCTCGGCGCACAGCACCTGGCCGACGAAGCCCGTGGCTCCGGTGACCAGAACACGCCTCATGCGCGGCCCAGCGCCAGCACGTCGTCGGCCATCGCCAGCGCGATTCGCGACCGGGCGTACTTCGCGACGAAGTCGGGGCGGGGCTGGTCCTCCAGGCGCAGTGTGCCCAGGGCGGCGAGCGCCGCCTGCGCGTCGCAGGGGGTGAACACGGCCGCATTGCTGATCTCCTCGCGGACGAATCGGGCCGCATAGCCGGCCACCCCCGCCAGGACGGGTTTGCCGAGAGCCGCATACTCGAACAGCTTGGAAGGCAGAACTTTCTCGAAGGCGGCATGGCGGCCGAGGTGGATCAACAGCACATCCGCATCGCGGTACACCTCGATCAGCTGCGGCCTGGGGATGGGCGCGCGCAATTCGACATTGTTGAGGCCGGCCCGCGCGAGTGCCTCCTCGAGCTGCCTGCGCCGGCCGCCATCGCCGATGACCACGAAGCGCGCGCGGTCACGCAGCGCGTGCGCGAGCGCGGGAAGGATCTGATGCAGACCCTGCCCTTCGCCGATGTTGCCCGCATACACGATGGTTGCTCGCCCCTCACGGGGAACGTGCGCCGCTACCGGCTGCACAGTGAGAAACTCGTCGTCGATGCCGTTGGTGAACCCGGCGAACGAGCTAGCTCCATAGCGGGTGCGGAAGTACTCCTCAAACCCCGGCGAGACGAGGTTGATCCGACTCGCCCGGCGCACCGTCCAGGCCTCGACCCGCGAGAAGATTGCCTTGACGGGAATCGAAACGCTCCGCGGCAACATCTCACCAATCGTGTCCACGAAGATGTCCCGGATGTCGAGGTACAGCAGGGCATGCTTGCGGCGGGCGATCGCCGCCCCGAGAGTGGCGGTCATCAGTCTCGATGAAGTGGCGTAGACCAAGTCGTACTCACGGTCGGCCACATGCGACCAGGCGCGGCGCGCGAACCGGGCGAAGGCGCGCGACTGCCCCAGAATGTCACTGCGGTGCCGCGGGAGTGGGATTCGGCGAATCTCCAGCCCCGGTTGCGACTCGAGCTCCTCGGCCGGCTGCTCGAAGGAGCGATAGCGGTTGGGAAGCGTGGTCAGGACCTCGATGTGCGTCCCGGGCGCGGCTCTCGCGCGCAGCGCGCGAACCAGAGCGGTGGCACGGAACGATCCGGCGCTCAGATCCGGCTGATAGTAGAAGCTGAGAACCAGCAGCCTCATGCCCGTTCGTCACCCCAGAGCAGGCGGGTCTGCAGATGGCCCGCACGGAGCCTGACACGCAGATGACAGTTGGCGATGCTTTCTCCGAAGCGCGGATGCCAGGTCCCCGGCTGCACCCGGACGCAGGCCGCCCCCGAGAACCGCATGCGGACCATCCTCTCTGCGGACTCGAGTACCACCTCCTCCTCGCCGGCCGCGCGGATGCGAACCTGCGGGTGCAGATGAAAATACGCCTCAGCGCTTTCAAACTTCCCGTCCAGACGGTCCTCGATGGACAGTGAGTTGCGTTCCAGAGCCCAGCGGCGTGTGTGCTCGCCTCCGTGCGACAGGCGTCGATAGCCATCGTGGCTCGCCTCGATCAGGATTTCTCGCGAATCCTCTTGCGCGCAGATCAGCTTTGGGCGAGCCCGGCGGGCCACCCGAAAGCCACCCCAGACCTCGCTCGAATCGAGCCCATCCACCACCACCGTGTTGTGAGCCGCCGTGCCACGCTGCCGATGTCTCTCGGAGTCCGAACCATATTGAGAGGTACCGGAGTTCACCAGCAGCCGCTGGCCATCCAGACTGAGCTCGAAGCTCAGTGTATCGGCGTGCGCGTGGCCGGGCAGGTAGTCCGGTCCGACCGGCGCACAGTCACACAGAAGCATGGCGGGACCTGCAGCGGCCCGGACATAACCACTGGGCTGCAGCAGCGTGAGAGCCTCCAACGCCGGGGCTTGCGGCTCGAGCCCCAGGCGTGCGGCGTAGGCCGACAGCTCTGCGAGCCTCGGGGCGAGCCCGAACGCGGCATCGTTGAAGAACGAGATCTCCCCGTCCGGGTGGCTCATGACCGAGAGCCAGCGATGCATCCTCGAGGCCCTCACCGCCCAATCAGCCGGCAGCGCTCCCGCCGCGGCGCGCACGAGGTTGATCAGATCCAGAAGGTCTCCCAGGACGGCCGCGTGATACATGGTGCTGCGCTCGAAGTGACCTCCGTCGGACAACATCTGCTCACGCAGCTCACGGGTGATCAGACGCATGCCGTGCTCATACCATCCTTGCGCCTCGGCTCCCGAGAAATACAGTCCTGCATGGATGAGGGCGCTGGCGTTTGCCAGCAGATGGTTGCCGAGAATGTGGTACTCCACCCGCCTGTTGAGCCAGCGCGCCTGCACCGCCAGGCTGGCCTGACAGGTTGGCGGCAGCTCGTTCCCGCGAGCGCTCCATTTTACCCAGTTGACGATCCGTCGAGAGACCGGGTAGGGCTCCCACGCGATGGCGGCGCCCGGCGGATTCTGATCGACCCAACGCCGCAGCAACGCCGTGTGCCACGCGGCGCGGACCTCGGCGTCGCGGGCATTCAGATCGTCGAAGTAGTGCAGGTGGTAGAGCCAGAGTTTGGTTGCCTGCGGATTGCGCCAGTCCCCGGCTTCGGTGCAGGCACGCTCGACGTTGAGGAAACGGAATGTGTTTTCCGCCACCAGGGAGGGTGCACCGCGGATGACTGGCTCGTATAGGCCGGTCAGGGAGCGCCGCGGCGGCGGCGCGCGCGTGTCCGCCCCAGGAGACTGCAGGCGAGTGCGCAGCCGCGCGGCGATCTGAATGGGCCGGAGATGCCGGAGCGTATGGAAGTATCGGAGCAGGGTTGTCAACCGCCGATGACCTTTCCCGACCGGATGCCGGCCCTCATCAGAGGATTCCCAGATGCAGGGCGAGCAAGCCGAGGTATTCGTGAAAGGCCGTCTCGGTCTTTCGTAAAGCGGCACCGGATGGCAGCGGGACCCACTGCACTCCACGCGCCTCTGGATCGGTCAGGTTGCCGGTGGGCGCCGCGACGGCGTGCAGGCCAAAACGACGGCAATACTCGATGGCGCGCGGCATGTGGGCTGCCGAGGTGACCAGCAGGACGGGAGCGTCCGCGATGCGCCCTTGCAATGCCCTGATCTCCTGACCCGTGTTGAGCGGACTGTCGATCCGAATGATCGAGGTTGCAGGAACTCCCAACGCAATGGCTGCGAGCGCGTACCCTTCGGCGGCCGGTGGGTCTCCATTGATCGGGCCTCCCGAGACGATCAGGTCCGCACCCGGCACCTGTCGAAGCAGCCTGACTCCCTCCGCCAGGCGCATGACCGCGTCGGAACCCAGAGCCGCGGTGATGGACAGCCCCTTGCGCGGCGCGTATCCGCTTCCCAGAATCGCGACGTAGCGCGGCGGCGGATGGAGCAACGATGCATCGCTGACGGCCGGATAGCGCCTCTCGAGTGGTCTCAGCAGCGCGCCTCCGACAGGGTTCAAAGTTGCCAGCACCGCGATGGCGATGCCGGCGCCGAGCAGAATGCGGGCGGAGCGTCGCCAGCCGCCGAGTCGCGCCAGCGCGCCAACGCAGATCAGGATCAGGCTGATGGGCAGCGGCAGGAGCCAGCCGTCGAGAAACAGCTTGAGGCTAGCCATCGCTCGCGCTGACCGGACGCCGCGCCGCCTCCCCGAGCGCGATCACGAGGCGGCTGACCTCCATGAGCTCGTCGAATGGGATCGGCGACGCTCCTCCAACATGTGCTGCCTCGAGGAACGCTGCCGTGCAGGCGCTCTGACCCTTGTCCGGCCGCCAGCGGCTCATCGCCCCGAGCCCGCGCCAGCCAAAGCCGCGCAACCTGCGGAAGTTGTCGATCTGCAGGACGCGGCCGCCGCAGAAGGCCTCGATGCGCTCTTTCGGAAAGGCGGGATGGCCGTTGGCGAAGTAGTGCACGGTGCCTACCGAGCCGTCCACGAACGCCAGGGTGATGCTGACTGTGTCATCCGTCGCAGTTCCCGCGGGACCGCCCAAGCGGGTCAGGTCCCAGGACCGAATGGGCGCGCCGGCCAGGAAGCGCAGCAGATCGATGAAATGACATCCCTCGCCGATGATCCGGCCGCCTCCGATCTGCTCTGCCTGGATCCAGTGCCGGGCGGGAACGCCTCCGGCGTTGACGGTGACGATGAAAGTCTTCGGGCCCGGCACGCTCCGCAAAAGTGTCTTCATCCGCACGACATGGGGGGCAAACCGCCGGTTGAAGCCAACCATCAGCACTGATCCGGGACCCGCGGCCGCCCGGACGGAGGCGATCTCGTCGAGCTCGGACATGCGGATGGCCAATGGCTTCTCCACAAACACGTGCTTGCCGGCGGCGAGAGCCTGTTTCACGAAGGCCGCGTGCGTGTCATGTCGGGTAGCGATGACCACCGCCGTGACGCGGGGGTCGGCGATCAGTGTCTGGGTATCGGTCGTGATTTGGTCGAAACCGTACTTGCGGCCTACGTGCGCCGCCGTCACACCGCCACTGCTGGCGATACCGAACAGGCGCGCACCGTTGCGCGCAAAGGCAGGTACCAGCACTCGCGCCGCGTAGTTCCCGGCCCCAATGACAGCGAGGACCGGCGCGACAGCGGCGCTCGAACCCGCAGCCTTACTGAGCGGCGGCCCGGGTGCGGCGCCTGGCGGGGTGCGGGCTGGCGGGGTGCGGGCTGGCGGGGTGCGGGTTGGCGGGGTGTGGGCTGGCGCCAGATCGATCGTCCGCGCGCCGGGGCCTGCGCCAATCCCTTGTGGATAGTCCAGCAGAATGCCGAGGTGCGGCTCACTGCTGGCCAGAAGATCGTAGGCACGCACGGCATCAGCGAGCGCAAAGCGATGCGTGATGAGTGGCTTCACCTCCAATGCTCCGGCCGCCATCAGCCGCAGCACTGCCTCCAGGTTGCGCTGCTCGGTCCAGCGTACCAGGCCGAATGGATAATCGCGCCCTCCCTGCTCGTAGTCCGGATCGTAACGGCCCGGGCCGTACGAGCAGGAAACCTGAAAGCTCAGCTCCTTCTCGTAGAAGTCCGCCCGGTTGAGCTTCAGTCCGGTCACACCCACCAGCACGATGCGGCCTCGCTTGCGGCACATCCGGGCCGCCTGGGAGACCGGCTCGTCGCTCGGGGTCGAGGCCGCGATCAACACCCCGTCCACGCCCCTCCCCTGCGTGAGCAGGTCTGCGACCGCCAGGGCATTCTCGCCGCGCTCGATGTCGACCGTGGCGGCACCGAAGGCGCGCGCGAGGGCCGTCTTGGCCGGATCCGGATCGATCCCGAGCACGCGACAGCCGTTGGCCCGCAAGAGCTGCACGGCGAGGAGTCCGATCAATCCGAGGCCCGTGACCACGAACGACTCACCCAGCGTCGGAGCCGCCAGACGGATTCCCTGCAGAGCGATTGCGCCCAACACGGTGAAAGCGGCGGCATCGTCCGATACCTCATCGGGGATGCGCGCGCACAGATTGACCGGCACGGCGATGACTTCGGCGTGAGGGCCGTTGGAGACCACGCGCTCGCCGGCTGCGAATCCGGCGACGTTTGCCTGCGGATCGACCTCTCCGACATTGCAGTAGCCGAGCGGCAGGGTCTGGTCGAGCTTGCTGCGCACCGCCGCCACCGTCTGCGCAAGGCCTTCGGCCCGCACTTTGTCGAGCACCTGCTGCACTCGCTCAGGCTGCTGCCGTGCCCGCTCGAGCCAGCCCGCGCGCCCGAATTCGACCAGCATCCGTTCGGTGCCGGCGGAAATGAGCGAGCGCCGCGTGCGGATGCGCAGCGCGCCGTCGCTTGCGCCTGGCTCGGGCAAGTCGGCGACCACCGTCCGGCCGGTACCGAGCTCCTGCAGGACCTGTTTCATGCGCACCCTCGGATCACGAGCGCTCCCCTGCGCCTGCGCAGGCGACTATGCGTCGACAAATCGGCGGCACCAGAGCTCGAAACACATCAGAGCGAAGATGGTATACCCACCGTCAATCGCCCCTGCGCGATCGGAGCTCACCAGCGAGCGCACGGCTGCCGGATCAAAGAATCCACGGCGGCGTAGCGCCACCTCGTTCAGCGTATCGTCCACGACCGATCGCAACTCCACGCGCAGCCAGCGGCGCAGGGGCGCCCCGAATCCGACCTTCGGACGATAGATGACATCGCGGGGCAGAAAGGGCTCCATCGCCCGTTTGAAGATGGCCTTGCCCAGACGACCTCGCTGCTTCAGCCCGGAGGGTATGCGGGTCGCAAGCTCCACGACATCGAGGTCCAGAAGCGGAACGCGCACTTCAACGCCGACGGCCATGCCCGCGCGATCGGTGTAGTTCAGATTGTGGTCCGCCAGAAAGTGGCGCGCCTCCAGGAACAGCATCCGCTGCAGCGGATCCTTCTCCGAGGGAATCCGGGCCAGACTCTCCAGCAGCGGCGCGGCCGTATCGACGCCCCCGAGCGCCTGTGCGTATTCCGTGGAGTACAGCCCGCGGCGAACCTGCTCGGTGCTCCACCAGAAGTACGACACCAGTCTGCGGTCGGCCTCCTCCCCGGCATAGGCGAGCATTTTCGTCGCGCGCCGCAGAACCGCGTTTGACTGGCCGCTCGCGCGGCCGCCCGCGGCCGCGGAGGCAATGGACTGCACACCCCGGCGCACGCCGCGGGGCAGCCAGGCCCAGTGCCGCTCGAAGGCGAGCGCCCAGTGACGGCGGTACCCACCGAACAGGTCATCGCCGCCGGCGCCGGACAGCAGCACCGGGATACCCATGCTGCGCGCGCGCTCGGCGATCAGCCACGCATTGATGGGCGCGGGATCTGCCTGCGGCTCATCGAGCAGCTCGATCATCTTCTCCAGGCGATTGATGGCGCCCGGCTCGATGACGACCTCTTCGAGATCGACGCCGAGATGGCGAGCGACTCTGCGGGCATAGGGGAGATCCGCGGCCATCTCATCCGCTGCGCCGTCCGGACCGAAACCGACCGTGAAGCAGGTGATGCGCTGCTCCGGAAGCGCGCGGCGCATCATGGCGACGATGGCGCTGGAATCCAGACCGCCGGACAGGAACGCACCGACCGGCACATCCGCCACCAGTTGCCTGCGAACCGCTGTGGCCAGGCGCTCGGCCAGCTCTTCGGCAAGGACCCCTTCCGCCGCAGCGCTGGTCGTTCCCGAGTACGGGACTGTGTAGTAAGACCACTGTCGCCTGAGCTTTCCCTCGTGCACCACCAGCGCGGTTCCCGGCTCCAGCTTGCGCACGCTCGCGAGGAGAGTGAGCGGGGCCGGGGTCCACAGGTAGGCGAGCATGTAATGGAGTGCGACGGGATCGATCTCGCGCGACAGATCCGGGCATCGCAGCAGCGCCTTGATCTCCGAGCCGAACAGAAAGCCCCGGTTCGTGGTGGCGTAGTAGAGCGGCTTCACGCCCAGATGATCGCGCGCAATGAACAGCGCCCCGCGCGGTATTCCTTCAGGTCGGCCGTCGGCGCGCGCGTCATGAATGGCGAAGGCAAAAATGCCGTTCAGATGCCGCAGCATCTGCAGCCCGTCGCGCTCGTAAAGGTGCAGGAGCACTTCGGAGTCCGTGGCCGAGGTGAACTCGTGTCCCTGACCACGAAGCTGCTCGCGCAGCTCGCGATAGTTGTAGATCTCGCCGTTGAAGATCAGCGTGAGCCCGGTGCGCATGCCACCGCCGGCATCGGGGGCAACCGTCAGCGGCTGCAGACCCGCGGCCGAGAGATCAATGATGGCCAGGCGCCGGTGACCCAGGCCGGTCGTCGGTTGGCCGTCCGCGTGCAGAATGATCCCGCCGCTGCCGTCGGGCCCGCGGTGGGCGACCGCCTCCGTCATCGAGCCCAGAAGCTCCGCCGTGAAGTCGCCCTGAAATCCGACGATGCCGCACATTCAAGTTGGCCCGGGTGGGGCCGCCTCCGCCGGTGCGCTCGCTGCGCCGGCCGCGGTTGCCCTCAGGACAATCCCGTGAGCAGTGTACTCGGCCTGCGCCGCCTGCAGTCCGGCCTCGCGCGCCCACCGGCGCACGGTGCCGATCCTGGCCGGCCGATCGTAGCGTGGCGCGAGCATGTCGAAAGTATCGAGATAGGACCACTCTTTCAGGATCTCGCCCTGGAGGCCGAGAAAGCTGTAGTCAGCTACGAGCAACCGCCAGTTGATGCTCGACCCCTTGGGTAGCCGCCGGATCAGCGCGGCCGCCGGCCACATGAAATCCACCCACGCCACGACTCGGCGGTACAGCCGATCGGGATCCATGCGCCGGGTGAAGGGTCTGATGTAGTACTTCGTGTGACAGAAGGCCCGGAAAAGCGTCGCCTTGTAGATGTCGGCGCACAACGCGCCCCCGGGACGCAGCATCCGGGGCAACGCCGCGAATGCCCGGGCGGGATCCGGCGTGTGCTGCAGCATCCCGAAGCAGAACAGCCGGTCGAACCGCCCGGCCGGAAAGGGCATCGCGAACACGTCCGCCTGGACGATCAGCACATTCTCGCGCGATCCGTTCGAGGCGAAGTTCGCCTCCACGGCATAGCTGTAATCGAAGGAGACCACCGTGGCACCGGTGTTGGCGACCTGCTCCGTGAAGCGCCCGGAGCCGCTACCCACTTCCAGCACCAGCTCGCCGGTCAGTTGAGTGGGCCAGTGAGTCTGTGCGAAGAACCTCTGCTGCGACACCGGCAGCCCGCAATGACTGTCATACTGGGTTCGTGCGTGCCGCGTCCATTCCAGGCCGAAGCCCGATGCATAGTTCTCTCGCGGCACGAAGCGCGGAATGCCGCCCACGACCGGGTATTCTGCGCCACATCGCGTGCAGCCCAGAGCGCCTTCGGTCAGGGTCCGTTCGGCGCCCTGCACCGTCCGCGCGCAGCGCAGCGGGCTGGAACAGGCCGGACAGGCGAGCAACGGCAAGTGCCGCAGGTTCATGGCCGCCCCGGGTCGGTGCGCGGCCCGCGGTCGGTGCGCGGCCCGCGGTCGGTCTGCGGCCCCGGGTCGGTCTGCGGCACGCGGTTGGTCTGCGGCCCGCGGTCGGCCTGCGGCCCGCGCTTGGTCTGCGGCCCGGGCGCCGCGGCGGCCTTGCGCGCCACGATCAGGAACTGCCGCCCCATCAACGCCGAGCTCAGCGGGCGCATGGCGAGATACAGCCGCACCAGCCAGGGGGCCTGGGGAATGGCCGATCGCGTGGTGTACGGCACGAAGCGCGCCTGCACCTGCAGCAACTGGAAACCCGTGACGGCGAGCAACTCGCTCAGGCTGCGGTCGCTGAGGGGCACGTGATGGTCGAAGAAGTCCCAATAGATCCCGGGGACCAGCCGCACATTGGGTCCCATCAGGATCAGCGTCCCGCCCGTGCGCAGCACCCGGAAAGCCTCCTGCACGGTACGTGTCACTTCCTCCTTGTTCGCCAGGTGCTCGAGAAAATTGGACGAGAAGACGACGTCCACTTCCGCGTCGGTCAGGAAGTCAAGGTTGCTCGCCGCCGCGATCCGCGCTTCCACGCCCGGCCCCGCCAGCTCGCGGACTTCGGGATTCAGATCGACCGCGATGCGGCGGCGTCCCCGCGCGGCGTTGATGAACTCGCAGAAGCCGGCACCCAGATCCACCACCACATCCGCGGGCCGGATCCAGCGATCAAACACCTGCTGATAGAGGACATTCCAGACGCGCGCCTTGCGCGCCCGGTCCTCGGGACTGAAGCGATTGCGATACAGGCCTGTTACGTCCATCTGTGCGCGAACCCGTGTGCCATCGCCCGAGCCCACAGCCGGGCATAGCGCGGCAGCCAGCTCCAGAGTCGAAAGCGGCTCTGGCCCTTGACGCGGTCGTGCCACGTGGCCGGCACCTCGGCGATGCGCGCTCCGCCGATCCAGGCCTTGAGAGTGATCTCGAAGGCGAGCTCGAAACCGCCCGTGCTCTCGAACCTCATGCCGCTCAGCATCCCGGCATCGTACAACCGGTAGCTGTTGGTCGCGTCGCTCACGGGGAAGCCCGCCAGCCACTTGAGGCTTCGGCCGCCCCAGCGGGACAGCTGTCCTTTCAGCCACGGGCCGCCAATCTGCCGTCCACCGCGCATGTAGCGGGACGCTACGACGACGTCCGCGCCCGCCTGCCAGGCCGCGAGCATCGGGGCAAGAGCCCGGAAGTCATCCGACAGATCCGCCATGCTGACGACCACCGGGCCGCTGCTCGCGCCGCGCAGCCCGGTCACCATTGCGCCGAGGACGCCCTTGCCTGCATTGCGCAGCATCTGCACGGGCGCCCCTTCCCGCTGCAGCTCTCGGACCACCGGCAGAGTGTTGTCCTCCTCGAAGTCGTACACGACCAACACCACGCTGCCGGCGGGCAGGTATGCTTTCGCGGCTTCCCACCACGCGCGCATGTTCGGCCCCTCGTTGTAGACGGGCACCACGACGGACGGGGCTTGAGCGGCACGAATCAGATGTTCCCCAGCTCGATCTGCCGCACGACCCAGGGCACTACTTCGTCCAGGATCCGATCGAGCGTGGTGGTGGCCTCGAATCCCAGCAGCCGGCGCGCCTTCTCGACGGCGGGAACCCGCATCTGCACGTCGTACTTGAAGGGCTCATCCGACACCGTGCGCAGGGGCCGGCCGGGATTGAACCGCTTCCAGATCGCTTCGGCCACCTGCAACACCGTATGGCCCTGAGAGGTGGACAGGTTGAAATCCTCGTTCCGGGCGGCCGGCGATTCGATGCACAGCCGGATGCCCTGGGCCAGATCACCGCCGTAGGTGTAGTGGCGCACCTGCTCGCCGTTGCCCAGTATGTGCAACGGGTCCTGCTTCTTGGCGACCTTCTGCACCAGATCCGGCACGACATGGCTCATGGCGAGCGTCACGTTGCCGCTGCGGATCTCCTTGTGTGACAGCGCTCTCTGCTCGCCTACACCCACGCAGTTGAACGGCCGGATGATCGTATAGGGGAGGCCGAACTGCTCGTGAGCCCCCTGGGCGAAATACTCGGTCGCGAGCTTCTGAAAGCCGTAGGTGGACATGGGTAACGGGCTGCGGCGCTCGGCGCCCTCCGGCGAGGGAAACTCGCGCGTGGATTCGAACACCATCGAGCTCGAGAGCACGTTGATCTTCTGCAGGCGGCGCTGCTCGAACGCCCAGATCGCCGCATCGAACGTCGCGGCGGTGATGCGCTCGTTCTCGGCCAGCAGATCGTAGGCGTGAGTATGAAAGTAGGAGATGCCGCCGATCATCGCCGCAGAGGCGACCATCTGGTCGCACTCTCCTGCGAGCTCCTTCAGCTGGCCGACGTCCTTGCAGTCCCCGCGCACGAAGCGGTACCGCGGATGGCTGTCGTAGCTCTTCTGCACCGGTCCGTACTTCGAGTAGTTGTCGATGCCGATGACCTCGTGGCCGGCCTCGAGCAGCTCGGCGATGACATAGCCGTTGATGAATCCCGCCGAGCCGGTGACCAGGATCTTCATGCCAGCAGGCCCCCGCGACCGAGAAGGTTCCAGGGGTCCAGGACCGGCTGCCGCGGCCTCAGGTCCCGGTATCTCGAATGCGGCGCTCCGACGATGAGCGCGTCCGCCTCATCGAGCACCTGCTCGAGCGGCAGGAGCCAGTCGCCCTTCACCAGCGGGTCGGTGCACAGCACGCGCCGACACTCGAGCTCCAGCAGCTTCTTCAGCTTGAAGGCGAGCGACTCGCGGGTATCGTCGTTGTCTCCCTTGAAGGCCATGCCGAGGATTCCCACGGTCTTGGTGGCGAGTCCCAGGCGCCGCATCTGCGCGACCAGCAGCCGCGGCAGGCCCTCATTCACCAGCATGGCCGCCTGGCCCAGGGAGAAATTGTTCTGGTAGTAGGCCGCCAGCTGCATGGTGTCCTTGAACAGACACGGTCCGGCGGCCAGGCCCGCGCCCGGCAGGCCGCGCATGCGCGGATAGTCCTTGCAGATGGCCGCGTGCACGCGCGCGTAGTCGATGTTGTTGTCGGCGCACAGACTGTAGAACTGATTGGCAACGCCGAAACTGATGTAACGCCAGGCATTGCAGAACAGCTTGCCGAGCTCCGCCTCGGTCGTGCTGAGCTCGACGATCTCCGCCGCCACGAGCTCGAACAGCGCCCGCGCCCGGGCGAGCGCCCGGGGCGTCACGCCCGAGACGATCTGCGGCAGGGAGCCGATCTCTTCCACCGCGTAGCCCTGCGCCACGCGTTCCGGACAGAAAGCGAGGTCCATGCCGGGGATGCGGTCTTCGAGCCAGCGGGCGAAATGCTGCGTGGCGCCGGGAAACACGGTCGAGCGCAGCACGAAGAGCTGGCCGGCCCGCAGATACCCCCGCAGCTGCTCCACCACCAGGCGCAGCTTGTTGACTTGCGGATTGAGGTGCTCGTCGATAGGAGTTCCGACGACGCAGATCACGACATCGGTGCCGACAACGCCTTCACTCTCGGTCGTGGCGCGTAAATTTCCGCCGATGTGCCGTCGCAGCAGCTCCTCGGCGCCCCGCTCCACGAATCCGACTTTTCCGGCATTCACCGCAGCGACCGCGTTCGCATCGATGTCGACGATCGTGACGTCGCATCCCTTTGCGGCGAGGGTCACAGCCAGAGGCAGGCCGACGTGTCCGCAGCCGCCAATGATTGAAATCTTCCGATCCGTTGAGCTCATCTATTCTCCTCGTCCGCAGCGCTCGGCCGATCGCATAGCCACGTGCCGTCTGCGCAGCAGGTCCGCAACCGTCGTGAGGCTGATGCAGGCGAATGGCAGAAACATCGGATAGACATTGTCGAGATAATTGACCTGATAGAACAGAAGCATATCCTGCAGCGTCTTGTAGAGCGCCGTCGCCCCCAGCAGATAAAGCAGCGCCGTCCCGGGACGCGGCCCGGACCTCAGTATCACGACAGCCATCCCGGCGATCGCCAGAACGAAGATCGCGCTTCCCAGGCCAATCGTCACGACCTGGTAGAGCAGCGCCTGTCGGGCAGTGCTGTCGGCGTGCGCGACCGACCAGGCGCCGTTCGCACGGTAGGCGGTCAGTTTAGCGGGATTGACGCCGACCGCGACTCTCGCCTTGAGCTCCTGGCGCAGCACGTCGAGATGACCTGCGGTCTGTGCATCGAGATCCGGCTCCCCCCAATTGAAGGGCGCCAGCACGGTATCGCGAACCAGCTGCTCGGTACGCCCCACCAGAGCAGAAGGGTGCTCCTGCACCTTGTGTCGCGCCAGCTCGAGCAACACGCGGCTGCCCGCGTCAGACAGCGACGAGAATGAATAGCCGGCCGCGCGCAGCGAGCGCGCCGTGCCCTCGTCGGAGGGCTCGATACTCCAGGGATTGCCCGGACTCGTGCCGAGCGAGGTGTAAATGACGTGGCCGAAGTTGGACTCGGTGAGCGCGTATCGCCCGGTCTGCGAGTGGTAGTAGATGGCCCAGGGGATCTGCAACGCGAGGGCTACCGCGATCAGCGCACCGATGGGCCGCAGCAAAGGCGTGCGGACGATGCCGGCAAGCTTCAGCAGAAACAGGCTGATACCGAGGAAGCACGGCAGCAGGACGAACTCCGTCCGGAAATTCTGCGCGACACCGATCAGGAGCCCCGCGAGCAGCGCCCACCGGATACCGCCCCGGGCGAGCGCGCGCTCCAGGCTCAGCAGCGCGAGGATCGCTAGTGAGCCGGGGATCGCGTCCGGATAGAGCGTCGCCTGCATGTTGTGCCATGGGACGGCGAGAATGCACAGCACGATGAGCAGCGGGCGCTGCCGTGGCAGCAGCGCGCATAGCCTCCAGGCAAGCGCCGCCAGGGCGATGCACCCCAGGGTGGCCTGCATCACCAGCACCCAGCGTGGCGAGGGCATCTGCGCGAGGAGCAATGGGTAGCCCCAGGCCGGCCAGGTCGTCACCTCGGGCCGGGGGCCACCCCTGAGCCAGGCGGCAAGCTGCAGCGTCACGCCGTAGACGCCCTTCTGCGAGTGCCTCAGCCCCACTGCCGCAATGAGCGTGACTGCACCGAACGCCGCGAGGAGCGCCAGGAAGCGCATGCGCTGGTCCGAAAACCGGAGGGGCATCAGAGCTCGCGAGCCCTGCGCTGGGCGGTTTGGCTCGGCATGCATCGCTCAGAGCGGCCCGCGATCACCCGACAATGGCTGCGATCGCCTGGTCATCCGGAAATTATACACACCACTGCTGCGCTTGCCCGGCGTGCGGATGGGTCGAATAGAATGGGAACCGCCCCTCGAGGATCGGGAGCCGCCGATGAGCACGCGCCGTTCTGTCCTGTCTGGTGCCGTTGCACTCCTGGGCACCGGCGCAGCTGCAGCAGCACCACCGCCGCACCCCGCGGGCGCACAACCGAGCGCAGCAACTCCCGCGGAAGCGGCCTCGGGGGTCACGCCCAAATTCCCTGAGTACGCACCCGGAGACGTGCGCCGCTACGGAATCGTGCCGAATGATGCGGCGGCGGCGGGAGCCAACACGACCGCGCTCAAGGCGCTGGTCGCGCCCGCGGGGGCCTTCAGCGGCACTGTCTGGTTCCCGAATAGCACCGGCAAGGACACGTACTACCTGAATGATATCGTCTGCTTTCACGACGGGATCCAGGTGGATCTGCAGGGCTGCACGCTGCACTTCAGCAAACCCGGCGAGCGCCGCGACACGAACGCCGGTTTCATCTTCGCGCTGCGCGATTTCAGCATTTCCAACGGCTCGATCGTGGTGGACTATCAGCGTGGCGGCGGCGGCACCGACGCCGGCAACGCGCTCACCTTCGGCAAGCGGGGCGAGGACGGCAGCTACTTCGGCCCCATCTACGACAGCAAGCTGCCGGTCCCGATGGGCAACATCACGGTGCGCAACCTGCGCATCACGGCCAACACCCGCGGCGGCATCGGCATCCTGATGTTCGGCGGCCTGAACGGAGTGATCCTCGAGAACGTGTGGCTCGAC
>DASTDD010000022.1:0-4967 GCA_035710545.1 Steroidobacteraceae bacterium
CGCGAGCATTCCGCGCCAGGCGAGCCGATGAGTCTTATCGTGCACGGCTGCGAGTCGAGTTGGGGCGACTGCGCAAGAAGCTTCGCGTGATCGCGGATGTTGTCGCGACCCGGCAAGGCTTTGCGATTGTGCCGCGCGGCGCGAGTGAAGTCGTCGTACTCGCCCGCCCCGTAGAGGAGGAGCACGGAGCTGTGCTGGCGTTGCTGGCCGACGGCGAGTCGTGGTCGAGCTCGGCACTGGCGCTTGCGCTCGGAGCGAGTGCCCGAACCGTGCAGCGAGCTCTCGAATCGCTTGCGCAAAGCGGCAAGGTGCAGGCGCTGGGCCGCGGGCGAGCGCGTCGCTGGATAACACCGCCGCTGCCCGGTTTCACGACGACTTTGTTACTCCCCGCTCCGCTGCCGAGCGACTAGGATGGGGTCATGAAACGATCAGCTGCCGAAATCGTGCGGGAATATGGGCCCTTCCCGGGCGTCGATCACGTGCACGGCCTGACCTACGACGGTCAGCAAGTCTGGTTCGCCTGCGGCTCGAAGCTGGAAGCCCTCGATCCGAAGACCGGCAAGACGCTGCGCTCGATAGATGTCGCGGCGCATGCCGGGACCGCCTTCGATGGCCAGCACCTGTTCCAGATCGCCGAGGACCGGATCCATAAGATCGACCCGAACACCGGTCAGGTGCTTGCCACGATCCCCGCCCCGGGTGGGGGCGGAGACTCGGGGCTCGCGTGGCACGAGGGCACGCTGTGGGTGGGGCAGTATCGCGAGCGGCGGATTCACCAGATCGATCCGCAGACCGGCAAAGTTCTGCGCACCATCGAGTCCAAGCGCTTCGTCACCGGGGTCACGTGGGTCGACGGCGAGCTGTGGCACGGCACCTGGGAAGGTGACAAGAGCGATCTGCGCCGGATTGACCCTCCAACCGGCGCCGTCCTCGAGACTCTGGAGATGCCACCGGGTACGGGAGTCTCGGGGCTGGAGTCCGACGGCGCGGGCACTTTCTTTTGCGGCGGCGGCCGCAGCGGCAAGGTCCGGGCGGTGCGCCGACCGAAGCGTGCTCCGGAGACTGCCTGAGCTCCTGACTTTACCGGATCACGCTTTGGACGCGCCGTGTGACAGCGGCCGACCTTGGCTGGAGCGGTGCGTCAATCATGCCATCGCGGCGTAGGGCGAGGGCTGGGTCATTGATCCACGATCGTTTCGAATCCGCCGTAGATCAGGCGCTTGCCATCGAATGGCAGTGGACTGCTGCCGGGCTGCAACCTCGGGTCGGCCATGACCTTCTGCATGCCGGTGTCGCGGACTTCCCGCGAGGGCCACGCAATCCAGGAGAACACAACGGTTTCGTCCTTCCGCAGCTTGACTGCCATGGGGAACGAGGTGACCTTGCCGTCGGGCACGTCGTCACCCCAACACTCGACGACCCGGAGCGCCCCGTGCTCCCGGAAGACTGCAGCGGCACGCTCCGCGAATTGGCGATAGGTTTCGCGGTTGAGGGCCGGCACCGCGGCAATGAATCCATCGACATAAGTCATGATGAGCTCCTTCGCCCTGGGCGATGGCCTGCAGGACGCATCCGTCATGCGTCCTCGCATAGGACGAACGAGAAGGTGCAAAAACGACATCCGCGGAGCGTCTCTGAGCAGATTTATCGAGCGCCGCCTGGCGGCATGGCTGCCTCCGGTGTCGAGATAAAGGACACATACGTTTGATAAAAAAGGGAATATGGACGGCGAACAGGCGGATGACGGCGCGCAGGCCAGCCACTTTCGCGAATTACCGAGGAGCGGTCGGCCCGGCTATTGGAGGCGGCCGCGCCCCAATCTGGGACAGCGCCGGCTCCCACCCCGGCGAATCAGTGTCATCGGACCCTCCCGGGCTGCGAACAGCGCTCGATCCGACTCCAGCCACAGCAGCGCGACTGCAGAGCCCAAGCCGGTAATCCGCACTGCCTCGAGTATTTTGGTCGTGCCACTGAGGCTCACCCGGAGGTGTCCCGTGCTTTCAAGCCGCGCCTCCCCACGGGGTAGGAGCGCGATCCGATGCTCAGGGGCCTCCACCAGCGCCCGCGCCAGCATCGCGAGCTCTGCCGGCACCGCCGACAGCTGACCACCCCCAACCGGGGTGGTCAGGTAGAACGCGGGGGACCTCAGAACCTGGGTGCCCGGAGTGGCGCCCTTTTCCCACCTCGCCGTCGACTCAACAAGCGAATACCTCTCTGCAACCGGCCTCTCGAAATAATCATGTCCATTCAGCTGAACGGATACCGGGATCGTGCCTCTGTCGGCGACCACCGTCTCGTCCATCCAGGGACCATTGCCGTGATCGTTGTATTCGAAGTGATAGCGCCAGGTGTTCGTGCCGGTCGTCCAGGTACCTTGCACACCGCACGGAGTGCCGTTGACCCTGCGACTGCTGGCTGCTAGTCCGCTAACGGCAGATGAAACGAGAATACCGATCCCTTGCCCGGTGTGCTCGCCACGGCGATCGTTCCCCCGTGTGCGGTAGCGATCCACCGTCCAATGGCCAGACCCAGGCCCGTACCACCGGAGTCGCGGGTTCGTGCCCTGTCTGCGCGATAGAAGCGGTCGAATATATGCGGGACATCCTCCTGTTCGATCCCGACGCCAGTATCGGCGACCTCGACACACGCGCTCCGACCATCCAGCCGCGCTCTGAGTGTGACCGTCCCATGGGGTGGCGTGTACTTTGTCGCGTTGTCCAGCAGAATGACCAACAGTCGGTGCAAGGCGTCACGATCGCCATCGATCCACATGGCAGCCTCGGTAATCTCGCTGCGGAAGGCCAGGTCTCGTTCCTTCGCCAGCAATTCGCCCCGAGCTGCCGCGGACCTGATCACTTCGCTGAAGTCCAGGTGAGTGGCATTCGTCACGGCAGCTTCCGAGTCGCCGCGGGCGATGCACAGCAGCTCGTCAACCAATCGGGAGGTCCTGGCCAATTCACGGACTATGCCTGCCAGCGCCGCGCGAACCTCATCGTCCGGTCCAGCAGCGCGCAGCGGCACTTCAGCCATCGTGCGCATCAACGCCAGAGGCGTCTTGAGCTCGTGGGAGGCGTCCGCCGTAAACTGCGTGACACGCTGAAAGGCCGCGTCCAGTCGCGCCAGCATGGCATTCAACGTTTCGCACAGTCTCTGCAGCTCATCGCCGGTCCGGGGCACCTCGAGGCGCTTGGCCAGATTTTGCACGGTCATGGCCCGGGCCTCCTGCGTGATCCGATCCACAGGAAGTAGCGCCCGACGACTCAACCACAGCCCCCCGGTCATGGCGACGCCCAGCAACACAGGGATCGAGATCAGCATCGTCCGTCCAAAGCGGGCCGTAGTCGATTCATAGGGACCCACCCGCTCGCCGACCTGGACGCGGTATTCGCTTCCGGACAATGGCAGCGTGGTGGTGAGGATTCGAAGGGGTTCCCCGTGGGCCCGGACGCTCGCCATGGCGGCGGGGTCCTGAACTCGACCCAGGGTTGGCAGAAGCCTCGAAAGCGAGATCGCCGAGGGGGAGCGGTAAACCCAGGCGCCCGCCCGGTCAGCCATCTGGAACAAGTCGTTGCCACCGGTGTGCTCGGCCAGAATGAGCGCAACGCTCCGCGGAGACTCGAAGGGCGAGGCTCGGGTCAGCAGATCGCGAAAGCCTTGCAGGCGATCGCGGAGCTCCTCATCGACCCCGGCCCGAATACTGTCGCGCATTTCGACGTACGCCAGGAGCGAGAAGGCGGTGAAGGTCCCCGCGAGCACGGCAAAGTACCAGACCGCCAGTCGGATTCTGATTGGAAGCTGCATCACTCGTGCGACTCGGCACGCACCGTATAGCCGACGCCCCGGACGGTCTGGATGAGCTTTTGCGGACAATCGCGATCGATTTTTCGGCGCAGCAGCCTCATGAAGGCGTCCAGGTTGTTCTGCGCCACGTCCCGGTCAAGTCCCCACACGCCCTCGAGGATCGCAGCCCGAAGCGCGACCCGGCCGGCGCGCCGCATCAGGAACTCCAGAAGCCGGAATTCGGTGGCGCTGAGCTGAATGGGGCGACCCGCGCGCGTCACTTCCCGCGTGGCCGGGTCAAGCACGAGATTTTCAACACACAGCTGGGCTCGAGCGGCGGGGACGGCACGGTGGCGGGCAGCCGCTCGCAGGCGAGCGAAGAATTCTTCGAGCGCAAAGGGCTTGGCAAGGTAGTCATCCGCGCCGAGATCCAGTCCCCTGACGATGTCCGGTACGGAATCGCGCGCAGTGAGCATGAGAATCGGGGTTGTCCGCCCTCGCTGGCGCAGACGGCGCGCGACCTCGAACCCATCCAGCTTCGGGAGCATGATATCGAGCACCAGAACGTCGAATTCGTGCATCACCGCGAGAGCCAGACCCTCCGCCCCATCATGGGCGACGGTCACATTGTGGTTCTCCCGCTCCAAAGCCTTGCGCAGGAGCGCCCCCAGCAGTCGCTCGTCTTCGACTATCAGCACTTTCATGTCGACGCCGGATTTTATCGGAGAGTTCAGGTGTTCGGCAGCTCGCGCACCGGGCTTTCAGATGGTTTTCAGTTGCCGCTGCTACCTTCGGTAGCTGGGCTCAAATGTCAGCAGGTAGACGCGCTGTGCATGCGCCGTCGCTCGATGTTCTGGGGGCGGACAGGTTGCCCGGGGCGCTTTCGATATTCAAGACCGACACCGCAACGCATGCCGCAGACCGATGGTACCGGGTACTGTGCACTGCGGCGGTGATATGGGTCAGCGCGCACACACACGCCGGCACCTTGTCCGCCGAGCATGCCTCGCCGCGCACAAAGGTTGATGCGCAGGCAACCCCCGTGGAGCGCCCTCCGAGGCTTGACGGAACGCTGGACGATCCACTGTGGCAGTCGGCACCCCCCATCAGTGATTTCCTGCAGCAGGAGCCGCACGAGGGGCAGGCGCCGACGGAGCAGACGGAGGTGCGCATCCTGTACACGCGAC
>DASTDD010000023.1:0-2368 GCA_035710545.1 Steroidobacteraceae bacterium
GCTCGCTGCAATATTGCAGTCCCCCGTACGGTCTACCGGCACATGAGCCCGAGACTGTGGCTGATGGCAGCTCTCCTGTGTGCCACGAGTGCCGCAGGTGCCCGCACTGCAGGCGCAGCCACAGGCTCGAGTAACGCCCCATCCTCCGTGCCCGCCGTGCGCCTCATCGAGCTCCGGGCGGCGGATGGTACGGTATTGAAAGCGACCTTCTACGCGGCTCCACGCCCGGGGCCGGGCGTCCTGTTGCTGCACCAGGTGAATCGCGACCGTAGCTCCTGGGATGAGCTCGCCCGGCAGCTGGCCGCGACAGGGATCCATACGCTCACACTCGACATGCGCGGGCATGGCGAGAGCGGCGGCACGCCGTACGAGAAGCTCACGCGCGAGCAAGTGTCGAAGGAGTGGCGTGGCTGGCCGGGCGATATCGAGGCGGCTTTCCAGTATCTCATTTCACAGCGTGGCGTCATGCCAGATGTTATCGGGCTTGGCGGAGCAGGAGTGCTTGGTGTCGACAATGCGGTCGGGCTCGCACGCGCGCACCCCGCGGCGATCAAATCGCTCGTGCTGATCTCCGGAGAGACCTTTGGCGAGGGACTGCAATTCCTGCGACAGGCGGCGCAGCTCCCCGGGCTTTTCGTGGTCGCGGATGACGATGAATATCCGCCCACGGTCGAGGCGATGGAGCTCCTCTACGTCACTTCCTCGAGCCCCGCAAAGAAGCTCATCCACTTCTCGAGCGTGCACGAGGCACCGTGGCTGTGGTACGAGCCGGTCGACATCCACAAGGTGCCAGCCAACGGCAGTCATGGGACCGATCTCTTCAACACCCATCCGGAGCTGCCTGCGATGGTGGTCGATTGGTTCGCCACGACGCTCCTGCGCACTCCGGGACACGCACCCGCGGACACTTTGGCCGCGGCCTCGATCCTCGAGCGGCTGCAGAGACCCGGCGGCGCCGCCGATGTCATGAAGCTGCTGGCCGAGGCGCGCCGCGAAGACCCGAAGGCGCAGCTCTTCCCGGAGATCACCGCGACCATCGTCGGCGCCGACTTTCAGCGGCTCGGGGACAACAGGTCGGCTACCGAGGTTTTCAAGCTGATCGTCGTCGCCTATCCGGATTCTGCCGATGCGCACGGCAACCTGGCGGATGCCTACATGACAGAAGGAGAGAAGGAGCTGGCACGCGAGCACGCCCAGAAGTCGCTGGCACTGCTCGATGCGCATACGACACCAGCCTCCTCATGGTCCGACAGCGAACCCTATCGTGGCGAGATACGGCGCAGCGCGCAGAAGGTGCTCGAAAAACTGAATGGTGCGTGAGTCCCGCGCACTCGTTCGGTGCGCAAACGGACTCACAAGCGAATGGCTGATCAGGCGACCCGGGAAGGCCGCTCTGCGCGGGCCTTGGCTGGAGGGCTCGGGCTACGCGCCGCAGTCAGGCGCTCTCTCACGCGACGCGCCGCAATGACGCCAATGAAATTCTTCACACTGGACTTCGCGTCCAATGCCGCCAGCTCTTCCTCGTAGAGACCCTGGACCACGGCCTCGTCGGTATGAGTCTCGTCTGCCAGCGCCGCAATCGTGCCCTTTTCGCGACGCGGCAGCGCACGCGTTTTGGAGTCTACATGTGGCAACGCCAGTCTCCTTCGGCTTGGATTCCAGTCGCAAATTATACCGGCACCGCAATGGCGCGTCGCGTACGCACTGTGCGCAAGCCGCGCATTCTCAGCGAGTTCCCGTCTCGGTCTATTGCAATCTGCTATGGTCAGCTTCAGGAAAAACTCAAGCTCGCCGTGGCGCAGCCTGATGCGAGGCGGTCGCTCGGGGCCCGATACGGGGGGTATACGTAGATTCCACTATCGACGCTGCCGCTGCTGCGGATGCAGCGCGCAGGCCGCGCGCGCAGCATGGCGGTCATAAAGCTGGCCGCATCTCGAGGCTCCTCATGAGTATCAAAAAACGCGTCGCCCTGGTTACAGGCGGAATGGGTGGCTTGGGCGAAGCCATCTGCGTCAAGCTCGCCGCGCTCGGCTACTCCGTAGTCACCACCTGCTCTCCGGGCAACTGCCGAGCGGAGCGCTGGCTCAGGGGGATGCGCGAACAGGGTTACGACTTTCACGCCTATTCGTGTGACGTAGCGGATTGGGACAGCTGCGTCAGTTGCGTCGGTGCGATCGCTGCCGAAGTTGGACCGGTCGATGTGCTCATCAACAACGCCGGCATCACGCGAGATATGACCTTCCGCAAGATGGACCGTGACGGTTGGGATGCGGTGATGCATACCGACCTCGACTCGTGCTTCAACATGACCAAGCAGGTGTGCGATGGGATGGTGGACCGCGGCTGGGGTCGCATCATCAATATCTCC
>DASTDD010000024.1:0-32559 GCA_035710545.1 Steroidobacteraceae bacterium
AGAATCCGAGCTCGCCGACCTCCGCGCCAGATACGTGCCTCGCGGCATCTCCACAGGCCACCCGATAACCCTCGAGCGTGCCCGCGGCTCCGAGCTCTGGGACGTCAGCGGCAAGCGCTACATCGACTTCGCGGGCGGCATCGGTGTCATGAACGTCGGCCACGCTCACCCGCGCGTCATGAAAGCGGTCCATGAGCAGCTCGATCGCGCGACCCACACCTCGTTCCAGGTCGTCCAGTACGAGAGCTATCTCCGCCTGGCCCAGAGGTTGTGCGAGGTCGCCCCCATCAAGGGAGACAAGAAGGCAATCTTCTTCTCCACCGGGGCGGAGGCGATCGAGAACGCGGTCAAGATCGCGCGAGCCGCCACCGGGCGGCCGGCGGTCATCAGCTTCCGCGGCGGCTTCCACGGCCGCACGCTGCTGGCGCTCAGCCTCACCGGCAGCGTCCAGCCCTACAAGCAGGATTTCGGCCCCTATGCCGCCGAGATCTACCAGACGCCGTTCCCCTACGAGTACCGCGGCTGGAACACCGACGCCGCCATGGCCGACCTCGAGAACCTGCTCGAGGCCGAGGTCTCGCCCAAACGCGTGGCGGCGATCGTCATCGAGCCGGTGCAGGGCGAGGGCGGCTTCGTGCCGGCGCCCCTCGACTTCATGCGCAAGCTCCGCGAGCTCACCAAAAAGCACGGCATCCTGCTGATCGCAGACGAGATCCAGACCGGATTCGGCCGCACCGGCCGCATGTTTGCCGTCGAGCACGCCGGCGTCGAGCCGGACCTCATGACCGTGGCGAAAAGCGTGGCGGGCGGCGTGCCGCTCTCGGCAGTCATCGGCAAGGCCGAGATCATGGACGCGCCCGGGCCGGGTGGACTCGGCGGCACGTATGCCGGGTCGCCGCTGGCGTGTGCCGCCGGGCTTGCGGTGCTGGAGGTGATTCGCGAGGAGCAGTTGCTCAATCGTGCCCTGCACATCGGTCACTTCATGACATCGCGCCTCAAAGGCCTGCAGGTGCGGTTCCCCTGCCTGGGCGAAGTCAGGTCCCTGGGAGCCATGGTGGCTGTTGAGTTGGTTCGCAACTGCAGCGCGGACTCCCCGGATGCCGAGCTGACACGCGCCCTGGTGCAGGCCGCGGCGCGCAAGGGACTGATCGTGCTCTCCTGTGGCATCTACGCGAACGTGATCCGGTTCCTGGCGCCGCTGACGATCCCGGATGCGATGCTGAAGGAAGGCTTTCACCTGTTCGAGCAGGCGCTCGAGGAAGTGGCGAGCACCAAGCTGGCCGCGTCGGCGTGACCAGCACGTGAGCGAAGCCCTGCGGGGCTTCGCTCACGTGCAACTTCAACTAAGTGCCGCCCCGCGTGAGATCTGCGTGTGCGGCGCAGCCCCCTTGCGTCTGAGCTCTCTTCCAGGGGGCAAGCCCACACGCAGATCTCGCGCGGGGCTCAACGCCTCACGCGCGGCCAGCGTTGGCGTCAGTGGGAGTGTGAAAGTACTCGCTCTCGGCGGCGAGTTGCTCCATCAGGCGTTTGAGCTCGGCCATGCGCCCTTCAGCGGTGCTGATCGGCATGCAGTCCTGGCAACGGGGATCGCCGCAGGGTTGACGGGAATACAGCCAGTACTGCAGCGCTCCCGCGAGCAGTCCATCAGCGATATCCCACAGGTCGGCGTCCTTGTCCTTGTCTGCCAGCCGGTTACCCAGGTCGACGGCTTTCGTGAAGGCCGAGTCGAAGGTATCAGCGATCTCGGTCATGTGCCTCTCATCCCCATGCCGCTAGTATAGAACAACAGGGCCCCGGATCGGGCCCGGAGCGTACCGGCCCCCAAACCGCTCCCGCCTGCGCTCGAAACCGGCGGCCCGTAAACCCTTCCCGGCCGTTCCTGCGGACGTGCGATTTCCACTATCCGAGCGCCGCCGGAGGCCACTGTTACGCTTCTGCGATGCCCGCCACGGAAGTGGGCGGCACACTCCCCGCATCATGCCGCGAAGCGAAGAGCCCGCAGACCAAGACTGAGTTTCTGTTGGCCGTGGCTTATGTCTTATGCATGAAATGCCCACCACGACGGCCGACGCGACAGGGGCCGCAGCAGCGCGAGTCGCCCCGGCGCCCTCCAGGCGCTCGAGGTTGCGGCTGGGCATCGGCGGCCGACTAGCTCTGGGGCTGGCCGCTCTGGCCGCCGTTCTGCTCATCGGACAGTTCCTGAGCACCCGCACCACGGGTCTCGCCGTGACCGCGGTGAGAGACATGCAGACCGAGCACGAGCCGCGCGCGCAGCGGGCCAGTGCTCTCGTTGAAGCACTCGTCGCGTACGACCGGACGGTGATCGGCTATCTCCAGGAGGGCCGCGCCGCGCAGGCGGGCACGATCACGGCTGCGGCGGACGCGCTCGAGGAGGCGGTGCAAGCGTATTTTCAGGGCCCGGGCAGCCGCTCGCCCGCGGGCCAGCCCGGGCAGTCCGTGCTGCCGCAGCTCACCAGCCACATCGAGCATGGGCGCATTCTGGCCAAACACGCCAGCCAGCGCGCCGAATGGCTGGAGCAACGCCACACCGCCCTCGATCGGGTCCAGGAGCGCATCGTGTCGGCCGGCGGCAGCGGACTCGCGATCAGCGGCACACAGGTGATTGCCACCCGATCCCTCTCCGAGCTCGCCACGGCCATCAATGCGGTGCGCGGCAACTTCTCCGCGCCTCCCGTGATTGCACGCCTCGAGCGGCAGTTCGAGGCGGTCCTCGCGAGCAACGCAAACGAGCTGCAACGCTCGCCCGGACGCACCTGGCTCGAGCTCGAGAGGGAGGATTTCGCGCTCGCTGTACGGCTGCGCGTGGCGATCGAGCGGTTCGATGCGACGAGCGGTGCCGCGCGACGCGAGTTCCTCGACGAGAGCGCAGCACTCACCGCCGGAGTACAGAAGCAATTGCAGGAACCTGCCCGCCGCGGCCTCGTCGAGGCGGCTGCACGGGCCGCAAGCGCGGCCGAGGTCGCCGAGCACACACTCACCATGACGGGCGTCGGTGCGCTGTGTGTGGTGTTGCTGATCTCGGTGCTTCTGATGGTCAGCATCAGCCTGCCGGTGCGGCGCCTGACAGCGGCTGTCCGCCTGCTGGCCAGCGGTAACCGCAGCGCTCGCGCCCCCCGCGGTGGCTCCGCAGAAATCGACACGCTCGCGGAATCATTCAACGCCATGGCGGACCAGATAGCGCGCGCCGAGTCGGAGCTGCGCGCGCACCAGGCGGAACTCGAGCGGCACGTCGCCGATCGCACCCATGAGCTGCACCACCTGGCTCACCACGATCCGCTCACCCAGCTGCCGAACCGGCGCCAGCTCTCCGCACACCTGGGTGGTGCTCTGGCGCGCGCCACCGCCACCGGCCAGCGCCTGGCGCTGCTGTTCGTGGACGTGGACAATTTCAAATCGATCAACGATACGCTCGGACACAACTTCGGCGATCGCGTGTTACAGGGAATTGCCGAGCGCCTGGGCGCGGCCGCCTATGGGCGGGCGCTGCTCGCCCGGCTCGGCGGTGACGAGTTCACGATGTTGATCGAGGATGTCCGGTCGGTGGAGGAAGTCGAAGCGCGCGCCGCGGAAATCGTCACCTCGCTGCAGCAGCCGCTCACCGTCGATGGGCGGCTGCTGGCCACGAGCGCCAGCGTCGGCGCAAGCCTCTTTCCCGATCACGCCGATGACACCGAGCAACTGCTTCGCGCCGCGGACGTGGCCCTGTTTCGAGCCAAGGAGCTCGGACGCAACCGCTACGCGCTGTACAAGCCGGCCCTGTACGATGCTGCCGCCCAGCGCTTCCGTCTGGAGCAGTCGTTGCGGCGAGCCGTCGAAGCCGGTGACCTGCTGCTGATGTTTCAGCCGCAGGTCGCCCTGCAGAGTTTCGACGTCACGGGGCTCGAGGCGCTGCTGCGCTGGCGCAAGGCGGACGGACGCATTGCCACCGCCACCGAGTTCATTCACATTGCGGAGAAGACCGG
Source organism: Steroidobacteraceae bacterium (assembly GCA_035710545.1). GTDB lineage: Bacteria > Pseudomonadota > Gammaproteobacteria > Steroidobacterales > Steroidobacteraceae > 13-2-20CM-66-19. Next base: position 3,984 of record DASTDD010000024.1, read on the forward strand.
GCTGATCCACGAGCTTACCGACTGGGTACTGCGTTCGGCGACCTCGACCGTCGCCGCCTGGCGCGCCCAGGGATGGCATCGGGCCAGCGTCTCGATCAACGTCTCGCCGCCGCAATTCTTCGAGAGCGACTTCGTCGAACACGTCCAGCGAGCCCTCGAGGTGACGGGTCTGCCCGCCAGCGCACTGGAGCTCGAGCTCACCGAGACCGTGCTTCAGACCGGGCCGTCCACCATCGACTCATTGCGCCGCCTGCGTGAGCTGGGAGTGGCCATCGCACTGGACGATTTCGGGATCGGCTATTCGTCCCTGACTTCGCTCGAGCAGTTGCCGATCACGCGCGTGAAGCTCGACCGCATGCTGATCGAAGGAGTGGACTCGAACTCGCGCTCCGCAGCCATCGTCCGGTCGATCATCGCGCTCTGCCATGGCCTCGGGCTGCACGTCATCGCGGAAGGCGTGGAGCGGCCCGCACAGCTCGAATTTCTGTCGCACTGCGGGGCGGTGGGCGTCCAGGGCTACCTGCTCGCCTACCCGGTGGAAATGCACGAAGCCGAGAAGGAGTCGCGTGCCGCTGCTGCGAGAGCCCGCAGCATCCTGGAGGCCGCGTCCGATGCGGCCGCGCAGGAAAGCAACAGTGCTTCTCTCGTGTTCGTCGGCAGCGGGGGTCGCCGGCGTCTATAGATTGATTGGCTGAGATCGCCTACGGCGACCTCAGCAAGCCAGACCGAGCACCTGCCTTCGCCACGCGGGCAAAGGGCGTCACCTTTGCCCGCGAAAAGCCCGCCAGTCAGGCGATAGGGAGATGCTCATTGGCCGAGATCGCCTGCGGCGATCTCGGCAGGGCTGGCGCTTCAGACCAACCGGCGCCTGATCGCCTCGACCTCCGCCCGCAGCGCCCGCACCTCCTCCTCCAGCCGCGCCAGTCGCTCGTCGCTGCTCGAAGCGGGAAAGGAGATCTCCGCTGGAGTCAACCCGGTGGGCGGGTCCGCAGGCCTCGTGCCGCTCGCATCTCCAACCGCATCGTGTCCGGAGGTTGCGCCGCCGCTCACGGGACCCGTAAAAAGCTGCGCATAACGTGACTCTCGTCTGCCCGGCTCGCGGGCCATCCGCACCACGAACGGGCCGTCCTCCCGCTCCATCAACCTGGTCAGCGCAGCCTCGGTCCCGGAGACATCCGTGAAGGCGGCCATGCGAGTCGCGCGGCTGCGCAGCTCACCCGGGGTCTGCGGGCCGCGCAGGAGCAGCTCGCACACGACAGCGAGCTCCTGCGGATCGAACTTGAGCGTGCCGAACTCGGTGTTGCAGAACCGGTGCTGATACTTGGGCACCCGGCTGCCGAAGCCGGAGCGCTCGACGACGAGGTGCTTCCTCGCCAGCGCGTCGAGCGTGCGTTGAACAGCCGCCTCATCGAGCGCCATGACCGGATCCCGGTTGCTCTTCTGGTTGCAGGCATTCACCAGCGCGTTGAGCGACAGCGGATACTGATCCGGAGTGGTGATCTGCTTTTCGATCAGACAGCCGATGAGGCGTGCCTCCTCGCTCGTCAGCTCGATCTTCATGCGCCTCCTGTCGGGCGCCGGCTCGCGAACGCCTCGCGGGCCCGAACTCCCAGATCCGGATGATCCGTGAAGAAGCCGTCCAGTCCGGCCTCCAGATAACGCAACAGCTCGCTCTGCAGATCCCCGATCCCGTGCAGCCCGTCGCCGGTGCCGCGACGCAAGTCCGGAGGCAGGTAGGAATTCTCGGCGCGGAAGGTCCAGGCATGCACCTGCAGGCCCTGCGCATGCGCCTCCTGCAGCAGCGCGGTTGGCGAGCTCAGCATGCCATCGGCGCGGCGTGGGATGACCAGCTCCTTGTAAGGCCCGATCGCGTTGGCATAGGTCGCAATTTCGGCCAGGCCCGCGGGCCGGATCAGGTCCGCGTAGCTGCGCCGGTCGCCCCGGGCAACGAGGTCATAGGGAGCCCCTTCGGCCTCCAGGAGCTGCACGATCGGCAGCTCCGTCATCCGGCGCATGGCCTTCAGATTGGAGACCTCGAAGCACTGAATGAACGCAAGCCCGCGCGGCCCGGTGTAACCGTACCGATGCAGGGTACCCACGAGCAGCTCTTCCATGGCCAGGCCCAACCCCGCGAAGTAGGTCGGATGCTTGGTCTCGGGATATACGCCGATCTTCGAGGGGGGCGGCAGTCCCCGCTCCCGAGCCGCCGTCTCCCGTTGCTGCTGCACGGCGGCCACCAGCGAGAGGATTTCCTCGAGCGTCGGCACCTCGAACTGGCCGTCGAAGCGCGTGTTCCCGGGCCTGACTTCCGGTATCCGCTCGCGCGCCCGCAGGGTCTTGAGCTCAGCGAGCGTAAAGTCCTCCGTGAACCAACCAGACACCGGCACGCCGTCTATGACCTTGGTCGTGCGCCGGTCGGCAAAGCGGGGATGTTGGGCTACGTCGGTGGTCCCCCCGATCTCGTTCTCGTGCCGCGCGATGAGGACCGCGTCGCGCGTCATCACCAGATCAGGCTCGACAAAGTCCACCCCCACCTGCATCGCGATGAAATAGGACGTGAGCGTGTGCTCCGGCACATAGCCGCAGGCTCCACGGTGGCCGATCACGATCGGCCGGCGGTGCTCAGAGCTCGGAAGCACGTTGGTGCATACGGGGCATGGTGACGGGAGAGGCTTGCAATCCGGCGCGGTATTGCAGCACCACCCGGAGGTTCAGGCAACAGCCTGAGCGGCCGTCTGCCGGCGGCGGTGGCACAGAGCGGCGCACAATAATCGGTCACGGCCGACCGCATTGGGCATGCGTCTTGCTAGACTGGGGCCGTGCTGACCGAACAAGACATCTATCTCTTTCGCGAAGGCACGCACTTCCGCTCGTATGACAAGCTGGGTGCCCATGCGGCCACGACGGCCTCGGGGGAGCAGGGCACCGAATTCGCCGTCTGGGCGCCGAATGCGGCCTCCGTGTCCGTGGTTGGCGACTTCAACGGCTGGAATCCGCAGTCCCACCGGTTGGATCCACGGCCGGACTCCTCCGGGATCTGGGCTGCGTTCATCCACGGCGTGCGCGCCGGGGCGCTGTACAAGTATCACATCGTCTCGAAAAACACGGGCTACACCGTTGACAAGAGCGACCCGTTCGCCTTCCGTTGCGAAGTGCCTCCGCGTACCGCCTCGGTCGTGTGGGATCTGTCTTACGAATGGGGCGACAGCGAGTGGATGGCCAATCGCGCGCGCTCCAGTGCGCTGGAAGCTCCGCAAGCGGTATACGAGCTGCACATCGGCTCCTGGCGACGCGTACCCGAGGAGCACAACCGCTCCCTGAATTATCGCGAGCTCGCCCACTCGCTCGCCGATTACGTGAACGAAATGGGCTTCACGCACGTCGAGCTGATGCCAGTCATGGAGCATCCGTTCTACGGCTCGTGGGGCTACCAGGTCACCGGTTATTTCGCTCCGACTTCCCGCTACGGAACACCGCAGGATTTCATGTACTTCGTGGACTACCTGCACCGGCGCGGCATCGGGGTGATCCTCGACTGGGTGCCGTCGCACTTCCCCTCCGACGAGCATGGCCTGGCCTACTTCGACGGCACGCACCTGTACGAGCACGCGGATCCGCGCCAGGGGTTTCATCCCGAGTGGAACAGCTCCATCTTCAATTACGGCCGCGCCGAGGTGCGCGACTTCCTGGGCAGCAGCGCGCTGTTCTGGCTGGACAAGTATCACGTGGACGGGCTGCGCGTGGATGCGGTCGCCTCCATGCTGTATCTGGACTACGGGCGCCGCGAAGGCGAGTGGATCCCCAACCGGTACGGCGGCCATGAGAACCTGGATGCAGTCGAGTTTCTAAAGCAACTCAACCTCGGTTTGTATCGGGATCATGCCGACACGCAGACCATCGCCGAGGAATCGACAGCGTGGCCGATGGTGTCGCGTCCCACGTACCTTGGCGGCCTCGGCTTCGGTCTCAAGTGGAACATGGGCTGGATGCACGACACGCTCAAGTACTTCCAGGCCGACCCGGTCCTGCGCAAGTACCAGCACAACGCGCTGACCTTCAGCCTCTGGTATGCCTTCACCGAGAACTTCGTGCTGCCGCTCTCGCACGATGAGGTCGTGCACGGCAAGGGCTCGCTGTTCGGCAAGATGAGCGGCGACGAATGGCAGAAGTTCGCGAACCTGCGCCTGCTGCTCGGGTACATGTGGACCCACCCGGGCAAGAAGCTGCTGTTCATGGGCGGGGAATTCGGCCAGGTGCGTGAATGGACCCATGATTCGAGCCTGGAATGGCACGTGCTTCAGTACGCGAACCATGCGGGCGTGCAGCGCTGGGTGCACGATCTGAATCACTTCTACCGCCAGACGCCCCCGCTCTACGAACTGGACTTCTCGCCCGACGGCTTCCAGTGGATTGATTGCAACAACGCCGATGCCAGCGTGCTGGTCTACCTGCGCAAGGGCAAGCGTCCGGGCGATCTCGCGCTGGTGGCGCTCAATTTCACACCGGTCCCGCGCGACAACTACCAGATCGGTGTGCCGCGTGGCGGAGTCTGGCGTGAGCGGCTGAACAGCGATGGCCGCGAGTACTGGGGCAGCGGTCTCGGCAATTTCGGCGCCATCGAGGCGGCTCCTCTGCCCTCGCACGGACATTTTCACTCCTTGAACCTGCGCCTGCCGCCACTCGGCGCGCTGGTACTGACACCCGGGTAGCTGCGCGCGGCCGCCGCGTGCCGAAGTGCGAGTGACCCGTCAGCAAACGCGAGTGAGGTTGTGACCAAGATTCGCGTCGTCATCGAGAACATCACGCCGCGGGTCGATTGCGGGCGTTTTCCCATCAAGCGTACGGTCGGCGAAAGCGTAGTCGTCGAAGCCGACGTGTTCACTGACGGGCACGATGCGGTGACTGTCCTGCTCATGTACCGCAACGCAACCTCAGAGCAATGGCATCGCTCGATGATGCGGCCACTCGGCAATGACCGGTGGCAAGGCACTTTCCGCGTGCAATCGCTCGGGGAGTATCAATATGCGGTGGCGGCGTGGGTGGATCACTTCGAGAGCTGGCGAAGGGGTTTGCTGAAGAAGCACGCGGCCGGACAGGACATCGAGCTCGACTTCCGCCAGGGGGCGGCGCTCGCACTCGAGGTGGCCGAACGGGCGCCATCAACCGACGCACGGCTGCTGCAGGAGTGGGCGCGGAGCATCACGGATGTGACGCGGGACCGCGAGGACAGAGTGACCCTCGCGCAGAGCCAGGCGATCCTGGAGCTTCAGCAGCGATTTCCGGATCCCGCCACCGTGCTGCGCTCGGACGAGCAACTGGCGGTCCAGGTCGATCGCGAACGCGCACGGTTCTCCACGTGGTATGAGATGTTCCCGCGCTCCGCATCGAGCGCACCTGGCAGCCACGGCACGTTCGCGGACATGGAGAAGCTTCTGCCCTATGTCGCCTCGATGGGCTTCGACGTGCTCTACCTGCCGCCCATCCATCCCATCGGGACCACCGAGCGCAAGGGGCGCAACAATGAGGCTGCGGCGCGGCCGGGCGATCCCGGCAGCCCGTGGGCGATCGGCGCCGCTCAGGGCGGCCACAAGGAGATCCACGCTGAGCTGGGCACGCTCGAGGAGTTCAAACACCTGATCGCGGAGGCAGGCCGCCACGGTATCGAGCTGGCGCTCGACATCGCATTTCAGGCGACGCCCGACCATCCCTACGTGCGGGCTCATCCGGAGTGGTTCCTCAAGCGTCCCGACGGCAGCATTCAATACGCGGAGAATCCGCCCAAGAAATACCAGGACATCTACCCGTTCCATTTCGAGTCCGAGGCGGGCGAGGCGCTCGAAGCCGAGCTGCGCAGCGTGGTCGATTACTGGATAGCCCAGGGCATTCTCATCTTCCGGGTGGACAACCCTCATACCAAGCCTTTCGGGTTCTGGGAAAAGCTGATCGGCGAGGTGCACCGGCTGCGGCCGGAGGTGATCTTCCTCGCCGAGGCCTTCACACGCCCCAAGGTGATGTATCGCCTGGCCAAGCTCGGCTTCACCCAGTCGTACAATTATTTTCCGTGGCGCAACACCAAGCGCGAGCTGACGGAATACTTCACCGAGCTCGGCACCGCGCCGGTGAGCGATTTCTTTCGCGCCAACCTATGGCCCAACACGCCGGACATCCTGACGGAGTACCTGCAGTTCGGCGGCCGCGGCGCCTTCATGGTGCGCCTGATCCTGGCGGCGACGCTGGGAGCGAGCTACGGCATCTACGGGCCGGCCTTCGAGCTGATGGAAGCGCGCCCGCGCGAGCCCGGCAGCGAGGAATACCTGGATTCGGAGAAATACGAGATCCGCCACTGGAACCGCGAGGATCCGGCGAGCCTGCGCGAGCTCATCGCGCTGGTGAACCGCATCCGGCGGGAGAACGCCCCCCTGCAGAGCGATCGCGGACTGCGCTTCCATCCCACCGACAACGATATGCTGATCGCTTACAGCAAGACCGGTGAGAGCGGCGCAGACTCGGTCCTCGTGGTCGTCAACCTCGACCCGCACCACGCCCAGAGCGGCTGGCTGCAGCTCGACCTGCAGAGTCTGGGATTGCCCGCCAGCGGCTCTTACCAGATGCATGATCTGCTCTCCAGCGCGCGTTTCCTGTGGCAGGGGGCGCGCAATTTCGTGTTGCTGGATCCGGGGCGTGCTCCGGCGCACGTGTTCCGTATCCGGCGGCGCGTGAGATCCGAGAAGGATTTCGATTATTTCATGTAGGCTCGCGGACGTGAGGTCGCAGGTTCATGAGTGCACAGCCCGAACAGCCGCTGCTGGCCAGCGATCCGCTCTGGTACAAGGACGCGGTCATCTATGAGGTTCACGTCCGGGCGTTCTTCGACAGTAACGACGACGGAGTGGGCGATTTCGGGGGCCTGACGCGCAAGCTCGACTACATCCAGGACCTGGGCGTCAACACGATCTGGCTGCTCCCGTTCTATCCCTCCCCCGGAAGGGACGACGGCTACGACATCTCCGACTACCACAACATCCACGCCCACTACGGCACACGCGGCGATTTCCGGCTGTTCGTCCAGGAGGCGCATCGCCGCGGCCTGCGTGTCATCACCGAGCTGGTCATCAACCACACCTCGGACGCCCACCCCTGGTTCCAGGCGGCGCGCCGCGCGCCGCCTGGCTCGCCCAAGCGCGACTACTACGTGTGGAGCGACTCGCCGGACCGCTACGCCGGCACGCGCATCATTTTCCGCGATACCGAGACATCCAACTGGTCGCTCGACCCGGTGGCGAAGACCTACTACTGGCATCGCTTCTTCAGCCACCAACCCGACCTGAACTTCGACAACCCGCACGTGGAGCGCGCGGTCATTCACATCATGGAGTACTGGCTGGACCAGGGCGTCGACGGGTTGCGCCTGGATGCCATTCCGTACCTGGTCGAGCGCGAGGGCACGAGCAACGAGAACCTGCGCGAGACACATGAGGTCATCAAGCGCATCCGCCAGGTCATCAAAGAGCACTACGCCGACCGCATGCTGCTCGCCGAAGCCAATCAGTGGCCGGAGGATGTCCGCGATTACTTCGGCGACGGTGACGAGTGCCACATGGCCTACCACTTCCCGCTGATGCCGCGCATGTACATGGCCATCGCCCAGGAAGACCGCCATCCGATCGTCGAGATCATGGAGCAGACCCCCGACATCCCCGAGACCTGCCAGTGGGCCATCTTCCTGCGCAATCACGACGAGCTGACCCTGGAGATGGTCACGAGCCGCGAGCGCGACTACATGTACCGGATGTACGCCGCCGACCCGCGGGCGCGCCTGAATCTGGGGATCCGCCGGCGCCTTGCGCCGTTGATGGACAACGACATCGAGCGAATCAAGCTGATGAACAGCCTGCTGCTGTCGATGCCGGGGGCCCCTATCATCTATTACGGCGACGAGATCGGCATGGGCGACAATTTCTTCCTCGGCGACCGCAACGGCGTGCGGACGCCGATGCAATGGAGCCCCGACCGTAACGCGGGCTTCTCGCGCGCTGATCCGCAGCAGCTGTACTTACCGCCCATCATGGACCCGATCTACGGCTACGAGGCGGTCAATGTCGAGGCGCAGACCCGCGACCGCTCCTCGCTGCTGAACTGGATGAAGCGCATGCTTCAGGTTCGCAAGACTTCGCAGGCCTTCGGGCGCGGCACGCTGCGCTTCATCCGCCCGGGCAACCGCAAGGTGCTGGTGTACCTGCGCGAGTACGCACAGGATGCCATCCTCTGTGTGGTCAACCTCGCACGCTCGGCGCAGCCCGTCGAGGTCGATCTGTCGGACTTCAAGGGCACCGTGCCCATCGAGCTGATCGGACGCACGCCGTTTCCCCCGGTAGGGGATCTGCCCTACCTGCTCACTCTGCCAGGGTACGGTTTCTACTGGTTCCAGCTGAGCCGCGACCAGCAGCCTCCCTCGTGGCACGACGAACGACTGCCCCGCGACGACCTGCCCGTGCTCGTGCTGTTCGACGGCTGGACGAGCTTCTTCCCCGAGCGCGTCGCGAACTGGCGTGCGGGGCTCGCCGTGAAACTGCGCGAGCAGCTCGAGACGCGTGTGGCGCCGAAATACATCGCCTCGCAGCGATGGTACGCGGGCAAGGGAGCGCCAATCGTGCGGGCGCGGCTGGGCGACAACGGCGAGTGGGAGACTGCCCACGGCCGCTGGCTTGCGGGAGTGTTCGAAGTAGAGAACAGTGCCGGAAAAGCACTGTATTTCCTGCCTTTTGCTATCGCCTACGAGGATACCGAGGAGAGTCGCTGGCAGAAACTGCAACCCGGCGCCATAGCACGCGTTCGCCGGCAGGCAACCGTAGGCGTCCTCGCCGACGCCGCCACGGATGAAAATTTCTGCCGCTCAGTGGTGGAGGCGATTGGCACGGGCGCTCGGATCCACACCGAGCGCGGTGAGGTCCATCTGTCCGGCACCTCTGTATACCAGCAGCTCCGCGGCGACCCGTCCGTGCCCCTCACCGTCAGTGCCACGCCCGGCCTGAGCAGCAACACGACGGTGCGGGTAGGTGACCAGTTCTTTCTCAAGATTTATCGCCGCCTGCAGTCCGGGATCAACCCGGAACTCGAGATTGGACGCTACCTGACAGAGGTGGTCCGTTTTCCCAACATCGTGCCCGTGGCGGGGGCTGCCGAGTACCACAACGCCGATGGCTCAGGCGTGACGCTGGCGCTGCTGCAGGCGTTCGTGACCAACCAGGGCGACGGCTGGGACTACACGGTCAACTATCTCGCGCGCTTCCTGGAAGAGCGCGGCACTGACGTGGTCCAGCACGAAGAGGTCCACGGTGTCTATCTCGAGCTGATGAAGACGCTGGCGATGCGCACTGCGGAGCTGCACCGGGCACTGGCCGTGGCCACCACGGATCCCGCGTTCTCCCCTGAGCCGATCAGGGAAGAGGATGTGGCTGCGTGGCGTCTCAACGCCCGCAAGGAGGCCGAAACCACTCTCGCGCTGCTGACCGAGCAGGCGACCAAGCTTCCCGCGGCCGTCGTAGCCGACGTCGAGGCGTTGCTCGGGCGACGGGAGGCCCTGTTGAGTCGCATCGATTCTCTCGGCGCGAGGGTGCCGAAGGGCCTCAAGACCCGGCATCACGGCGACTATCACCTCGGCCAGGTGCTCTTGAAGCGCAATGACTTCATCATCGTGGATTTCGAAGGCGAGCCCGGGCGCACCCTTGCCGAGCGCCGGCTGAAGCAGTCGCCCTTGCGCGATGTGGCCGGAATGCTCCGCTCGTTCACCTATGCCCGCCGGGCGGCCGTGCTGCACGGCATGCTGCAGACACCGGACGATGTCGGCAAGTGGGAGCCGATGCTGGAGAAGTGGGAAAGCGCAACCCGACAGGTCTTCCTGGCGACCTATGACAGGCTGGCACGGGCGGCCGGGCTGTATCGCTCCTATGAGGAGATCCAGCCGCTGCTGCAGCTCTTCGAGATCGAGAAGGCGCTCTACGAGGCACGCTATGAGCTCGGCAACCGGCCCGACTGGGCGAGCATCCCGCTGCGCAGCCTCATCTCTCTGACGCAGTAGGAGCGCGGACGCATGGATCAGCAGAGCACCTCGGCCAAGAATCCGACACAGCAGGCGACGCGCCCGATCCGCGCCGTGTGGCCGGGCCTGCCCTACCCGCGCGGCGCGACCTGGGACGGCGAGGGTGTCAACTTCTCGATCTTCTCCGCCAACGCGGACAAGGTGGAGCTGTGTGTGTTCGATCCTTCCGGGCGCCACGAGGTACAGCGAATCGCCCTGCGCGAGCGCACCGACGAGATCTGGCACTGCTATCTGCCGGAGGCGCGCCCCGGGTTGCTTTACGGTTATCGCGTGCACGGACCGTATGACCCGGCGAAGGGACATCGCTTCAATCCGAACAAGCTGCTCATCGAGCCCTATGCCAAGCACCTGCAGGGCCCGCTCGCCTGGAGTGATGCGCACTTCGGGTATCGAGTGGGTGCGGCCAAGGCGGATCTGTCATTCGATCGGCGCGACAGCGCGCCAGGCACCCCCAAGAGCCGGGTCATCGACCCCGCCTTCTCGTGGGCAGACGATCGGCCGCCGCGTGTGCCGTGGCATGACACGGTCATCTATGAAGCGCACGTCCGCGGCCTGACGATGCGACATCCCGACGTGCCGCCGCAGCTTCGAGGGACCTATGCCGGTGTCGCGACCGCACCGGTCGTGGACCATCTGCTGCGGCTCGGCGTCACCACGCTGGAGCTCATGCCGGTGCACGCGTTCGTGGATGATCGGCATCTGCTGGAGAAGGGACTGCGCAACTACTGGGGCTACAACACGATCGGGTTCTTCGCCCCGGAACTGCGCTATTCGGCGAGCGGCCGCACCAGCGAGTTCAAGACCATGGTCAAGACCCTGCATTCGGCAGGGATCGAGGTGATCCTCGATGTCGTGTACAACCACACCGCGGAGGGGAATCAGCTCGGCCCTACCCTCGCCTTCCGCGGTATCGACAACGCGGCCTACTACCGCCTCGTGCCCGAAGACCCGCGCTACTACATGGATTTCACCGGCACGGGAAATACCTTGAACCTGCAGCATCCGCGTGTGCTGCAGCTCCTCATGGACAGCCTCCGCTACTGGGTGCTCGAGATGCACGTGGACGGCTTCCGCTTCGACCTTGCATCCGCGCTGGCGCGTGAGCTGTTCGACGTCGACCGGCTCGGCTCGTTCTTCGACACGATCGGCCAGGACCCCACGCTCTCGCAGGTGAAACTGATCGCCGAGCCGTGGGACATCGGCAGCGGCGGCTATCAGGTGGGCAATTTCCCGGCCGGCTGGAATGAATGGAATGACAAATACCGCAATACGATGCGCGCCTACTGGAAGGGCGATGGCGGCCTGATGGGAGATTTTGCCCGGCGGTTCACGGGATCCTCGGATCTGTACGAGGCCAGCGGGCGCAAGCCGCACGCGAGCATCAATTTCGTCACCGCGCACGACGGCTTCACGCTGCTCGACCTCGTGAGCTACAACGACAAGCACAACGATGCCAACGGCGAGGGGGGACGTGACGGCTCCAATGACAACCGCTCGTGGAACTGCGGTGTCGAGGGACCCACCGATAACCCCGAGATCCTCAAGCTGCGCTTGCGCCAGCGGCGCAATCTGATTGCGACCCTGCTGCTCTCGCAGGGGGTGCCGATGCTGCTGGCGGGCGATGAGCTCGGACACACCCAGGATGGCAACAACAACGCCTACTGCCAGGACAATGCCACTTCCTGGCTGCCGTGGGAGTCCGACGCGGAGCGCGAGAGTTTCGTGAGCTTCGTGGCCCGCGTGATCGAGCTGCGCCGCCGCCACCCGGTCTTCAGCCGGCGGCGCTTCCTGCAGGAAGCGGCCATCAACCCGGAGGGCCTCAAGGAGATCGTGTGGCTGACTCCCGAAGGCAACGAGATGACGGAGACGGAATGGAACCAGCATTTCGCGCGCTGCCTGGGCATCTACCTGGCCGGAACGGCGATCGAGCGGCGCGACCGGCGCGGCAAGCCGGTGACTGACAACAACTTCCTGCTGCTGTTCAACGCGCATCACGAGGCGATCCCGTTCGTGCTGCCGCAGTTCCTGACCGACAAGGCCTGGTGGACGGTGCTCGATACCTCCGCCGACGGCGATCCCTTCGAGCAACGCCGCCATGAGGCCGGAACCCAGTTTCCGCTGCAGGGGCGCTCTCTCGCATTGCTGAGAGAGACCGCCTACCGGTGAGCGGCTGGCGCCACATCATGCCCTTCGGCGCGCAGCTCGAGAGTGACGGCAGCGTGCGTTTCCGCCTCTGGGCCCCCGGCGCGAAGCGCGTGGACCTGCTGCTTGGCGAGAACCCGCAACCTATCGGGATGTCCGCCCTCGCCGGCGGTTGGTTCGAGCTGCGCACGAGCCGCGCTCGAGTGGGCTCGCTGTATCGATTCCGCGCCGATGGTCGCCACGAGTTTTCCGACCCGGCTTCGCGCCGCAACCCGCACGATGTGCACGGGCCAAGCGAGGTACTCGATCCCACCGACTTCGACTGGCAGGACGAGGCCTGGCACGGCCGCCCATGGCATGAGGCCGTGGTATACGAGCTGCATGTGGGCACGTTCAGCGCGGAGGGCACGTTTGCGGGTGCCGAGGCTCACCTCGATCACCTGGAGCAGCTCGGCGTGACGGTCATCGAGCTCATGCCGGTGGCCGACTTCCCCGGCAAGCGCGGCTGGGGCTACGACGGCGTGTTGCCCTTTGCTCCGGAGTCGGCCTACGGCACGCCCGGCGAGCTGAAGAGACTCATCGAGGCGGCCCATCGCCGTGGCCTGTCGGTCATGCTCGATGTCGTTTACAACCATTTCGGACCCGAGGGGAACTATCTTGGGCAGTACGCCCCGCAGTTCTTCAGCGACAGCCACCACACCCCCTGGGGCGCGGCGATCAACTTCGACGGCGAAGGCAGCCGCACCGTGCGCGATTTCTTCGTCCACAACGCGCTCTACTGGCTGGAGGAATACCGCTTTGACGGATTGCGATTCGATGCGGTCCACGCGATTTTGGATGACAGTCCACGGCACATCCTGACGGAAATCGCGGCGACGGTGCGCGCGCGCTTCGCCGGCGAGCGGCACATCCATCTGGTTCTGGAGAATGGCGCGAACCAGGCGCGGTTTCTCGGCGCGCCCGGAGGCGCGTGCACCTTCGACGCGCAATGGAACGACGACGTGCATCACTGCCTGCACACGATCCTTACTGGGGAGTCGGACGGCTACTATGCGGATTACGCCGATCAGCCTCGCGCCATGCTCTGCCGCAGCCTCGCGGAAGGGTTCGTCTACCAGGGTCAGTTCTCGTCTCACGAGGGCGCCGCGCGGGGTGAGCCGAGCGCCCACCTGCCGCCAACCGCTTTCCTGCTCTTCCTGCAGAATCATGATCAGATCGGCAACCGCGCACTCGGCGATCGCCTGGCGCACATCGTGCGCAACCCCGAGGCGCTCCGCGCCGCGACGGCCGTCCTGCTTCTCGCACCCTGCCCGCCCATGCTGTTCATGGGCGAGGAATGGGGCGCACCGGAGCCCTTCCCCTACTTTTGCGACTTCGAGCCCGGGCTTGCCGAACGGGTGCGCGCCGGTCGCCAGCAGGAGTTCGCGCGCTTTGAGCGCTTCCTCGACCCGGCACAGGCTGCGCGCATTCCGGACCCGACGAGCGCCGCCACCTTCGAATCGGCCCGACTGGACTGGAGCCGGCCCGCGAGCACCGTGCACGCGCAGTGGCTCGATCACTACCGCCGACTGCTCGCCGTCCGGCAGCGCGACATCGTGCCGCGCATTCCGGATATCCGCTTCTCGAGCTGCATCGAGCTGGAAGCCAACGGAGCATTCGCCGTGGACTGGACACTGGCCGACGGCTCAGTGCTTCACTTGCTCGCGAATCTAGGCGACCGCCCGGTCCCGGTGATCGGCCGCGCGCATGGCCGCATGATCTTCGCGACCCACCCCAATATCCGCGCCGCCCTCTCCCGGAACGAGCTCGCCCCGTGGAGTGTCACGTGGTTGCTGGAGCACGGGCTTGCCGGAAGTTGAGGCCAAGCCGGTCCATCCGTCCTCCCCGGCGGCGCTCACCGCCGAGCAGCTGCTGCGCTCACCTGTCGCCGCGGCACAGCCACCTCGGGCCCGAATTCCGCGCGCCACCTACCGCGTTCAACTCAGCAAACAATTCACGTTCCGCGATGCGACTGCCATCGTGCCCTATCTGGCCGCTCTGGGAATCAGCCACCTCTACTGTTCACCGTACTTTCGCGCCCGAGCCGGCAGCACGCACGGCTACGACGTAGTCGATCACAACTCGTTCAACCCGGAGATCGGCGACCGAGAGGACTTCGAGCGTCTGGTGGCGACACTGCGTGCCCATGGCATGGGTCACATCCTCGACATCGTTCCCAACCACGTCGGGATCATGGGCTCGGACAATGCCTGGTGGCTGGACGTGCTCGAGAACGGGCAAGGCTCGAAGTACGCCGACTACTTCGACATCGAATGGAATCCCGCCAACAGCGCGCTGCGCGGCAGGGTTCTCGTGCCGGTTCTCGGAGATGGCTATGGCATCGTGCTCGAGCGTGGTGAGCTCGAGCTGCGATTCGAGCGGGACTGCGGCTCGTTTGCCGTGTTCTATCACGAGCATCGGCTACCGCTCGATCCGCGGACCTATCCGCGCCTGCTCGAACGGGCCCTGACCATCGTGCCGGATGCGGAACTGGAGCGCCTGCGGCAGGAATTCGCGCAATTGCCCGACCGGCAGGATCCGAGCGACCGCGAGATTCTCGAGCGGCACCATGCCAAGGAGAGTCTCAAGAAACGCCTGCTGGAGCTGTGTGCGCGCACGCCAGCCGTGGCGGATGCCATCGGCACGGCTGTCCACAGCTTCGCTGGAACCCCTGCGGAGCCTGCAAGCTTCGACGCCTTGCACGGGCTCCTGGAGGAGCAGGCCTACCGTTTGGCCTCCTGGCGCGTCGCCTCCGATGAGATCAACTACCGGCGTTTCTTCGATGTGAACGATCTCGCCGGACTGAGGGTGGAGAACGAAGCGGTGTTCGATGCGACCCATCGGCTCGTCCTGGAGCTGGTCGCCTCCAACAAGCTCGATGGTCTGCGCATCGATCACCCGGACGGCCTGCGCAATCCGGCGCAATATTTTCAGCGTCTGCAGGAGCGGATCGCAGCGCTGCGCGGGGATGTCGCCGTGCCGGACTTCGGCCTGGCGGGCCAGGCCCGGCCACTGCCGATCTACCTCGTCGCCGAGAAGATCACCGCCTCCTTCGAGCACCTGCCGGCGTGCTGGCCCGTTCACGGGGAGACCGGCTATCACTTTGCGAACGTGGTCAACCGCATGCTCGTCGATGCGGCGACCAAGGCGCGGATGGACCGCGTATATCAGTCGTTCATCGGCCAGTCCCTCGAGTGGCCGGACGTCGCCTACGAGGCGCAGCACATGATCCTGCGGCGTTCGCTCGCTTCGGAGCTGAGCGTCGTCGCCAACCAGCTGGCCCGCATCGCACAGGCCGACCGCCGGACGCGCGATTTCACGCTCAATAGCATCCGACAGATCCTCGCCGAGGTGATCGCCTGCTTCCCGGTATATCGGACCTACGTGGCCGAGCGCGTCTCGGATGCGGACCGCCGCTACGTGGACTGGGCGATCGGCTCGGCCCGGCGCCGGCGCTCGGTCGGGGAAGCGCCGCTGTTTGATTTCGTGCGCTCGGCCCTGCTCATGGAGCTGACGGCCACTTCGGATGCGATGCGCCGACGCATTCGCGATTTCGCGATGAAATTCCAGCAGGTGACCGCCCCGGTCACCGCCAAGGGCATCGAGGATACCTCGTTGTATCGCTTCAATCGTCTGACCTCGCTGAACGAGGTGGGAGGCGAGCCGGATGCCTATGGCTCGAGCGTCCGGGCGTTTCACGCGGACTCGCAGCATCGGGCACGCTACTGGCCCCATGAGATGCTGGCGACCTCCACCCACGATACCAAGCGTTCCGAGGATGTCCGTGCACGCATCAACGTGCTTTCGGAGATGACCCAGGTCTGGCGCAGGACCATCGAGCGTTGGAGTCGCATGAACCGCACGCGCAAGCGCGATGTGGAGGGCCACCCGGCGCCCGCCCTGAATGATGAGTACCTGCTGTATCAGACCCTGGTGGGAAGTTGGCCGGTGCATGCAGCGGACGAAGCGGAGCAGGCGACTTACCGCGAGCGCATCGAGAGCTACATGGTCAAGGCGGCGCGCGAGGCCAAGAGCCGCACCGGCTGGGCCAATGTCAACGTGGAATACGAAGACGCGTTAGTGCAATTCATCCGCGCAGCGCTGGATCCGAGAGACGGCAACCTGTTCCTGACCGACCTGGCCGCCTTCCAACAGCGCGTCGCGCGCTTCGGACTGCTGAATGCCATGTCGCAAACACTCTGCAAGCTCACGGCCCCCGGAGTGCCGGATATCTACCAGGGCAACGAGATCTGGGACTTCTCGCTCGTGGACCCGGACAACCGTCGCCCGGTGGACTACGAGCACCGCAGCCGCATGCTGGCCGGGCTCGAGCGAGCCGCGGGCGACGGTGGCGCACTGCCACGTTCCCTGCTCGAGAGCTTGCCGGACGGCCGCGCGAAGCTGTTCCTGACCTGGAAAGCTCTGCAGCTGCGCCGCGATCATGAGGAGCTGTTTCGCGACGGTGAGTACCTTCCTCTGCGTGTCACGGGGGAACACGCTGCGAACGTCTGTGCGTTCGCACGCCGGCACCGCGGAGTCCTCGCCGTCACGATCGTTCCCCGGCTATACCTGCGGCTGCTCGGTGAGCGAGAGGAGCTGCCCCTGGGGCCCGGTGTCTGGGACGACACCGCCGTGGAGCTGCCAAAGCAATTTGAAACACCGATCGCAATGCGCAATGTCCTCGACGGCACGACGGTTGCGACGATCCCGGCAGGCTCACGGACCGCCGTACGCCTCGCCCAGGCGCTGGCACACTTCCCCGTAGCTCTGCTGATTGCCGCGGCGCCCTCGAGTGCCGCCGGGCAGGGCCCGGGAACGCATTAGCCGAGGAGGCAGCCATGAAACAGGGCCTGAGTGCACTTCGACCTATTGGAATCGTGCTGCTCCTGGCAGCGCTCACCGCGACGCTGGCGGCCTGCTCCGGTATTCCGAGGCAGCAGCGCGATCAGGAGCAACTCGAGCGTTACCTGCAGTACTCGGGGCCTCCGGTGGACCGCATCACCTATCTGG
This sequence comes from Steroidobacteraceae bacterium, assembly GCA_035710545.1. GTDB lineage: Bacteria > Pseudomonadota > Gammaproteobacteria > Steroidobacterales > Steroidobacteraceae > 13-2-20CM-66-19. Next base: position 21,274 of record DASTDD010000024.1, read on the forward strand.
GTCACTACTACGGCTGGCAGTCCCTGAGCCAGACTCAACTCGTGGTCTGGACCACGCCGAACGACGCCTACCTGCTCACGGTCGTGCCGCCGTGCACCGACCTGCCCTTCGTACAGCGAATCGGGCTGACCTCGACGGCTCGCACGGTGAGTGTTCGTTTCGACAGCGTGCTGGTCCGCCACTGGCGATGCCAGATCAGCGAGATCAGGCCGATCGACTACTCCCGCATGAGGAAGGACATGCGTGCGCGGCATGATCAGGAGAAGGCCATGCCACCCCACAACGGGGACGAGCAGGGCAACGGCGGCAGCCCTCAGGACAACAATCCTCAGGCCGACGACAACCCCCGGGACAATAGCCCCAGGGATCACCACTCCCGCATGGAGCTGTCATGATCCGCAAGCTGCAGTCCGGTCAATATCGCCTGTATTCGCGCAAGGTCGACCCGAAATCCGGCAAGCGCCGCAATCTCGGAACCTTTGCTACACGAGCAGCTGCCGAGAAGCACGAACGCGCCGTGCAATACTTCAAGCGTCACGGCTAGCGCATAGGAGGAGACTCAACGATAGCCGCGCGCCTGCAGTGCAAACAGGTGCGCGTAGCGTCCGTTCAGACCCATCAGCTCCTCGTGACTGCCGTACTCGATGATGCGCCCGCGGTCCAGCACTGCGATGCGATCGGCCATGCGGACGGTCGAGAAGCGATGCGAGATCAGAATCGTGATGCGGCCCCGGGCCAGCTGGCGAAAATGCTCGAATACCTCCGCCTCGGCCTGCGCATCCATGGCAGCGGTCGGCTCATCCAGCACCAGCACATCCGCGCGGGTGCGCATGAAGGCCCGTGACAGGGCGATCTTCTGCCACTGGCCGCCGGACAGCTCGCGTCCGTCCTTGAACCACTTGCCCAGCTGGGTGTGGTAGCCGGCCGGCAGCGTCTCGATGAAATCGCTCGCCCGGCCCTTGAGGGCTGCCTCGCGCCAGCGCGGCTCATCCTCGAAGAATTGCTCATCGCCGGCGCCGACATTCTCGCCCACGAGCATCTGGTAGCGCGCAAAGTCCTGGAAGATCACGCCCACCCGCTGGCGCAGAGCCGCCTCGTCCCATTCCCCCAGATCGAGCCCGTCGAGCAGGATGCGACCGGAGGTCGGCGGGTACAGCCGGGTCAGAAGCTTGATCAAGGTCGTCTTGCCGGAGCCGTTCTCGCCGACCAGCGCGAGGCTCTCGCCCGGTCGCAGATGCAGACTGACGTGTTCCAGTGCGGGCTCCTCCGCGCCGGGGTAGCTGAACCCGACATCCTCGAACCTGACACCATCACTCGGATCCGGGCCGCGAGGCAAACCAGCGCTCGGCATCGGTACCGCGGTTTCGAGGTATTCGTAGAGCGTGGACAGATAGAGGTTGTCCTCGTACATACCGCCCACCGCCGACAGCATCGCGGAGACCGCGGACTGGCCCTGCCGGAAGAGAGCCAGGTACATGGTCATCTGGCCGAGTGTGATCGCGCCTCGGACGGTGCTGATTGCGATCCAGGCATAGGCGGCGTAGAGGGCCAGCGTCGCGACCAGGCCCAGGCCGAAGCCCCAGGCATCGCGGCGGATGGTCAGCGCCCGGTCCTCGCTGTAGAGCCGGCGGAAGATATCCCGGTAGCGCTCGAGCAACCGCGGGCCGAGCCCGTAGAGCTTGACTTCCTTAGCGTAGTCCTCCCGCGCAATCACCGTCTCCAGGTAGATCTGCATGCGTGTCTCGGGCGAGCGCCAGCGAAACAGCCGGAACGCATCCCCGGAGAACTTCGTCTCGGCAACGAATGCGGGTAAGCCGGCGAGCAGCAGCACGGCGACAGCCCAGGGGGAGAAGTGGGCGAGCAGCGTGCCATAGCTGATCAGGGAGATCGCATTCTGTACCAGCCCGAACGTGCGCATGACGAGGCTCAGCGGACGACTGGAAGCCTCGCGGCGCGCCCGGGTCAGCTTGTCGTAGAACTCGGAGTCCTCGAAGTGCTGCAACTCCAGGGTGAGCGCTTTCTCGAGGATCATCACGTTGACACGCTGGCCGAGCTGCGCTCGCAACAGCGACTGGCAGAGCGACAGACCGCGCTGGGCGGCCGCCACGGCCGCGACCAGCACGCCCTCGAGCACCACCAGCTCGATGACGCGGCTCGGGTTCGCGCCGCCGGCACGAATCGCCGCCACCACTGCATCGACGATGAGCGAGCCGATATAGGCCACAGCCGCCGGGAGCACACCAGCGATGACGGTCAGCACGGCCAGGGCCAAGGTCAATGCGAAATTGGTGCTCCAGACGAGCTCGATCGCCCGGCGGCTATAACGGAATACTCCAAAGAAGCCGTACAGACTCCACGCTTCAGTGGCATCGGTCCCGACCGGAGGGTGCGGTACCCGCGCCATCTCAGTCGCGTGCGGAGTCCGGTTGCGACGGGGCCCGTCCCGCCCTTCCGGTGATCAGGCGCGATCCTCGACGGAAGAACAGGTAGCTGTAGATCCACGAGAGGAGCACGGCGATCCGATTGCGGAAACCGATCAGGACGGTGACGTGCAGCGCGAGCCAGGCAAGCCAGGCGATGAAACCGCCAAACCGCAGCTTGCCGAGCTCAACCACCGCGCGGGATTTGCCGATCGTAGCCATCGAGCCCTTATCGGCGTAGTGAAACCCTGCTGCGCGAATAGGAGTGATGTTGCCCGCACCCGCGACCGCGTGCCGCGACGCATCGCCAGCAGAGCGTGTTGCGATGTCCTCCAGAATGACGCGTGCGACATAGCGTCCCATCTGCAACGCACCCTGCGAGACCCCGGGCACCTGCAAACCGGACCGGGAGTCGACGAGATACGCGGCATCGCCGATCACGAACACGTTGGGATGTCCTGGAAGCGAGCAGTCCGGACTTACTTTGACACGATTGCCCGGCCCAAGCTCGACACCCAGCGTGGCGACCACGGGCGCCGCCCGGACGCCGGCCGCCCAGATGACGTTGTAGCTGTACAAACGTTCGCCACCCGCTTCGACGCCATCCTCGAACACGGCGGTCACGGGCTTGCCCAGGCGAACCTCGACGCCCAGGTCGTGCAATTGCCGCAAAGCTCGCGCCGAGGAGTCCGGGTGCAAGGCGGGCAGCAGCCGCGGGCCTGCCTCGATCAGGATCACTCGCGCCTTGCGTGTGTCGGCGACCCGGAAGTCGCGCGGAATGACATCGACGGCCAGCTCCTTGATCGCGCCAGCCAGCTCGACGCCGGTCGGTCCACCCCCGATGATGATGAATGCCAGATGCGCCGCCTGCTGCGCGGGATCGGCCTCGAACTCCGCAATCTCGAACGAGCGCAGCATGCGAGAGCGGATCAGCGTGGCGTCCTCGACGACCTTCATGCCGGGAGCCAGACGGTGCCACTGATCGTGCCCGAAGTAGTTGTCCACCGCGCCCGGAGCGAGGATCAGGTAGTCATAGGAAGCCGGGTGATCGCCCGCGTAAACCCGCTGCGCGGCCACGTCTACCCGCGAGACTTCGGCCAGCATGACCAGCGCGTTGCGCTGATGGCGCAGGATGCGGCGGATAGGCTGCGCGATGTCCGCCGGCCCGAGGGCCGCCGAGGCCACCTGGTAGAGCAGTGGCTGGAACAGATGATAGTTGTTCCGGTCGATGAGCAGCAGCTCCGCCTGCGCCCTGACGAGCGCACGGGCTGCGAACAGCCCTCCAAAGCCGCAGCCAACGATGACGATGCGTGGGAGCGCGCGCTGCTGCAAGGTGATCTCCGGCGATCAGGGCCTGACACAGAGCGGAAGCCCGCCGACGCGATCGCGGCGCAGGCGGGGGCTGGACGCGCATCGGCCGGCGCCGACCGAATCAGACTTCCAACAGCGATGCGCAGGCGAAGTATGCCGTACGTATTTTTCCGTTGCGCCTGGTGCGTAATAGGCGCGTAATATTGCCCGCCTCAATGAATCAGAGCCGCTTCCGGGGGAAACAGGTCAGCGGCTCACACGGAAGCATACGAATGAGCGCGAGGTTCCGGTCGTGTCGAAGAATGAAGAACGCTACCTCCTGCAGGCGCTCGAGTTCGAGGGTGCGCTGCGAGCGTGTCTGTATCGGTACACCCGCCAAGAGTCTGAGGTCGAGGATCTGTTACAGGAAACCTACGCACGGCTCCTCGCCGCCGCGTCGGACGACCCCGAAGTACGGACAGTCCGTGCGTTCTCGCTGGACATCGCACGCGATGTCGCCACCGGGTGGCTGCGGCAAGGGCCGGGGGAGCCTGTCAGGCTCGACCCGGACCTGGAAGCCGTGGAAGTCGGCGAGCCGGATCAGCCGGTCGAGGAAATCATAAGGCGCCGCCAGGGGCTGTCCAGGCTGGTTGGCGCCATTCAGCGTCTCCCCGAGCGCTGCCGCCGGGTCCTGACACTGCGCAAGGTCTACGGCTACTCCCCGACGCAAATCGCATCGCGGCTGGATCTTCCCCTGGAAGCGGTCGGCGAGGACCTGAGGCTCGCAGCCCGCCGCTGCGCGCAAGTCGTCTTCGATCCACCTCCTCCCCCTCCGCCGCGTCGAGGGCTGCTCGGCCGGCTCCGGCTTCGCCCGAGAGCGCATGAGCAGGGCGGATAAGATCTCTGATGAGGCCGCAGACTGGCTGATACGGCTGGAGACCGCCTCCTCGCCCGAGCTCTGGGACGGATTACAGGCCTGGCTCGACACCAACGCCCGCCATCATGCGGCATTCGTGCGTCTGCGGGTCGCGTGGCACCGTGTGGATGCGCTCAAGAACATGCGCCCGGTGGATGGAACGATCGACCCCGATCTGCTCATCCGCGATCACGTGACCCGTTCTCTACCCGCAATTGACGGAGCGCCTGCAACCCGGGGGGCTCGTAAATCGGCCGAGCAGCAGCCAACGCCGAGCTTGCGTCGCCGCTGGCTTGCGGCAGCCGCCGCTGCGCTGGCGGTGGGCGTGGTGACTTGGCTGATCGGACGCCCTTCGTGGAAGCACTACGAGACGGCAGTCGGCGGACATGACGAGGTCACGCTCGCGGACGGCACACGACTCCAGCTCAACACGAACACTGAGCTGCGCGTGCGGATTTCCCGCAGCCGCCGCGAGGTTTCATTATTGCAGGGGGAGGCCCTGTTCTTCGTCACTCACGATCCAGAGCACCCTTTCGTTGTTGCAGCTGGCCACACGTTGGTTCGGGCCCTGGGAACCGAGTTCTCCGTCCGCATCCGCGGTGCCGGTCACGTCGATGTGTTGGTTGCGGACGGTCGTGTGGCGGTGAGCGAGGAAGCCGCGACTCAGTTTTCTCCAGCCGTCGGAACGCCGGCGGCCGAAGTCTCGGCGGGCGAGTCGGCTGAGGCCGGGCAGCCCGGGATCTCGGTGCAGACCCTGCCCTCCAGCGAGTTGGTACGAAGGCTCGCGTGGACCAGCGGCCACCTGTCTTTCCAGGGCGAAACGCTCGAGGTCGCGACACAGGAATTCAACCGCTACAACCGGCTGCAGATCATCCTCGGCGACCGCTCCATTGCAGGCTATCAGGTGGGCGGGATATTCCTCGCGCGCGATCCGCTCAGCTTCGTGGCCGCCCTGCAGCGATCCTTCGGCATCCAGGCCACACGCAGCGGCGATGAAGTGCGCCTTCGGCCGGGTTCCGACAACGAGGACTAGGGTCAGCGCGTAGCCCACGAGCGGAGCCACGCCTCGGCACACAAGTGTATCTGGAGGATTTCCGTATAGTGGTGGTCGATCGGAGAACCGCCCGCGGTCAGATACGCCTCGAGCCGCTCGCGATCCAGCAAACCTTCCCGAACGAGATGACCGTTTAGGAGCCACTCGCGCACGAAGCGCAGATTGGCATCCAGGATCTGGCGGACATGCCGATCGATGCGCCCTTTGCCGGCTCGCCGCACGATCTGTGGCGGCAGGACCGCTTCAAAGGCTGCTCGGGCGAGCGCACGATCGATGCCCTGCGCGATCCAGCGGTAGGTTGGGATTTTCAGACACAGCTCCACGAGCGGCTGAGCCAGCAGCGGCATCGTCCTTTCCTCAGAACTTTCATCCGAGAACGCTGGGTAAAAGGCCGGGGGCACCGCAATGGTCTGCGCATGCCAGAGGAGTCCGGGCGGTGTCCTGCGAGCCGCAGCGCTCTGATACCAGGGAGGCAGGAGCGCGAGGGGGTCCGCGCAGGCTCTGCATAGCTCGGCGCTGAGGACTCCGCGATCGGCTCGATTCAGATCGATCGGCCTCCAGCGCGGACGGCGCACGCTCTCGCGCCAGGCGCGAAACAGCGTGCGCCACACGGATGTGCGCGTCAGGCGGGCCGCAGCGACGGCAAGGCTGAGCAGCTCCGGTCCCGGCCCATGGGCGATGAGGTAATCCGTGAGCGCAAGGTCCGCCCGGCTTTGATAGAACACGCCATCTCCGCCCCCACCCGAAAACAGTCCGCGGGCGGAGTGCTCGGCGGCGAGCTCGCGCTCGAAGCAACCATGCTCGAGCTCGTACAGGTAGAACCAGGGTCGCGCGGATGGGCGCAGGCGCAGCAGCCGCTCGAGCCTCGCCTCGCTGACCTGAAGCTCATGCTCGATGAGATCCACACGGGCCCGCGCAGCCATTCTGCGCGCGTACGCCCGCTCATCCTCACCCGGTCCGGCGCCGAAGTAGTTCAGGCAGGTGACCGTTGGATGCGAGGGGGCATCCATCAGGCAGCTCAGCACTATCGAAGAATCGAGGCCACCGGAAAGGTTGTGAATGATTCGCGGATAGCAGGCTGCCCACGCAAAGATACTGGCCCGCACTGTGTCGCGCAGCAGGCGCGTGGCCTCGCGGGGATCCTCAAGGCAATCCGATGCGGCAACGAGGAGCGGGTTCCATTCAAGTGAGCGAGTCAGGGAAGCGCCGAACACGGCCAGGCGCTCACCGGGCTGTACCTCGGAGATCTCCTCCAGACCCGTGTCGGATACCTGCAGTCCGGGGTAAACAAGCCATCTGCGGATGTACCGCCAGTTGATCGAGTACTGAAGCGGACCCAGCTTGAGGCAGTCCTTCAGGTCGGAAAAGACGAGCCGGACGCCCTGGTTGGACCTCAGCAGACACGGCAGACCGCCGGATGGGTCACGCAGCACCCACGATGCTCGCGTCGCCGGGTCGCGCACCAGGGCGACGTAGCGGCCCCAGCAATGCTGGACCAGAAGGCGGCCGCCGCTGCGGACGATGTCATCGCATTCGCCGATGTGCGGAACGTAGGCGACTCCAGCCTCCGCTGGATCGTTGCTGCGACGGAAAATCGTTCCAAATATTGCGCCCGTGCCCCGATCCAGGAGCAGCGTACGGCTGGCCCCATGGTCCGCTCCAGCATGAAACGCCAGGACGCCGGGGGCCTCGAGCACGCACGTCCACTCATGAGGCCCCTGGGCGAGCCGTCGGGCGATGTCGGCGGCAAGATTGGGGTTGCCGGAAGCGCCATCGTCCCACAGCAGCACGAAGTAGCGATACATCGTCGCCGCGGCGCGCTAGACAATCATGATTGGCGTATAGGTGCGGACATGCTCGGCGGTGTCGTTGAATACCAGCGCATCGTGCTGGACCCAACAGTGAGCCGCGAAGGGCCGCGCCTGCACTCCGAAGACCCAGTCGGGGTAGATGTCATGCCAGGCCAGATACTCGATCAGCGACAGGGAGTCAGACAGGCATTGGTCCCGGGCCGAGAGGAAAAACAGCTGGCTGACCGTGTAGTTCTGGGTCAAACCTCGCGCCCGATGCAGATCCAACGGCCCCCTCTGACCGGACCGGGTCATTCTGCGCGCCCCGACGCGAGCCACCACGCGATGAAACGCCGACAGGCGCAGACCAACCCTCGCGACGGTGGAGACTGCCAGGACCGTGAGCGCGCCCGCGCAGATGCGGGGCGCTGCTGGTCGTGACAGTAACTCGCCGGAAGGAGTCGCGATCGAGACCGGTGTCGCGCTCTTCCCGTCTCTTTCATCAACGATCAGGCCACGCCCAAGAAACGTATCGAGAATCGTACCGAGGCGCAGTGACGGCTCCTCGAGCCTTTTGGGGTCCATCACCGCGGGCACCGGCCAGCCAGGTATCCAATCCCCCAGGCCTGCCGTCTGCGCCGCATCGAGTGCCCAGTATCGGTCCGCCTTCAGGTCGAGGAAAACGACACAGCCATCGTCCACGCACAGATGGACGTGAGGCGCCAGCGCAAACCTGCCCATGAGATCAGCTCCTCGGACGCGCTTATGCGGCGATCGAGCCGCGCTGCTGAGCTGCCCATAGTGCGGCGTAACAGCCCTTCTCGCGGAGCAGGAATTCGTGCGCTCCACGCTCAATTATGGAGCCGTCCTGGAGCACGGCGATCTCATCCGCGTGCATGATCGTTGAAAGCCGATGAGCGATGATGAGCGTGGTGCATTGCATTGCCAGCCCGGCGAGGTCGCGCAGGATCTCCCGCTCGGTGCAGGTATCGAGCGAGGACGTCGCTTCATCGAGGACATAAATTCCCGGCCGCCGGATGGCGGCGCGAGCGATCGAGATACGCTGTCGTTCACCGCCCGAGAGCTGGATGCCCCGTTCGCCGACGCGCGTCTCATACCGATCGGGCAGACTCGTGATGAACCCGTGCAGATGGGCCAGGCGGGCCGCCTCCTCGATCTCTGCCGGCGTCGCATCGCCTTTGCCGAGTGCGATGTTGTAAGCGATGGTGTCGTTGAGCAGCACGGTGTCCTGTGGCACCACCGCTACCCGGGCACGCAGCTTCGTCAGCGGCCAGTCCTCGATCGGAATTCCATCGAGCCACACCCTGCCGCGCTCGGGCTCGAGCAAACGCAAGAGCAAGCGCGCGATCGTCGATTTCCCCGACCCGCTGGGTCCGACGATCGCCAGCGTAGTACCCGCGCGAACCCGGAAGCTCACATCGCTGAGAGCCGGGCGCCCCGCTGCGTACGAGGCGCTCACGTTGCGGAATTCGATCTCGCCAGCGGCCGAAGCTCGCGCGACCGGCCGGTCGAGCTGCGACTCCGACGGTAGCCGCAGCACCTCGAGCATTCTGCGAGCCAGGGCCATGCCCTGCGATAGACCCTGTACCGCATATCCGAGCATCTCGATGGGGCGCACGACCTGCAGCATGTACGTGCCAACGAGCACGAATCCCCCTACCGTCAGAGAGCCCCGCAGGACCTCGCGTGCCGCATAACCCATTGTCGCCGCGAGGAACACGGCGAAGATTCCCGCCACGCTCAGACCGTTCAAGGAGTAACGTCGGTGGAACTCCAACCACCGAGTCTCGGCTCCGGACAGCGACAGGCTCACTCGTTGCAGCGCGATGGGCTCTGCCGCGAAGCACTTGAGCGTCTCGACACAGAGCAGGCCGTCAACCATGGTTGCGTTCGACTCAATGCTGGCAGCGCAGGCTCCATCGGCGAGGCGTGTGACCGAGGCGACGGCCCGGGCAAATGCGATCGCGTAGGCAAGCAGCGCACCGCTAAACAGCGCCAGAAATACGGGGTCAACGAGGTGCAGCAACACGGCGATGATCGTCACCAGCTCCGCGAGCACCGGGAAGAGCGTGAAGACCGTGTGATGCAGAATTTGCTGATATCCCTGCACGCCGTTATCCAGGATCTGGCTGATCGCGCCGGTGCGGCGATCGAGGTGGAACCGGAAGGGGAGTCGCAGCAGGTGCCCGAACAGCCGTTCGCTGAGCGCCCGCAGCAAGCGGCGTTCGGCTCGAGCGAAAATCAACCCCTTGATCTCCTCTGCACTCCGGGCCAGCCACTGACTGGCTACATACAGTGCGATGAAAGCGGCGATTCGCAGGTGATCGAAGCCAGCATGAGCATTGTTGAGTCCATCCACGGCGACCTTCAGCGCGATCGGCCCCATGGCGGACAGGATCGAGGCGGCGAGAACGAGCAGCAGCGCCCACGCAAGACGGGAGCGCACGAACGGGCTGGCATCGACGCAGAGCGCTGTCATCAGCTCTCTCATGCATGCCTGTTGCCCAGATTACGCAGCAGCTCTGGCAGCCTGTTGAACAGCGATCGATGCTTCTCGTCGCCATGATGAACTCGGATTGCCACCCCGAGCGCCGCGCCGCTGACGCAGAACCACCGTGCGACTTCCGCCACGGAGCGTGCCGCGCCGGTGCGGGTCGCATACCAGGCCACCAGAGCGCGCCCCAGCGCACCGGAGCGGTGCGTGCGAATATCCTCCGGCGGCCTTTCGATCATGGCCGCCACCGCTTGAATGAGCTGCTCGGGTGTCGGCGCAGCCCGGGTGGGCCTGACGAGGCCGCGCACGATCGCTACGTAGCCCTGATCGCCGATGATGCGCGAGTCCAGGGACGAGCCGCGATCAAAAAGCCCGGCGACGTGGCGGCTCTCCCGGAGCTCCATGAACCTGCGATAGCCCGCCACGCCCGTGAGTCGCCTCCGAGCCAGCCACTTGCGCGCGCACGCGGTCTCCACCGGCGCGAGCGTCTCGGCAGCGCCACGGTAGATGCCGTCAGAACTGAAGGGATAGTCTGAATAACGCTCGACCAGCTGCGCCTCCACCGGGCCGCGATGCACTCTGCGGATCGCGTGCGGCAGATAGTTCGGCGCCACGACCCTCGACTCGTATCTGCCGGCGAAAACGGAACGACCCGCGGGAATACCACGCTGCTGATGCAGGTATCGCGAGTACTCCCCGCAGACCCGCCTCATGACTGCCTGCAGCGGGGCGCCGAGCGTCTGCAGCACCATCGAACAACTGTCGGGCGCGAGCGAATATGCGTGCACACGCACACCCGATTCGCCGAAGATTCCCCACGCGAGGCGCTCGAAATACCGCAACCCCGCAGGCCATTCGGCCGCCGCCGCGGGCGGCCCGCCGGTTAACACTGCTGCGTCAAAAAAGATGCCATCCCCGGAGCGGCCCCGAATCCTCGTCAGGTGGATCGCTCCCTGAAATTCGAGTCGCTGCAGGCGGGACATTCCTTCTCCCGTGAGCCCCGAGTCCGTTGGCTCACTAACGCAAATCCGTATCACAAACTGAAACGGCCGGAGCTACGCTTCTCGTCATGCCCTGGCCGCTTCTCCCTTTTCGCATACGCTACTGCGCTGCCGGGAGTTATTCAACACCTGGGCAAACACGCGGTTCTGACTTTTAGGACTGTCACCGCCAACACGCTCCGCGTGACGTCGGCGCGCGGGTTGCATGGCGCAGGAACGCAAACAGCATCCCCTTTGTATGCGCCCTTTCATGCCAACACTCGGACGGCCGCACCTTGTGTGCGCGCCGCGCACTCCACC
>DASTDD010000025.1:0-5564 GCA_035710545.1 Steroidobacteraceae bacterium
ACGCGGTGGACTACACTCCTTATGAAGGAGTCACGGTCCGCGGCTGGCCGGTGATGACGATCTCGCGCGGCGAGCTCCTGTACGACCACGGCAAGGTCAGCTCGAGTGCTGGCAGGGGGCGGTTCGTGCCTTGCGCCCGACCCCTCGTGCCGCAGAAGTCCCTCACTCCTGCGCTGGATTTCAGGCGGTCGTAGTCCGACCGGCGCAATTGCCAAGCTCGGCGGCGGGCGGCTGACAGCGGCTCACACCCGCGGAGGGCGTGATCGGCCTGACTATTGCGGCTGGGTGACTTGGTGCCGGGAATTTCTGGCGCCGGCAGCCCGGAACAGCTCTGCGCGCCGTCGCTCGAAGGCCAACTTGCGCAGGACTCCTTGCAGCTGCTTCACGCCCCGATGGATCGCACGCGTACCCGCGGATCCGACGCCGAGGACGACTCCCGGCGGCATGGACCGATCGATCGTGAGGCGGGAAAGTGGTACCGAGTCGATTCCACACTCCGCGGCCCGCCGGCTGACCTCCTCGTCGCTCATGTCCGCATCCAGCCAACCGACGATCTGCAGACCTGCGTGAGTGGGTGCGAGTCGTAGGAGGCCCTCGAGATTGCTGCGTGCAGCACGAACCAGAGCATCGAACCGCGAGGCGTACAGATCGCGCATACGCCGCATGTGCTGCTCCATATATCCTGCGGAGATGAAATCGCACAGCGTCGCCTGGTCGAGTATCGAGGGGAAGCGGTCCAGGATCGAGCGTGCAGCGGTCAGTGGCTTGACGAGCCCCGCAGGCATGACCAGGAATCCGATCCGCAGCGATGTAAACAGCATCTTGTTGAAGCTGTTGGAATAGACGACAGAGCCGGAAGTGTCCAGGCTCTGCAGGGCCGCGAGCGGTCGGCCGGAGAAGCTGAGCTGGCTGTCGTAGTCGTCCTCGAATATCCAGGCGCCCTGTTCCTCGGCCCAGCGCAGCAACGCCAGCCTGCGCTTTAGCGACAATGAGACGCCGAGCGGAAACTGACACCCGGCCGTGACGTAGGCGAGCCTCGCCGACCGGGCACGTCCCCGGGGTGCCTCGCAGTCGAGACCCTGAGCGTCGACGGGAACGCCAATCACCTCGGCGCCCAGCGCACGCAGCAATACGCTCACGGCCGTATAACCCGGATCCTCCATCCAGACCCGATCACCCGCATCGAGGACCAGGCGGGCAATCAGGTCGAGCGACTGCTGGGTACCGCTCGTGATCAGGACCTGATCGGCGGTGCATTTCACGCCGCGGCTCACTCCAATGTAGCCCGCGATGGCCTCGCGAAGCGGCCGGAAACCGAGCGTCTCGCCGGCGCCGAGGAGACCGATGGAAGCCCCCTTGCGCAGATGCCGTGCAGCGATCCGGCTCCAGATCTTCATGGGGAAGCAATCGAGCGCGGGTCGATCGAGCCGGAAGGTCTCGACCCGGTGATTCGACCAGAGACGTGGGAATGGCTGTCCGGAGAGCCGGCGGCCACGAGCCGATAGTCCCCTGGGCGACCGGGCGCGTTCGCGTGTGCGAACCGCGCCCCCGGCTCCCGCGCGACGGTCGGGAAGGATCTCTCTCACAACAGTCCCGCTGCCGACGCTGCTCGCCAGGTACTCCTCGGCGCAAAGCTGATCGAACGCGGCGACGACGGTTCCGCGCGCGATGCGATACTGCAAAGCCAGCGAGCGCGTCGAAGGCAACCTCGCGCCCGCGGGCAGCCTGCCCTCGATGATGGCCGTCCGGATCTCATCGTACAGCCAGCGAAACAGGCTCATCCCGACCGCACGGGGCCTCAGCACGAGCAGAACGACAGGGCGCTTTTTAGGCACTGGGCCTCCGGCGGACCGGGTCAACGGGCGGGGCAGGGGGTGTGTCACTTCCGTTGCAGAATAATGGTACAACAATTTAGATAGTAATGGATCAATACGGTGGTCCATATCACGCCTATCATGCCCGCTCTCCTGGCAGGGGAGCCGGCATCGGGACGGGCGTGTAACTGCCGGTACGCCTACCGACCGCTCCCCTGACAGGAGAACCCACTTCGGGAGGTGTGGGCGAAGATCTCTCGCTCGCCACGGGCGGCTGGATCATCTACTACGCCATCACGGGCGCGGACGAATCGAGCAGACGCCTCGTGCGGGCATCGTTCGGCCTCTCTCTGCTGCCGATCGGTCTGTCGCACTTCGTTTACCTCCACGGGGCCGCACAGCTCATTCCGGCCTGGTTCCCGCTGCGCGTGCCGCTTACCGCTCTCACGGGAGCAGCCCACATCGCCGCGGGCCTGGCGATCCTCTTCAATATCGTGCCGCGGCTCGCAGCCACGCTCGAAGCGCTGATGGAGAGTTTGTTCACGCTCATCTGCTGGGTCACGGCCGTCGTCGCGAACCCGACGGATCGGCAGAACTGGGTGAATGTCTTCATCTCCGCCACGCTCAGCGCGGCGGCCTGGGCCGTGGCCGATTCCTGTCGAGGACTCCGACAGCACGAGCGATCAACGCTGAGCCCAGCGGATGCTGCCGAGCGCCGAGATCCGTCCGCCATCATGTAGTGCCCTGTCAGGTCGCGCCGCGACCGGGCAGATCCCATGGACCCGGCCGGTTTGCGGCATAAAGGCCTCTCATTGCGCCCATCAATGGCGTACAGTGGCCGGCACAACAACCAGCCCGCGCGGGACTGCGGCCAGTCGCGAGGCGATCATGGGGGACCCAAAGCCCCTGAGCTTGAGGTTCGATGCGTTTGAGCTGGATGAGATCAACGCCCGGCTGACTCGCGATGGGCGTCCCGTCCCCCTGCCTCCGAAGGCACTGGCCGTGCTCTGCGCACTGGCGCGCCATCCGGGACAGCTCGTCACCAAGAATGCGCTGTTGGATGCCGTGTGGGGGCATCGCCACGTCAGCGAGTCGGTGCTGAAGACCACGATCAGCCAGCTGCGGGCGGCATTGTCCGATGATGCCCGCCAGCCCCGTTTCATCGAGACCGCATCCCGGTTCGGTTACCGGTTCATTTCCCCAGGGATCGAGGTTCAGCGGACCTCTGGCACCGCAGCAGCTCAGGCAATCGCGCCTGCGAGTGCCGTCAGGCCGCCCGCGATCGCCTCAGAAGCTCCAAAGTCGGCCGCGCTCATCGGGCGGCAGGCCGCCCTGATGCGGCTTCGGGAAAGCTGGCAACAGACACTCGCGGGCGAGTGTCAGCTCGTGTGGATCGCCGGCGAGGCAGGCATCGGCAAGAGCACGCTCATCCAGAGCTTTCTCACCGAAGTGCCGCTCTCTGCAATAGCGCATGGACAGTGTGTGGAGCATTTCGGCACATCCGAACCTTATCTTCCGTTGCTCGAGGCCATCCGCGACCTGTGCCGCCGCGATCCGCAGCTGCCCATGATCGTGCGTTCGGTTGCGCCCACGTGGCTGCTGCAGATGCCCTGGCTGACAACGGAGTCCGAGCGTGCCGCACTGCATCGCGAGCTCGCCGGCGCACATCCAAACCGGATGGTACGGGAGATGCGCGAGATCCTGCACCAGTACACCGAAAGGCAACCATTGGTCCTGGTGCTGGAAGACCTGCACTGGAGCGATCACGCGACGCTCAACATGATGGAGCATCTCGCCAGAGGGCCGCGAGCCGTGCGCATCCTCCTGATCGGCAGCTATCGGCTCACGCAGATCATTGCCGAGAATCATCCACTGCGCAGCCTGCGCCAGGAGCTGCGCCTGCACGGATTGTGCGAGGAGATTCTCCTCGACCCGTTCTCCGAGAGCGAGGTGGGCGCCTACCTCGAGCGCCGGTTCCCGGATCGCCCGTTCGAGGAAGCCCTCGTGCGGCAAATCCACGCGCACACCGAGGGCCTGCCGTTATTCGTCGCCAATGTGATCGATACCCTCGTCTCTCAGCCGGCTGGTCCAGCGCCTGTGCCCTCGCACCTGCCCGTGCCGGAGACCCTGTCCGACGCAATCGAAAAGCAGATCAACCGCCTGCCGCCCGACATGCAGAGAGCTCTCGAGGCCGCCAGTGTCTGCGGCACGGAGTTCCAGGCCAGCATCCTGGCTGACGTGCTGCAGCAGGAGGTTGGTTGGGTCCACGAGCGCTGCGACGACCTGGTACGCGGGCAGTACTGGTTGCGACACGTCGATATCGGCGAGCGCGTTGACGGAACGCTGGACGCGCGTTACTCATTCCAACACGCACTATACACGCACGTGTTTTATCAGCGCATGCCGTTGCCACAACGGGTGCGGTATCACCGGCTCGTGGCGCGGACGCTCGAGGCGCGATGTGCCTCCGGGACTCCCGTAGGGGCAGCCGAGCTGGCCTCTCATCATGAGCGAGGCCAGCAGTTCGCCGCGGCGATCCGCCAGTATGGGCGGGCGGCCGAAGCGGCACTGGACCAGTTCGCTTCGCGCGAGGCTGCCGATCTGGCCGCGCACGGGCTGTCACTGCTGAGCAAATGCCCAGAGGGCCCCGAGCGCATCGAGTTGGAACTTGCGGTGGTGGCCCCGCAGGGTGTTGCGCTCGCTCGCCTGTACGGAGTGGTGTCGCCTTCCGCCTCCGAAGCCTTCGAACGCGTACAGACCCTCTGCGACCTCCTGCCTCCGACGCCAGCCCGGGCGCTCCTGCTGCATGGATTGGGACTGACTTTCTATGCGCGCGGTGAGTACAACCGGGCATACGCTCTCGGCGAGAGGCTGCACACGCTTGCGAACGATCGAGACAACAACGTCCTGCGCATCCTGGCCTGTACGATGCTGGGGGGCACGATGGCCGCGCAAGGAGCGCATGCCGGAGCCTGCGAGTGGCTCCAGCAGGGAATCGCGATCGTCGAGAAGCTGGGTGAGAAGCTGCCCTCTGCTGCGCTGGTCGTGGACTCGGAGGTGATCTTGCGCACTTGCATCGCAGGGCCCCTGCTGCAACTCGGTCGCATCGACCAGGCCCGATCTCAGATGGCCCAGGCGCAGGCTCGCGCCGAGCGCATCCGTCAGCCCACCTCTCAGACACTGGTCCACTGGTATGGCGGGCTCATGGCCGCACGACTGAGACTGCCCGATGAGGTCGCCCAACATGCGCTCGCCCTGTCGCAAATCATGGCGAGTGCCGGCACCGCGCTCGGAGCCGGGCCGACGCTGTATCTGCAGGGCTATTCGGAAAGCCTGCTGGGAAATGCTCGCCTGGGACTGCAGCACATCCAGGAGGGGCACGCCCGCCAGCTGGAGATGGGGATGCACGCGGGCGACACCGAAGTGCTGTGTTTTGCGGCCGAAGCGCTCATCCGGGCCGAAGATTGGCCGGAGGCGCAAGGCCAGATCGACCGGGCACTGGAAATCGCCAAACAGCGCGGCGAGGGCCTGTGCATTCCGGCATTGCTGATGCAACAGGCGCGTGCGGCCCTGGGACGGGGGGATCCCGCGGGCGCCCGCGAGTCTCTCGGTCGGTCCATCCGGGAGGCGCAGGCGCGCGGGGCACTCATGGCCGAGCTGCAAGCCCGGGTGGCACTCGCCCAGAGCGGCGGCAGCTCGGAGCGGGCCGAGCTTGCGGCCGTTTATTCTCGGTTCACCGAGGGCCTGGAC
>DASTDD010000026.1:0-11837 GCA_035710545.1 Steroidobacteraceae bacterium
CTGGAACGGCACTATGTGCCGAAGTTGTGGCGCATCCGAAAATAACCAAAGCTGCGGCTATGGGAAATAACGATCTCAATCTCATTTTTCGTCACTCGTCGATGAGTTTTGGGCACGTCTTAACAGGTGCCGCAATTTGACAACGCATCTGTATCTGCGTTGTGTCGCAGCTGCCGGCGCCGCTTATACTTCTTTGTGCGCGGGGCGGGCGATACATTAGGATACAAATCAGTCCGCTATTCGTTCCCCAGGAGGCGATGATCTCGAGGACCCATGCAACAACCCGATCACATCCTCATCGTTGACGATGACAAGGACATCCGCGAATTGCTGGAGACTTACCTGCGCAAGCACGGCTTCAAGGTGACGGCCGTCGCCAACGGTAGGCGGATGAATGCGGCCGTCGAATCGCATGCCATCGACCTCATCGTTCTCGACTTGATGTTGCAAGGCGAAGACGGATTAACCCTGTGTCGCGATCTACGGGTGTTGGGCAAGGCGAAAGCGATTCCCATCTTGATGCTGACAGCTCGCAATGAGGAGGCTGATCGGGTCATGGGTCTGGAGATAGGGGCGGACGACTACATCACGAAGCCGTTTGCGGCGCGCGAGCTTGTGGCGCGCATCCGTGCGGTATTGCGACGGACCCGCATGCTGCCGCCCAACATGCGTATCAGCGAAGCGGGGCCGACCATCAAATTCGGCGATTGGGTGTTGAGCGTCACAGGCCGCCACCTGCTCGACCGGGACGGAACCCTTGTTTCCTTGAGCGGCGCGGAATATCGCCTGCTGCGAGTCTTTCTGGATCAACCGCAACGTGTCCTGACTCGGGATCAACTGTTGAATCTCACCCAGGGGCGTGACGCCGACCCATTCGATCGCTCCATCGATCTTCTCGTCAGCCGCTTGCGCCAGCGCCTGCGTGACGGCGCTCGCGAACCGCGCTACATCAAGACGGTTCGCAATGAGGGCTATGTGTTGGCCGAAGCAATTCAAGTGCCTTCGGAGGACGGGCATGCCCGATAGATGGCGTCTTCGAGCGCACACATTGTTTACCCGACTAACCCTGATTCTGTTCACCGGCCTGTTACTGGCGCACCTCCTTTCATTCTGGTTGGTGTTCTCGGAGCGCACGCAAGCATCCATGCGTATGATGCTGCGCTTCACCTCGAAGGATGTGGCAAGTTCGGTGGCGATTCTCGATCGTTTGCCTCCTCAAGAGCGCTCGTCGTGGCTGGCCAAGTTAGATCGCAGAAACTACCATTACGGACTGGAATCGATTTCCGACAGCGCGCCCATCGATTCGCGGACGGTGCCGCCAATTGCGGGGGCAATTATTGCTGCCCTCGGACCAGGCTATGCGAGCACGGCATCGGCGAAAATCATTAGCGCACACCACGTGCTGCTTCAACTGCATCTTCACGACGGTGCGCCGCTGAGCGTCGACCTTTCCTATTCGCCCGCGCCCCTGCCTGCGTGGTTGCCGCCGCTCCTCGCGATGCAATTCGCAGCGCTCGGCGTACTCTGCTGGTTCGCGGTGCGCCAAGCAACCCGCCCATTGGCCCAACTCGCTCGAGCCGCCGACGCGCTTGGGCGAGATGGCCGAGGGGAAGCCCTGGCGGAGGATGGTCCACTCGAGGTTGCGCGCGCCGCCCGTGCCTTCAACTCCATGCAGCGTCGCATCAGTGACTATTTGAGTGAACGCATGCAGCTGCTCGCGGCTATCTCTCATGATTTACAGACCCCTATTACGCGCATGCGCCTGCGCGCAGACTTGATGGACGATGCGCCATTACGAGAAAAATTTCTGGGCGACCTGGACGCCATGCAATTGCTGGTGCAGGAGGGAATCGCATACGCGCGAGACGGACAAGGCATCACTGAGCCGCTGCGCCTGACTGACATGAACGCTTTGCTTGATAGCGTGGTATGCGACTACAGCGATGCGGGGAACATGGTGCGATTGAGCGGTCACTGCGATAAGCCGGTCCCTACGCGACCACAGACCTTGCGGAGGATTATCACAAATCTTCTGGATAACGCTCTCAAGTTCGGTAGCGAACCGGAACTGCTCTTCGCCATTGAAGGAGAGGATCGGGTTGCGATAATCGTACGGGACACGGGCCCGGGCATTCCCCACGCGCAGATGGGGGCTGTTCTGCAGCCTTTCTACCGCATCGAAGGTTCACGCAATCGCGAAACCGGGGGCACGGGGTTGGGCTTGGCGATTGCGCAGCAACTCACGCAGCTACTGCATGGCACGATAAGCATGCAGAATCGTAACGGCGGCGGACTTGAAGTACGAGTGTCGCTGCCGACGACACCACCCCTCTAACCTTGCACCAAGGGGTCACGCAGGTCGAACACGACGGTCCTGCCCGCCTTGTGATCGTTGGCGAACAACAGTCCCGTCGCCGGCATCCAGTACCCGGCGTGATGAACCTGAGACTATGCTCCGTTCGATCGCCGCGGTCTGCGGAAAAACGCTCCGCACAGGGTAGTGTGCGAAGGCGCCCTGGATTACTGTGAGGCCAACGCCTCGATCGCCTCGAGGATTCCCTGCGGATCCAGCTGCTGATACCCCATCTGCTGCCACAGCCCGCCGGCGCCTTCCCGGTGCGTGCCGATGTGGTGGTACCGGCCCTTGAATCCCGCCTGCAGCAGATAGCTGCCAAAACGGCTGCCGAGCCCGGTCTTCACGTTCCAGCCTTCCGTGACCAGCACGAACGGCGCGGCCGCGAGCTTCTTCATCATCGCCGGGTCCAGCACGTTGAGCGTTGACTTGTTGACGAGATTGACCTTCAGGCCGCGCTCGCGCAGCGTCAGAATCGCATCGAGCGCCCGATAGACGGTCTCACCTACGCCAACCACGTACCCGCTGCCGGCAGGCGCCTCGCGGATCAGATCGTCCTTGCCCGGCTCGAACGGCTTGCCCTGATAGAAGGGCTTGCCATCCTCGCCCAGGAGGTCCGGCACCGTTGACCGGGTGGTGAACAGGAACCGCAGGCCCTCATCGCCGTAAATCCGCTTCACACAGGCGGCAAACTGGTGTTGATCCGCAGGGAAGTACAGGCGGGTGCTGTCCTCGCCGTGCGCGGGGGTCAGGCCCCCATCGGCGAACATGCTGTTGACTCCGAAATGGCAGGTGTTGTCCGCCATGTCGTCCACGCCGCTGTGTGAGAAGTGAGCCAGCACGTTCGAGGAATTCAGGCGCGCCATCGTGATCTCGCTGACCGACATCTCGAGGAATGCGCTGAAGGTGGCGTAGATGCCCTGCTTGCCCTTGCTGGAGCCGAAGCCGGCGGCGGCGGAGTAGTTGCCGCGCTCCATGATGCCGCCGCGGACGAAGACCTCGGGGTGCTTCTTGCGGATGTGATGCAGCCCGCACGAGCCCTCGAGGTCGTTATCAAACACACGCACGGAGGCTACGCGGGTCTTCTCGTCCATGCCGTCCAGGATCTCATTGATGACCTTGCCGAAATCGTCGCGATTCCTGCCGGCGCCCGAGGAGCCCTTGTACGTCAGCGGGCTCTTCTCAGGCTTCGCCGCCTGGATCATGGTGATCGCCTCTTCGTACCCGCCGCGCTTCTGCAGATAGGCGATGGCGGTCTTCGCCTCGAGCACTTCGTGCGACTTGGGACTGCCTTCGGCGCCCTCGATTCCGGGAGCCATGGGGCGCTTGATGATCAGCGCATGCGGCCTCTCCTCGGAGAATACGCGGCACAGATCCACGTACAGAGCATCCAGGTCCTCGCCCATCGTCGTCTCGGTCAGCAAACCGTAACCGGCCAGCGTACGCGTCAGGTCGTAACCCGGCATGTACTCCTGCGGGTGACCGGAGATGGTCACGTTGTTGTCATCGATCAGAACCTTGACGTTCAGCTTCCTGGCCACCGCCAGCCTTGCGGCCTCGGCGTTGTCGCCTTCCATTTCGGCGCCGTCGGAGCCGAGCATGATGATTGCCTTGCCGGGATTGGCCATGGCGACGCCGTTGACGAAGGCCCACAGATGACCCAGCCGCCCGGAGCTGAATTCAAGTCCTGGGGTCAGCCCCCTTTCCGGGTGGCCGGGCAGGCCGCTGTCGAATTCGCGATAGTGCAGCAGCTTCTCGGCCGGCATCGCGCCGTTGAGGACGCTCAGCAGGTACTGGGTGGCCACGCGATGTCCGGCTTCATCGTAGAACACCGGGACGATCGGCTCGCCATTCGCGATGAACGCCCGGATGATCATGAGCTCGGGCACCGTGTCATACGCGCCGCCGGTGTGTCCCGAGAGTCCCTTGGCGCCCGCGAGCGCCGTAAAGAACACGATCGCATCGCGCGCCAGCTGGATGTTGTGCCGGAGAGCAGCCTTTTGCTCGTCGCTCAGCGATGGCGTGCCTGGATCGAGCTTAAGCGGCTTCAGACGGCCCAGGTCGATGGGAAAGCGTTCGTTCGGCATTGCGGAGGACTCCTCGAGCAGCACTCACCGGTTGAGCCGCCAAGTCTAAAGGGCGCCTGCTGTTCACCGGTAACGGAAAATGATCGGCAGCAGCCACCGTGCCCCGGCTCCCGCCACGGTACCCTGCACGTGTCCCGGCCGCGCGCTGGCCTTCAAGGCTGCGCCATGTTGCTCGGCACGATCGTGGGGTAAGCGCAGACTCGTGGCGCGGTGATCGCGAACAGCACAGCCGCAACCACCTTTCGGTTCGTCAGCTTCGCACCGGCGGCCGGATCGCGCACCTCGGTCCTGCCCGCCTCGAGCGGAGCAGTGCGATCGAAGTCAGGGGGTGGAGCGCCGACGCGGATTCCGAGCCGCCGACGGGTGCAGAGCGCGCCCCAGGGCCTCGGGCGGCGCCGGTGATGGCGATTCGTCGGCGGGACAGGGCGGATGCAGCGCTCATTGGGATCGAGGGAATCTTACTTCATTCCCTGCTCGATCCTTCCTTGCGCCGATGAGGAAAACACGAACTCGTGGGTCTCGGCTCGCCGCCCGCCGGCGCGAACCCAGGAAGCTCTTTCCGAATCGACCGTCAGAAACCATGTCTGCCGTCGGCGTGCCCCGCCCGCGCTCGCGAAGGCGCGGCAGTCGAGCAAGGCGGCGCAGCCGGCGTGCTCAGGGTCGCGAACGGACGCGTAACGAATGATGCGGGTCTGCGCCTGCCGCGCGATCCGCGCGAATGCCTGGCAGCCGCTGTAGTCATTCGGGTTGCGCCAGATCTGTCCCTCGCCAACGAAGGGCCCGGCGCGAAGGTCAATTGCAAGTCCCTGCGCGGTGGCCTGAAAAATCGTGTGGGCCACGCCGTCGAGGCGGGAGAGGCCGCGACTGTCGGCGACGAAGCGCCAGCGCCAGTAGCCGACTTCAGCGCAGCTGGTGCGGATCGCCTCGGCGCCGTACCAGACGCCGGCGTCGCCGTAGGCACGGAATCTCGAGCCATACGCGGGCGGCGGATATCTGAATGGGGTGTAGAGCAGGTAGTCGTACCTGCTGCAGTCCGCAGGGATCGGGGGCTTGGATCGCTCCAGCACCGTCTCGAGGATCTCCTGCTCTTCGAGCGAGTCGACCAGTGCGCGCGTGGCGACCTTGTGTTGGGCTTCGACGGCTCGCCAGAGGTCCAGCGTGCAGGCAGCAGCCTCAGATGCGACCGCGTGCGGCGTCCAGGTACTGGAGGACATGGATCAGCCCTTCCGCGCTCAGGATCCGTTCGGCCGGCTCGCCTCCGAGTGCGTCGTTGTGTGAATAAAGCCAGTCGCGCATGGCCTGCGGCCTCCCGCCGGTGATGGCCGCCAGCGAGCGGTAGAGTCGAACGAAGGCCGCGGCGAG
Organism: Steroidobacteraceae bacterium; assembly: GCA_035710545.1. GTDB lineage: Bacteria > Pseudomonadota > Gammaproteobacteria > Steroidobacterales > Steroidobacteraceae > 13-2-20CM-66-19. Next base: position 5,803 of record DASTDD010000026.1, read on the forward strand.
CTCCCAGGACTTGCAGTCCGTGGCCAGCAGACAGGTTCCGGCGGTCAGGCGCGAGGTCGTCGCGGGGCTCAATCCGAGCACCCGGGCCAATTGCGTCTGGCGCAGCCCGAGCTCTTCGGAGGCGCGTACCGCAGCCCTGGAGAGCACGGCAGCGGGATCCTTGGCATTGGCGGGGCGCAGAGTCATGATTGCATATGAAGGTTTATAGCCTATTTATTTCTATTGCAAGTAAGCGCCCGACACCTCCAGCCGCCCCGGGCCGTCTGGCGGCCGGTGCCTGTGCGGCGCGGGCTCCTGCAATTGCACGAGCTGGCGCTGCAGCTCGTGCAGTTGGGCCGACTGATCGGCAATGCGTCGCTGCTGCAGCTGCATCTCCCGGAGCAGCATCGGCGCAAGCTCCTCATAACGCACTCCCTGCGGCCGCCCGGCCTGATCCCGCACGACCAGCTCGGGAAACACCTGCTCGACCTGTTCTGCGATCAGGCCGTACTGGCGAATGCGCTGCGGGTCGCCGCGGTAGTAGAACGTCACCGGGCGCAGCTGCTGCAGCCTCCCGGTATCCAGCCGCATCGGAGAGATGCCGGCCTTGTACCGCTCGGAGGACTCGAGTACGCCGAGCTGGCCGTCCGGTGTGATGTATACCGCGCTGCCGGTGACCGCCGTGCCGCCGATACCGGCGATGTACACCTTCCGGTGGGCACCCGGCGTGCCGATGCGCACCGTGTTGCTCTCTCCGGCAACACCGCTGTTGCCGATCGCAATGTCGTTGGAGCCTGTCAGCGCATAGCCGGCGCCAGCCCCGATCGCGATGTCGTTCGATCCGGCGGTGTTGGAGTACAGCGCTTCCAGTCCCAGCGCCGTATTGCGGTTCCCCTGGCTGTTGAGGTACAGCGAATTGAAGCCGGCCGCGGTGTTGTCCGTGCCGCTCGTGTTGGGAACGAGGCTGGCGAATAACCTGTAGAGAACCTTCAAATCGCTACCTCCTGTGCCGGGTCACCACGGCGTTGCGTCCTGCAGGGGCCGGGCGATGCTGTGAGGCGCTGCGTTCACGCGGCGGTGAGCCACGCATTCTTGTTGACGCCTTGCACTTGTGTTTGTATGCCGTCGCGCGCGGCTCGTGTGTGACTTGATTCACACTCCCGTCGCATTATGTGCAGGAAAAATGGGCTTTCGGCGGTGCGCAGGCCGCCCAGGGTTCCGGTCCCGCATCGCTTTTCAGGCGTGCTGTTCGATGCCGGCGCGAAGGATCATGAAGGCTCAACGGCCTGCGCCGGTTCCTTCGCGTAAAGACTTCGAAATCGCCGGCTACCGGTCCGCCATCATCATCTGAGGGCCGCGCGGGTGGGCCCACCAGCTCCCTTTGATCGCCTCTCCGGGCGATGACATCGACGCGCCGCGAAATCCGGCAAGGCAACCCCGATGGATATGGGTGACAAAAATAGGGGGTCCGCCTGCGCAATATGGGTGATCCCACGGATGTCCTGCCGGCACCTCCGCAGCAATCTGTCGGCCGATCCGATCACCACATGATGCGCCGGCCCACCGGCGCGGGAGACAAACAGATGAAGGTTTCGCGTTACTGCCTGCTGGCCGCTGCAATGGGCCTCGTCGCATCCACCGCGGCGCTCGCCTCCCTTCCCGGAGACCTGCCCGGTCACGCTCCCGATCAGCCGGCCGCGGCTCGGCCGGGATTCACACCGCTCACCGAGGAAGTGCGGCGGGGAACCGCGCGCTTCAAGGACATCAATGTCGCCCTGTCCGAAGGGTTCGTGCGCGGCACGCCGTGCGTCAGCGGCCCCGATCATGGAGCAATGGGCGTGCACCTGGTTCAGCCCAACCGTATCTCACACCTGGTATTGCGGGCGGATGAGCCCGAAGCGCTGATCTACGAGCCGCTCCGCGACGGCAGCTTCCGGCTGGTCGGAGTCGAGTTCATCCTCCTCGCCGATCCATGGAATACGCAGCACAAGGGCACGCCTCCGGATCTGGAAGGCAACCTGTTCAATCTGGTCGGGTCACCCAACCGCTACGGCTTGCCCTCCTTCTACGAGCTGCACGTGTGGGCGTGGCAGAACAATCCAAGCGGCACTTTTGCGGACTGGAACAACCAGGTGAGCTGCGACAACAGCCACGGCGATTGACATCACGGGAATATCCGAGCCGTGCATGGCATCTAATCCGCATGGAACGCCTCGGGTCGTCCTGAATTAGACTGCTGCCGTGAACTCCCTCGCCGCCCTACGCAGACGCCGCAACTGGTTTGCACTGCTGGTGCTGCCCGCGCTGCTGCTCCGTGCCCTGATTCCGGTCGGGTTCATGCCGATGATCGGCGCGGGCGGTGGCCTCTCGATCGGGATCTGCCCCGGAGTGACTGAGCTCCCGGCGCCGGATGGCATGAGCCGTTCCGGCGCCGGGTACGAGCATCATCACGGCGCCGATCACCTGCGCCATCCGGGCGCCGATCACCTCCATCATCACAGTGCCGATCAGGAGGGCGGCCCAGGGCCCTTGACCCCCGCCCACCACGCACCCTGCCTGTTCGCTGCCAGCGCGGGCGGGGCGCCGCTCCCGTCCGCCCTGGGGCTGGCAGCCTCTGCTGACACTGCAATTGTTGTCGACACTGACAGTGTCAACAGCGTTCTCCTGCCGACGATCATCCGAACCCAGACCTCGCGCGGACCGCCCGCACTCTCCTGAAGCCTCCATTCAGTCTCCGTAAGCCGCGCGACTGCGATCTCTGATCGCTGCTGCGTGTGCAGTCGGCGCTGCACACCTCGTCGGGCGTGCTCAACAGGGCACCGGCGGAGCGCGCTGCGGCGCGGCGCCATAGCCTGATGAAAGTCGCTGGAAGTGCATTTTGGATTCCGTCTCTGTTTATAGGCGCGGCGGGCGTGGCAAGACGCCCGCTGAGTCAACCGCCGAGCCGCCCGTTGCGACCCCCGCCGCGTCGCCTGCGGCGATGCCCGCTGCGAGCCCCGGTCTCTCGCTGGTGTACCTGCTGCTGCTCTTGTCGCCGGTCACGACCAGCGCCCAGTCCGTCGCGCTCACTGCAGAGCCCGCGCCCAGTGCAGCCGCGGAAGTCGCGGCGAGCTCCGATTCGGATGAGGGTCTGCCGAGTGTCACGGTGAATGCCGATGCAGAGTGTCCAGTGCAGGAGTGCGTGACGACGACCACTCGAGTGGACCGTGAGGACATCGAACGAACACCCGGCGCAGACCGCAGTAACAGTCTCGGGATCATCACGAACTTCGTACCGGGCGCGTACGTGGTGCACGATCAGCTGCACGTTCGGGGTGGGCACCAGACGACATGGGCCATCGATGGGGTCGAGATCCCCAACACGAACATCGCGAGCAATCTTGGGCCGCAGATCGACCCGAAGGATATTGGCTCGCTCGAGGTCGTACGGGGCAGTTACGGGGCGGATCTGGGAGATCGCACCTATGGCATCTTCAATGTCGAGCCGCAGACTGGACTCGACCGAACGCGCCAGGGCGATCTCATCGTCAGTGGCGGCAATTTTGGCCAGACCAACGATTATCTCAGCATCGGCAGCCATTCGGATGACCTGGCTTACTTCGCGAGCGTGAACGCGAACCGCAGCGATCTCGGGTTACAGACACCCGTCGAGCAGGTCCTGCACGACTCGGAGTATGGGTACGGCACATTCGGGACGCTGTTGTTCGATGCCAGCCCGAATGACGAGTTTCGCGTGGTAGGGTCCGCGCGACGCGATGCTTACCAGATCCCGCAGAGTCCGGGGGACCCGATCCGCGACGTGCAGCGCGAGGCGGATGCCTTCGGCATCCTCTCCTGGGCGAGATTGCTGAGTCCGACCGCAACTCTCACGACCGCCGTCTTCTTTCACCACAACCAGGCCGACCTGGATGGCGATCCGGCTGACTTTCCGATCAGCACGACGGACCGTCGGTCCTCCACGTACGCCGGTGGCCAGGAGAGCCTGCGCTGGCGCACGGATCGCCACGACCTCAGGGCCGGCCTCATCGGATTCGCCCAACAGGATCACCACGAGTTCGGTGTGTTGTTCAACGATGGCAGCAGCCCGGCCATCCATCAGGCGTTGCATCCGACAGGCAGTCTCGTGGCCGGCTACGTTCAGGACACTTTCCGGGTGTCCCGCTCGATCGCCCTGCAGGCCGGGCTCAGGCAAACACACTTCGGAGGCATCCTCACCGAGAATGCCACCAGTCCGCGCGTGGGCCTCACGCTGCGGGTGCCGCAGCTGAACTGGATCCTCAGAGCTTATTACGGGCAGTACTACCAGGCACCGCCCCTGGAGACCCTGTCAGGCCCCCTGTTGCAGTTGGCACGCGGCAGCAGCGTTGCCTTCCTGCCGCTGCGCGGGGAGCGGGACCGGGAGCGCCAGTTCGGTGTGACCATTCCGGTCGCCGGCTGGACGCTCGACGCTGATTATTTCCGCACGGCGGCCAGCAACTTCTTCGACCACAACGCGATTGGCAACTCGGACCTGTTCTTTCCGCTGACCATCCAGGGGGCGCTGATTCGCGCCTGGGAGCTGACCGTCCGCTCCCCGGCCGACTGGCGCTTCGGCCAGCTGCATCTGGCCTATTCGAACCAGACGGCCGATGGCTTCGGGGCCATCAGCGGCGGACTCACCGATTTCAGCCCCGCCGAGGGTTTCTTCGCCCTGGATCACGACCAGCGCAACACGCTGAATGCGGGCGTGGACGCTCATCTGCCCCGGCAGTTCTTCGTCGCGGTGAATGTGTATTACGGCTCCGGCTTCGCCAACGGCGACGGGCCGCCCAGCCATCTGCCGGGGCATGCGAGTGTCGATCTGAGCGTAGGGCGGTCGTTCGGGAACAACCTGTCCGCCTCCGTGAGCGCGCTGAACGTCACGAACCGCCGCCTGCTGCTCGACAACAGCCTGACTTTCGGCGGATTTCACTATAACAATCCCCGGGAGATCTTCGCGGAGGTGCGCTACCGGTTCGGTTATTGAGCGGCCCGCTCCCGCCGCACCGACGATCCTTCCTGGATGGATCCACACGGGTATACTGGATGCGTTCCTGAGGCTGGCGGAAGCTGGATCGCCCATGTCCAACGTGTTCTCGTTTGCAGGCAAGAGTGCCGGCGCCGGCCTGCACTCCATCGAGGAGCTGCTCGAGGAGCTGCGGGCGGGGCGCATGGTCGTCGTCATGGACGATGAGGACCGGGAGAACGAGGGCGACCTCATCATGCCCGCGAGCCTCGTGCGTCCGGAGGACATCAATTTCATGGCCCGCTACGGACGCGGTCTGATCTGCCTGACCTTGACGCGCGAGCGCTGCCGCCAGCTGCGATTGCCGCTGATGGTGAGCGACACTGACCGGGATCGACGCACGAACTTCACTGTATCCATCGAGGCCGCGCAGGGGGTGACCACCGGGATCTCCGCTTACGACCGGGCACACACCGTCCGCACCGCGGTGCAGCCGGATGCGAAGCCGGAGGACCTGCGCCAACCGGGGCATATCTTCCCGATCATGGCACAGCCGGGAGGCGTGCTGACTCGAGCCGGGCACACCGAGGCCGGATGCGATCTGGCGCGGCTGGCCGGATTCGAGCCTGCCGCGGTCATCGTGGAGATCATGAACGACGATGGCACGATGGCGCGCCGGCCGGATCTGGAGGCCTTCGCCCGCTCGCACAATCTCAAGATCGGCACGATCGCCGATCTCATCCGCTACCGGTTGCGTAACGAGCGCTCGGTGGAGCGCATCTCGGAGCAGCCCGTCCAGACGGAATTCGGTGAATTCCGGCTGTTCCTCTACGAGGACCATGTCAATCGGGACGTTCATCTCGCCCTGACGCACGGACCGGTCGGGCAGTCGAGCGTGCCGCTCGTGCGCGTGCATATCGCGGACACCCTGCGCGACTTGCTGGGCGTGCGTGGGCCGTCACGCGCGTGGACGCTGCGTGCAGCGATGGGGCGGATCGCACAGGCCGGCAGCGGCGTGATCGTGATCCTTCGCGATCACGAGTCTCCAAGAGACCTCGTCGACGCCTCACGC
>DASTDD010000027.1:0-19568 GCA_035710545.1 Steroidobacteraceae bacterium
ATGTCCGAGCGCGCCGCGCACTTCTTCCCAGTCGCCCGCGCGCTCGGGAAAGTGTACCCGCCGCTCACTGAAGCCGGCCGCACGCGCCCGCTCGCGCACCGCGTCGGCCGCCTCGCCGGCGAGGAGTGGCTCGTCACCGGAGATCAGGTAGGCGCGTGCGAGATTATTGGCGAGGTGGCTCGGGAGGGCGTCGGAGTTCAGTCTCAAGGCGGATTCCGGCTCCGGCGACTGTAGCCGGAAGGCGACGCATTATCGCCGATATGGAGATTTTCGTCCGGCACGCGATAGGATCGGCTGCAGGATGGGATTGCCTCCGGCATGGGTGGTCGTGCTTCTCGTGGCTACGGGCGTCCCGGTCATGGCCACGCTGGCCGCGCCGGTCCCGGCTGTCGGGGAGACGCAGACCGCCTCGACACTGCAGCTCCCCCGCTCGCCGCCGCTGACTGCCTCGACGCTCCAGGTTCCGCACAGCCCGCATGGCGCACATACCGGTGGCAAGAACGCCGGCCGCAACGGTCGAGTTCTGGAGCTCGATTGGAGGGAGCTGCTGCCGGAGGGCGAGCGCGCGCACTTCACCGCTGTCGCACCACCTCCCGTGCACGACTCCCGCGGAGAGGGCGGCCCTCCGGCCGTACAGACACCGGATTTCAACGTCAACAAGACTTTGGATGGCGCACTTGTGCGGCTCCCGGGGTTCATCGTACCGCTCGAGGCACTCAAGGGTGGCAGCGTGAGTGAGTTCCTCCTCGTGCCCTACTTCGGCTCATGCATTCACGTGCCGCCGCCGCCCCCCAACCAACTCGTCTACGTTCACACCGCCAAGCCCACCCCCATCGAATCGATCTACGACGCATACTGGGTGACCGGCCGCCTGCGGCTGCAGACGCGGACCACGCGCCTGGGGTCGACAGCGTATGAGCTGAACGCGGAAAAGATTGAAGTGTATCGGTACTGAGGCGCTCATGATGAAGACCTCCAACGTCCGCCCGACGAAGTCTCCACGGCAGCGCAGCTCGGGAGCGGGCGCGGCTGCGCCGGCTCAGGCACCGGAGCACGGTGCGCCGTTGCGCGGGCTGTATCCAACGAGGGAGCCTTTTCGCAGCGGCTGGCTTCAGGTCTCCAACCTGCACGAGATCTATTTCGAGGCAAGCGGCAATCCGCGCGGCAAGCCCGCGGTCTTTCTGCATGGCGGCCCGGGAGGAGGCACCGATCCGAAGATGCGCGGGTTCTTCGATCCGGAGCGCTACCGCATCGTGCTGTTCGATCAGCGCGGCTGCGGCAAGAGCCGCCCCCATGCCAGCCTGGTGGACAACACGACGTGGCACCTGGTGGAGGACATGGAGCGGCTGCGTGAGCATCTGCAGATCGAGCGCTGGCTGGTATTCGGCGGCTCATGGGGCTCGACGCTGGCGCTGGCCTATGCGGAGGCACACCCGCAACGGGTGTCGGAGCTGGTGCTGCGGGGAATCTTCCTGTTACGCCGCTGGGAGATCGACTGGTTTTATCAGAACGCCAGCGGCGCCGCCGCGCTCTATCCGGATCTGTGGGAGCAGTTCCTCGAGCCCATCCCGCCCGCCGAGCGCGCCGACATGATCGGAGCGTACTACCGGCGGCTCACGAGTCCGGATGTGGAGACCGCACGCCGCGCCGCCAGGAGCTGGGCGATCTGGGAAGGCGCGACGAGCTTTCTGCGGCTGAACCCGGAGTACCTCGCGAAATTCGAGCAGGACGACTACGCAGCGGCTTTCTCGCGCATCGAGTGTCACTACTTCATGAACGGCGGCTTTCTGCGGGCTGACAATCAGCTCATCGAGGAGGTAGGGCGCATCCGGTCGATTCCGGCAGTCATCGTCCAGGGACGCTACGATGTCGTTTGCCCGATGAAGAACGCCTGGGACCTGCACCGGGCGTGGCCCGAGGCGGATCTGCGTATCACGGCGGACGCGGGGCACTCGGCGTTCGAGCCTGCCAACCTGCACGAGCTCATCAGCGCGACCGACCGGTTCGCAGGCTGACCGATGCGGCGGCGTTGCCGACTGCACCGCTCGCCGGGAACTGCCGCACTTGCCCGCCCGGCCGGCGTTACCCTATCCCACGGAAATCAATCCTGTGGGATACAACTCTTGGCGCCACTCGCGCTGCCTCATGAGAGGGCCCTGAATCTGCTCTTTGCGGAGCTGAAAGCCACCGCCGAAGAGCAACCCGAGGCCTTTCTGGGCACGCCCGGGAATCTTACCGAGCGAACCAACGGAAGCGGCACGAAGTTCTGGGCTCATCGTTACACGGACGCCCTGGGCCGCAGGCAGGAAAAGTACCTTGGCAGAAGTGACGATGCTGCCCTGAAATCGCGGCTCGAACAGTGGCGCCGGCGGATCGAGGAGGCGAATGCCACGATTGCGCGGATAAGGGTGCTGGCGCGCGCAGGATTTGCGACCGTCGATCGCAAGACCTATTCGACCATCGCGAGCCTGTTCCCCTCGCCGGGAGACGATTACCCAACCATTGCCATCCCGGAACTCAAAGCGTACGCCCAGGGCTTGCCTTTCCTGCGCTACCTGCTTGGTGAATCACAGCAGGTGCCATTGCTGAGTCCTCACGGTGTTGTCTTGGTCCGCGTGCCCGTTCCCGAGCGGTATGCGATCCACAAGCTCATTGTGTCCCAGCTCCGCAGCAGGAGCAGCAACAAGCCAACAACGGATCTTGCCCAGGCCGCGGTCCTCATCGAAGCCGTTGCAGAGCGCTTCCCCGGCGCGATCGAAGCGGCGTTGGCGGCAGCTCCCAGGAGCACCGCCAGATACCTTCAGCGCGCCAAGCAGGCTGTCTCCCGCCACTTGCCTGCCTCTTCCGAAGCAGCGTGGCAAGCACTGAGCTAGCCGCCCCCCTCATCTGCGCTCCCCGGTGATCCGGCCGTCTTCCCCGATGAGGCCCTGCCGCACCAACCAGCGGCGGGCATCCTCCGCATCGCCGTCAAACCACGCGCGGGCGCCGCCAAGACGAAAGCTGTAGCCCCACTCGTCCATGTCGCGAAACAGACGCTCGCGCCCGACACCGCGCAGCTCATCGGCCAGCAGGACCTGCAGGTAACACACCGCCGACTCCTCGGCATCGTCCCCGCCGGCGTCCCGCTCGAGGCCAGCGCGCCGCTCGGGCGTCATACAGATATAGTGGCTGGCCTCGTGCAGCACCGAATGCATCGGCGTATCCAGGCGCGCGTACAGCCGATCGCCGAGGAGGCCGGCTTCGCTGTCCCCCCAGTACGAGCCCGGAATCACCTCCTGCGGGGCGACCAGGACGAGCCGCAGCCCGTATCGGGCCAGCAGCACCGCGGCGGCGATCCGATCAGCAGAGCTCAGTCGCAACACGCCCGCCGTCCCGGAGAGACTCCGCCTCCTCAGGACTGGGGCAGGCTCGAGAGCTGGCGCATGACGATCTCCGCCAGATCGTGCGCCATGGCCTGACGCAGGATTTCCTCTTCATGCTCCTTCGCCAGCAGCAGCCGCTCGTCGAAGCTGTAACTGCGCGTGGCCGAGATCTCCTGAGCCGGCAGCAGCTCCTTGTCGGCCTCGCTCACCGCAAACCGTACCGTGTAGGTCACCTCGTACTCGTTCGGGCGGTTGAAGGCCGACACCGAGAGAACGCGGCGCGTGACTTCGTCCTTGAGGATGTTGACCACGGCCGAGGCATTGTCCTTGCGATCCGGCGGCTGTGCTCCGGACCTCAACAGAGCTTTGTGCAGGCTCTGCACGAAGTCACTCTGCTGGTCGGTTGCCTGCACGTACGCGCTTCGCATGGATTGCGGCAAAGGCGTGCGGCCCTGCAGGTGGAACCCGCAACCGTTCAACAGGAACGGGAGAATCGCGACTGCCGTCGGCAGCGCCGCGCGCATCGCGCTAAACCCCACTGGCCACCCTCATTGCGCTCAGACGACGATGTTGATCAGCTTGCCCGGCACGAGTATCACCTTGCGGATCGGCTTGCCCTCGACGAACCGCTGCACCGGCTGCTGCGCGAGGGCGGCGGACTTGATGGCCTCCTCGCTCGCCTCGGCGGCTACCGTGACGTGACCTCGCAGCTTGCCGTTCACCTGCACGACGAGCTCGAGCTCGTCCTGGTGCAGCGCTGCCGGCTCCGGCTGCGGCATCGGCGCATCCAGCAGATCGCCCATTTCGGCCGCGTAGCCGAGCTCCTGCCACAAGACGTGGGTGATGTGCGGCGCTACCGGATACAGGACGCGAAGCAGAATGCTCACACCCTCGTGCAGCAGCGTCACCGCATCCGGCCGCTTCACCGTCTCGAGCGCGTTCAGCATCTTCATGGCCGCCGACACCACGGTGTTGTACTGCATGCGCTGATAGTCGAACAGCGCCTGCTGCAACGTGCTGTGCAGCTCGCGGCGTATCTTCTTCAGGGTGGCGTCCGTAACCTGGGTGCGCTTGGCGAGCGGGATCTGCTCGCGATGCTCGTGACAGAATGCCCATAATCGGCGCAGAAAGCGGTGAACGCCTTCCGCGCTGGTATCCGACCACGGAGCGCTCTGGTCCGGCGGTCCGGCAAACATCACGAAGGCCCGCGCCGTATCGGCCCCGAACCGCTTGATGAACTCACCGGGCTCGACGACGTTGTTCTTGCTCTTGGACATCTTCTCGATGCCGCCGTACATGACCGGCTTGCCGTCCTCGGTGGCAACGGCGCTCACCGGCGTACCGCGCTCGTCGAACTCCTGCTCCACCTCCGCCGGATAGAACCAGCGTTTGCGGCCGCTCGCATCCTCGCGGTAGTAGCAGTGCGCGAGCAACATGCCCTGCGTGAACAGCCGTTCGAACGGTTCATCGAATCTGACCAGGCCGAGATCACGCATGACCATGGTCCAGAATCGCGCATACAGCAGATGGAGGACGGCGTGCTCGATGCCCCCGATGTACTGATCCATCGGCATCCAGTAGGCGGTGCGCTCATCGACCATGGTCTGCGCACCGGGGCAGCAGTAGCGCATGTAGTACCAGGAAGAGTCGACGAAGGTGTCCATCGTGTCGGTCTCGCGGCGCGCGCCCTGGCCGCAGCGCGGGCAGGCACATGCCAGAAACCGCTCGTCCTTGTTGAGCGGATTTCCCGTGCCGTCCGGCACGAGATCCTCCGGCAGCACGACCGGCAGATCCTTCTCCGCGACCGGCACCACACCGCACACGTTGCAGTGAACGATCGGGATCGGCGTGCCCCAGTAGCGCTGGCGTGAGATACCCCAGTCGCGCAGACGATATTGCACTCGCTTGCGGCCCAGTCCCTTCTTCTCGAGAGCCGCGGCGATGGCCGCGACCGCCGCCTCATATCCAAGGCCGGAGAACTCGCCGGAGTTGACCGTGATTCCATATTCGGAGTACGCCGGCTTCCACGGCTCGCGCACCTCCTCGTACGCGCCGCTGGTGGATTTCACCACGCAAGCGATCCGCAGGCCGTTGTGGTGGGCGAACTCGAAGTCCCGCTCGTCGTGGGCGGGGACGCCCATCACCGCGCCTTCGCCGTATCCCATCAGTACATAGTTGGCAACCCAGATTTCGATGGGCTCGCCGGTAAAGGGATGCAACACGTGCAGTCCCGTGGCCAACCCGCGCTTTTCCTGCGTGGCGAGATTCGCCTCCATCACCGCGCCGCGGCGGCATTCCTCGATGAAGGCGGCCAGCCGGGCGCTGGTTTCCGCCGCGGCGAGCGCGATTGGATGCTCCGCCGCTATCGCCATGAACGTTGTGCCGAAGACCGTATCCGCGCGTGTGGTGAATACTTTCAGCGCCCCGTCGGACTTCATGAGGGAGCGCGTATCCGGCGCGTACGGGAACGAGATCTCGCAGCCGTCACTGCGCCCGATCCAGTTCTCCTGCATGGTCCGCACCTGCGCCGGCCAGCCCCCGAGCGTGTGCTGCACGTGCTCGAGCAGCTCGGGGGCATAGCGCGTGATGGCGAGGTAGTAGCCGGGGATCTCGCGCTTCTCCACGATCGCACCGGAGCGCCAGCCGCGTCCGTCCTCCACCTGCTCGTTCGCGAGCACGGTCTGATCGACCGGGTCCCAGTTCACGATCTGAGTCTTGCGATAGGCGATCCCCTTCTCGAGCATCTTCAGGAACAGCCACTGGTTCCAGCGGTAATACTCCGGATCGCAGGTCGTCACCTCGCGCGACCAGTCGAACGCGAAGCCCATCGGGGCGAACTGCGACTTCATGCCGGCGATGTTGGCGCGGGTCCATTGGGCGGGCGCGACGCGCTTCTCGATTGCTGCGTTCTCCGCGGGCAGCCCGAAGGCATCCCAGCCCATCGGCGTCATGACGTTGAAGCCGCTCGAGCGCATGAAGCGGTAAACCACATCGTTCAACGTGTAGTTGCGCATGTGGCCCATGTGCAGCTTGCCGCTGGGATACGGGAGCATGGAGCACACGTAGAACTTTCCCCTCGGGAAGCGCGGATCGTGCTCCACCGCCCGATAGGCATCGAGCGCGCGCCAATGCTGTTGTGCCGCGGCCTCCACGGCCGCCGGATCGTAGCTCTCGTCCATCGAAAAAGGCTTTAGTCTCAGGTGCTTGCGTCACCCGAGAGCATACACGAGTCGCGCACCAAAGACCTTCACCGCGGAGCGTTGAGCGGTATTCGAGCTACTGTATCCGCAACGGCACGAAGATCTGCGCATCCTCACGCTGGATCAGCAATGCCACGTTCTTGCCCGAGGACTTGGCCTCGTCCTGCAGCTCCTTCACGGTCTTCACGCGCTTGCCATTCACGCCGAGGATGATGTCGCCCGGCTGCACGCCAGCCGAAGCCGCCGGCCCGGTGACCTCTTCCACGACGAGATTGCCCTGGGTGTCGGCCTGCTCTTTCTCCTGCGGATCGAGCGGACGCACCGTGAGCCCGAACTGGCTCGCCTGATCGGTGGCTCCCTTGTTCGGCCTGCCGCCCGCCCGCGCCGTCTGCTGCTGCTCCTTCAGCTCGGTCACACGCACCCCGACGTCCTGCTTCTTGCCGCTGCGCCAGACATCCAGGCTTGCTTCGCTGCCGGGCTTCATCGCGGCGATCGCGCCGGAAAGCTCGCCGAAGCGCTCGATGTTCTTGCCATTGACGGCGAGGATGACATCGCCCGGCTGCAGACCGGCCTTGGCCGCCGGTCCATCCTTCTCGACGGAGCTGACGAGCGCGCCGCGCGGGCGATCGAGACCGAACGACTCGGCGAGCTGCGCGTTCACGTCCTGGATGGTCACGCCGATCCGGCCGCGGACGACCTTTCCGGTCTTGATGAGTTGGTCCTCGACGTTGCGCGCCACGTCGATCGGAATCGCGAAGGAGACTCCCATGTAGCCACCCGTGCGGCTGAAGATCTGCGAGTTGATTCCAATCACCTCGCCGGCCAGGTTGAAGAGCGGGCCGCCGGAGTTGCCGGGATTCACCGCCACATCCGTCTGGATGAAGGGCACGTAGTTGTCGCTCGGCAGAGAGCGGGCCGTCGCGCTGATGATGCCGGCCGTGGCGCTGTTCTCGAAGCCGAACGGCGAGCCGATCGCCAGCACCCACTGCCCGGGGCGGATCCTGGCCGGATCCCCGAGCCGCACGGTGGGCAGGCTGCTGGCGTTGATTTTGATGACCGCCACGTCGGTGCGCTCATCGGCGCCGATCACCTTGGCCTGGAACTCGCGGCGGTCGGTGAGGCGCACGGTGACTTCGTCGGCGTTCGCCACGACATGCGTGTTGGTCAGGATGTACCCGTCAGCGCTGACGATGAAGCCCGAGCCCGCGCCGCGCACCGGCGGCGAATTGCCTCGCTGCCCCTGATCGGGCGCGGGAATGCCGAACCGGCGGAAGAAGTCGTAAAACGGGTCGTTGGGCGAGAGGCCGGGCGGACCGCCGTTTGCCTGGGACTTCTCAACCACCTCGACGTTCACCACGGCGGGGCCGTACTTCTCCACCAGGGGCGAGAAGTCGGGTAGCGCTCGCACCATCCCCTCGGTGTTGGCCGCGGGCATCGCCTGGGTCTGCGAGGCGGGCAGCGCCTGGGCGCGCGGCAATTGGGCGCTGGTGTCGCGGGAACAGGCCGCGAGCACGATCGAGACACACCAGACGGGCCATACGGCGTGGCGGGCTGGCCGCGATGCGGTCAGTGCTTCAAGCGCGATCGTGGGCCGGATCAGGGGCAGGGCCCGACGGGCAGCAATGTTTCTCGGGACACTCATGCACGACTCCGGGGTGGGGAAGCGAAGGGTTGGCCGGGCGATAGACTCGGGCGCACTGGCGGGGTTCCACTCAAGCTGCAGCACTTGGCGTGCCCGTGGGGGTCAGATTCGGTCGCCGGGACCGCCGGCCTCCGGGCCAGACTCCACAGGCCAGGGCCGCGCATGCCAGGCTGACGATCAGCCAGTTGCCAACATGAGCATACGGCGGAAGACCGACCCGGGGGGTCACGGCTGACACCAGATCATACGGCCGGAACTCGGGAGCCTGGGCAACCACTTCGCCGTGCGGCCCGATCACCCCCGACACGCCGTTGTTGGCAGCACGGATCAGGAATCTCTGCGACTCGATCGCCCGCATGCGCGAGATCTGGAAGTGTTGATAGCGGGCGCTCGAATGGCCGAACCAGGCGTCGTTGGTCACATTCACCAGGGCGTCCGCCGAGCGCAAGGCCTGCAGCATGTAGCTGCCGTACGCGTCCTCGTAGCAGACGGTCGCACCGAGCTTCAGCCCACCGGCTGGCAAGGGCGGCTGGTTCTCGCCGCCGCGCGTGAAGTCGGAGTAAGGCAGGCTTTGCAGGCGCATCCAGTTGCGCACGAAGGGGGGGACCGGAAAGAACTCGGCGAACGGCACCAGGTGGTCCTTGTCGTACCAGCTCAGACGATCGTCCAGGGCCATCACGGAGTTGAAGTAGTTCTCGCCGTCATCCGAGACGCGCAGTACACCGAATACCAGCGCGGAGTGGTGCATCCGCGCATCGCGATACAGGTCGGTGATGTAGGTGATGAGCTCGTTGGCGGGATCGGGCAGGGCAGCCTCCGGCCATACGATCAGGCGCGTGCCCAGCACGCGCTCCGTCAGATCGTGATACACCTTGAGGGTGGTCTCGCGGTGGCTGTCGAGCCACTTCTGTTCCTGCGGGATCGACCCCTGCACGATCGCCACGCTCACCGGCGGGCCCGAGGGGTGCGTCCATTCGACCGGTCTGAGCGCGGCACTGGCGATCCAGGGTGCGGTGAAGGCGATCGCCGCGGCAATGCGGATCCGCGTGCAGCCCAGAACCAACGCGGTGAGCGCCCCCGCGCACAGGAGGAGCGCCGCGCTGATCCCGTACACCCCCGTCACGGGGGCCAGGCCTGCAAGCCACGTGTCCGTCTGCGAGTATCCGAGCGACAACCAGGAAAATCCGGACAGGAACCAGCCGCGCCACCATTCGATGAGGGTCCAGGCCGCCGGTAAGGCCACCAGCCAGCGCAAGCCGCCTCGGGCCGGAAGCCAGCGAGCCACGGCGTAGCCAAGCGCTGCGTGATACAGCGCCATGATCCCGACCAGGGCGAGCATGAGAAAGACTGCGATGTACGCCGGGGCTTCACCGAAAACGTGGATGCTGACGTACAGCCAGTAGGTGCCGGCGGCGAACGTCCCGGTGTTGAACCAGAAGCCATACCAGGCCGCCCGCCGCGGGGTAGCGCCTTGCCACAGTAACATCAGAATGGCCGGGCAGAGGATCGCCAGAGGCCACCACTCCAATGGCGCGAAGGCGCAGGCCAGAACCGCTCCCGCGCCGAGGGCGACGATGCCGCGCACTCGCGGCCTCAGGAAACCTCCCAGGACATGCTCGGATTTCTGCGCCATCACGCCCAACCCGCCACCCGGGTCGAGGCTCGTGAGGGCGGCTTCTCGCCGCGCATTCATCGGTTCAGGACTCGTCGCCGGTCAGCCGCTCGGCCGGCGGCACGATGTCGCGCGGCGCGACCACGCGCAGCGTGTCGATGCGCCGCCGGTCAGCACGCGCCACACGGAACTCGAAGCCGTCGATGCTGGCTGCTTCTCCGCGCCTGGGCAGGCGGCCGAGCTGCTTCATCAGCAGCCCGGCGATAGTGTCCACGCCTTCGCGCTCGGAGAGTCGCGAGCCGAAATACTCGTTGAAGTCCTCGATGCGCGTGACACCGCGGACCGTGTACTGGCGATCCGCCTCTTTGCGGATGTTCTGGTCATCCTCCACGTCAAACTCGTCGTCGATCTCGCCCACGATCTGCTCGATGACGTCCTCGATGGTGACCAGTCCGGACACCCCGCCATATTCGTCCACGACGATGGCCATGTGATTACGATTGCCGCGGAAGTCCTTGAGCAGCACGTTGAGGCGCTTCGATTCCGGCACGAATACCGCGGGCCGCATGTACTCACGGATATCGAAGGGCTCCTGCGTCCCCGGGATGCACAGGCGCAGCAGATCCTTCGCGAGCAGAATGCCCACGATGTCGTCACGATCGGCGTCCATCACGGGGAAGCGCGAGTGCCCCGACTCCACCACCACCGGCAGGATCGTCGCGGCCGGATCGTCACGGCGCACGCAAACCATCTGGGCGCGCGGCACCATGATGTCCCGCACCTGCAGGTCGGACACCTCCAGCACGCCCTCGAGCATCGTCAGGACATCGCCATCCACGAGGTTGCGCTCGGCCGCATCCCGCAGGATGGCGAGCAACTCGTCGCGGTCCTGGGGCTCGCCGGAGAAAGTCTGCGTGATCCGCTTCAGCCAGCGCCCGGTGGTGTTGAGGTCCTTGTTGGCCATCAGGTGCTCCGGTACGGGTTGGGGTAGCCGAGGCGGCGCAGCAAGGTCACTTCGCGGCGCTCCATCCGGCTCGCCTCGGCTGGCCGCTCGTGATCGTAGCCGAGCAGATGCAGGGTGCCGTGTACGACCAGGTGCGCCCAGTGTGCTCGCAGGCTCTTGCGCTGCGCTCGCGCCTCGGCCCGCAGTACCGCGGGGCAGATCACCAGGTCGCCGAGCGGTTGACCGGGCCCGGCGGGCAGGCGCGGCGCAGGGAAGGACAGCACATTCGTCGGTCGGTCGCGCCCGCGATAGCGGGCGTTGAGGCGGCGACTCTCGGCAGGTCCGACGACGCGCACGCCCAGCTCACGGCTCGCGGCCTGCTGCCCCACCGCGATACTGGCCCACTCGACGATCTGTGCGCGGGTCGGCGCCCAGGTGCGCACGCGCCGCTGTATCTCGACGCTCAGGCTCACGATGACGGGTCCCGGGCCTCGTAGGCCTGCACGATCCGCTGCACCAGGGGATGCCGCACGACATCGTGCGCGTCGAAGAATGTGAAGGCGACGCCTTCAACGCCTCGGAGTACGTCCACCACGTGACGCAGCCCGGATTGCTTGCCGGGCGGCAGATCGGTCTGGGTGATGTCCCCGGTCACCACGGCCCGTGAGCCGAATCCGATCCGGGTCAGAAACATCTTCATCTGCTCGATCGTGGTGTTCTGCGCCTCATCGAGAATGATGAACGCCTCGTTGAGTGAGCGGCCGCGCATGAACGCAAGCGGTGCCACCTCGATGACGTTGCGCTCGACGAAGCGCGCCACGCGGTCGAACCCCATCATTTCGTAGAGCGCGTCGTACATGGGCCGCAGATATGGGTCCACTTTCTGCGTGAGGTCTCCGGGGAGGAAGCCAAGCCGCTCGCCGGCCTCCACCGCAGGCCTTACCAGCACGACGCGGCGGATCCTGTCCGCCTGCAAAGCCTCCACGGCGCAGGCGACTGCCAGGTAGGTCTTGCCTGTGCCGGCAGGCCCGATGCCGAATGTCAGATCGCGCGTGCGGATGTTTGACAGGTAGTCGCGTTGATGCACGCCTCGCGCCCGGATGCCGCCGCGCGGCACACGCACCGCATCCTGCGGATCGGGCTCGCTCGATGCGTGACCGTTTTCTCGCTCATGCAGCGCCAGATGCACCTGCTCCGGGGTCACCTCACCGGTCCGGGCCAGATCGAATAGCTCGCGCAGGGTCTGCTCGGCGTTGACCGCCTGTGCCCCGATCACGCGGAAGCTGTCACCGCGGCGGCGAATCTCGACGTCCAGACGCGATTCGAGCAGCCGCAGATTCTCATCCAGCGGGCCGCACAGATTCGCCATTCGCGCGTTGTCCGACGGCTCGAGATCGAATTCGCGCTGCGGCTCGGACGCTGGTGAGGCCACGGGTGTTTTCAGGAGACGCTGCTCGCTAGAGGTATCGGAAAGGGACCGGCCGCGCGGCCAGTAGCCGGAAGCAAGCGCCCGCGCAGCGAATGCGCGCGGGTTTCCGTCACGACCAGATCCACGAAGTGGTCGATCAGCGAGCCGGGCCCGGCAAAATTGACCCAGCGATTGTTCTCGGTCCGCCCGGCGAGCTCGTGCGCATTTTTCCTGGCCGCCCGCTCGACGAGTACGCGTTGCACCGTGCCGACCATCCTTTCACTGATCGCGCGGGCCTGCGTCTCGAGCTGAGCCTGAAGCCGGCCAAGCCGTTCCTGCTTGATCGTGGGAGGGACCTCGTCCGGTAGGGCCGCCGCGGGAGTGCCCGGACGCCTGCTGTAGAGAAAGCTGAAGGACTGGTCGAATCCCACGTCGCGCACGAGCGCGAGTGTGGCTTCGAAGTCACGCTCGCTCTCGCCCGGGAACCCTACGATGAAGTCGGACGAGATGCAGATGTCCGGCCTCACCTGCCGTAATTTGCGGACTCTTTCCTTGAATTCAATTGCCGTGTAGCCGCGCTTCATCAGTGCCAGGACGCGGTCCGAGCCACTCTGGACCGGCAGGTGGACATGGTTCGCCAGCTGGGGGACGCTCGCAAAGGCTTCGACCAGACTGTCGCCGAATTCCAGCGGATGCGAGGTGGTGAAGCGGACTCGCTCCATGCCCTCAATCGCGGCGGCGTGATGAATGAGCGTCGCCAGATCCACGCGGGCGCCGTCCGACATCGTCCCGGCGTAGGCATTCACGTTCTGCCCCAGCAGCGTGATTTCACGGACCCCCTGGGTCGAGAGCTGCCGGATCTCCCCGAGCACCGAGTCGAACGGCCGGCTGACTTCCTCGCCGCGCGTATACGGCACGATGCAGAAGCTGCAGTACTTGCTGCAGCCTTCCATGACCGAGACGAACGCAGTCGCCCCCTTGGCACGCGGCGCCGGCAGGCGGTCGAACTTCTCGATCTCCGGGAAGCTCACATCCACGACGGATCGCCCGGTCTTCCCGAGCTCCGCCATCATCTGAGGCAGCCGATGCAATGTCTGCGGGCCGAACACCAGATCCACGAAGGGTGCTCGCTGAGTGATGGCATCCCCTTCCTGACTCGCCACACAGCCGCCGACGCCGATGAGAACACCCGGGCGACGCGCCTTGAGCGCGCGCCATTCACCGAGCAGCGAGAACACCTTCTCCTGGGCTTTCTCGCGCACCGAACAGGTATTCATGAGCAGCAGGTCGGCCTGAGCCGGATCCTCGGTCGGGACCAGCCCGCTCTCGGCCTGCAGCACGTCCGCCATCCGGGCGGAGTCGTACTGGTTCATCTGACAGCCGAAAGTCTTGATGAAATAGCGGCGGGGCATAGGGAGGTGCGACAGCGGATTCTACCTCCCTTTGTCGCTACGGGCGCACGACGCGGACAACCCGGGGCACAAACCCAAGCTACCCATTAAAATCAATGGGTTATGGTGATGATAGCCGGACTCAGAAGGGAATATCGTCGTCGAAATCCTCGCGGCCACCCGGGGAGCCGCCACTGGAATAGTCGGGAAACGGCTCGCCCCGGCCGGGCGCCCCGGCCGCGGCTCCCGCGGACGGCGCGGCCGCTGCGCCTGCGCCCGTGCCCCGGGCGCCTCCGAGCATCTGCATCTCGTTACCGACGATTTCGGTGGAGTAGCGTTCGTTGCCCTGCTTGTCCTGCCACTTGCGGGTGCGCAGGCTGCCCTCAATATAGACCTGCGAGCCCTTTTTCAGGTATTCGGCGGCGATCTCTCCCAGGCGGCCGAACAGCGCGACGCGATGCCACTCGGTGCGCTCCTGCTGCTCGCCGCTCTGCTTGTCGCGCCAGCTCTCGCTGGTGGCGATGCGCAGATTGGCCACGGTGGTCCCGGAAGGCATGGCACGGGTTTCGGGGTCGGCGCCCAGGTTTCCGATCAGGATGACTTTGTTGATTCCGCGCGCCATGGCTGGGCCCTCGATTGCGATCCGAACGATTCTCGCGGCCATTCTAGTGGACGGCGGGGCTGGCGCGTAGTGCGTCAAAGGCGCCGCGGCGGGGAATTTTCCCCGGCGCAGCGCGTACACTCGATGGTTTGCCGGGACACTTCCATGCAGCAGATTCGCGTCCGCGGGGCGCGCACCCACAATCTGAAAAGTATCGATCTCGATCTGCCGCGGGACCGGTTGATCGTGTTCACGGGCCTGTCGGGTTCTGGCAAGTCATCGCTCGCGTTCGATACGCTCTACGCGGAAGGCCAGCGGCGCTACGTCGAATCGCTGTCGGCCTATGCGCGCCAGTTCCTCTCGATGATGGACAAGCCCGATGTCGACAGCATCGACGGCCTGTCACCAGCCATTGCCATCGAGCAGAAGGCGACCTCGCACAATCCTCGCTCCACCGTCGGGACGGTCACCGAGATCTACGATTATCTGCGGCTCCTCTATGCCCGCGCTGGCGTGCCACGCTGTCCCGATCACCTCATCGACCTGACGGCGCAGACCGTCAGCCAGATGGTGGACCAGGTACTGAGATTGCCGGAGGGCACACCGGTGGCGCTGCTCGCGCCGCTGGTCAGTGATCGGAAGGGCGAACATGCGCAGATCCTCGAGGACGTAGCCGCGCAGGGCTTCGTGCGCATGCGCATTGACGGGCGTATTCACGAGATCGATGCGCTGCCCACACTCGACCCGAAGCGCAAGCACACACTCGAAGCAGTCGTCGACCGCACGAGGGTGCGCGCCGATGCGGCACAGAGACTGGCGGAATCCTTCGAGACCGCGCTGCGCCTGTCCAACGGGCTTGCCCGACTCACGTTTCTCGATGAGCCCGGACGCGAGGAGCTGGTGTTCTCCAGCCAGCATGCCTGCCCCGTGTGCGGCTACAGTGTCCCGGCGCTCGAGCCGAAGCTGTTCTCGTTCAACAATCCGGCGGGCGCCTGCCCGGCCTGCGACGGGCTCGGCACCAAGGAATTCTTCGACCCCCACCGGGTCGTGCTCCATCCGGACCTGTCCCTCGCGAGCGGCGCGGTGCGTGGCTGGGATCGACGCAACGCCTACTATTTCCAGCTCATCCAGTCACTCGCCAGGCATTACGGCTTCGACATCGAGACGGCCTGGACCGAGCTGCCCGCCAGCGTCCAGCAGGTGCTGCTGCACGGCAGCGGCGATGACAGCATCGAGTTTCGCTACACCGAGGCTCGGGGCCGCGTGGTGCGCCGGCGGCACCCCTTCGAAGGCATCCTTCCCAACCTCGAGCGCCGCTACCGGGAAACCGAGTCGCTCACCGTCCGCGAGGAGCTGGCCAAGTACCTCGGCACCCGACCGTGTCCGGAGTGCGGGGGTACCCGCCTCAATCGGGCCGCGCGCTTCGTGTTCGTGGCCGACCGCAGCCTGCCGGAGATCGCGCACCTGACCGTCGGCCAGGCGCTGCACTTCTTCAGCGCCCTGAATCTCGGCGGCTGGCGCGGGGAGGTGGCCGCGAAGATCGTCCGGGACGTCGCCCAGCGCCTGCGTTTCCTGGTGGATGTCGGGCTCGACTACCTGACTCTCGATCGTAGCGCCGAGACCCTTTCGGGCGGCGAGGCGCAGCGCATCCGACTGGCGAGTCAGGTCGGGTCCGGACTGACCGGTGTCATGTACATCCTGGATGAGCCCTCGATCGGACTGCACCAGCGCGACAATCAGCGCTTGCTGGGCACGCTCAAACGGCTGCGCGACATCGGCAATACCGTCATCGTCGTCGAGCACGACGAGGAGGCGATTCTCGAGGCCGATCACGTGGTGGATCTCGGGCCGGGCGCGGGCGTTCATGGCGGGCACGTCGTCGCGCAGGGCACTCCCCGGGAGATCCAGGCCAATCCGGCCTCGATCACCGGCCAGTACCTCAGCGGGAAGCGGCAGATCGCGCTGCCGGTGCTGCGCACCCGACCCGCGTCGGACAGGCTGATCCGCATCGTGGGGGCGCGGGGCAACAACCTCCGCGATGTGACCGCGGAGATTCCTCTCGGGCTTCTCACCTGCGTCACCGGGGTGTCGGGGTCGGGCAAATCAACCCTGATCATCGACACGCTGTTCGGTCATGCCACGGCAAAGCTGAATGGCACTCTCGTCGATGCCGCCCCCTGTGAGCGGATCGAGGGACTCGAGCACATAGACCGGGTCATCGACATCGACCAGAGCCCGATCGGCCGCACTCCGCGCTCCAACCCCGCGACCTATACCGGCCTGTTTGCGCCGTTGCGAGAGCTGTTCGCCGCGGTGCCGGAGGCACGAGCGCGTGGCTACGATGCGGGCCGCTTCAGTTTCAACGTCAAGGGCGGCCGCTGCGAGGCGTGTCAGGGAGACGGGGTCATCAAGGTCGAGATGCATTTTCTTCCGGACGTCTATGTGCCCTGCGATGTATGCAAGGGACAGCGCTACAACCGGGAAACGCTCGAGATCCGGTACCGGGGCCGCAATATTCACGAGGTTCTGGAGATGACCGTGGAAGACGCTCTGCGCTTCTTCCAGAACATTCCGGGAGTCGCCGGCAAACTGCAGACACTCACCGATGTGGGTCTGTCCTACGTCCGGCTGGGCCAGAACGCCACGACGCTCTCGGGCGGCGAGGCGCAGCGTGTGAAGCTGGCACGCGAGCTTGCCAAGCGCGCCACGGGAAGGACGCTGTACATCCTCGATGAGCCGACGACGGGACTTCACTTCCACGACGTCGCCCAGCTTCTCGATGTGCTCCACCGGCTGCGCGATGAAGGCAACACCGTGGTGGTGATCGAGCACAACCTGGATGTCATCAAGACCGCCGACTGGGTGCTCGACCTGGGACCCGAGGGAGGCGATGCGGGCGGTGCGATCGTCGCCAGCGGCACACCCGAGCAGATCGCCGCTCACCCAGGGTCGCACACCGGCCGGTTTCTGCGGCCCTTGCTGGGGCAGGCCGAGCGCCGGACGGGGGCGGTCGGTCTCTGACCCCCCGTCGTCCGGGCCCGTTCGTGGGGTTGCCCCGGATGAGCCGTCGGCCCGCTTAAGTCAAGTGCCCCCCGCCCGGGCAGGGCCCACGCCAGAGTGAACAAGACTGGATTGCAAATGCGAACGGTTCTCATATACTGGGATCCATGGACGCAGTTGTCGCGCCGGGTGGAGTCGCGCTCGATCCCGGCTACATGAGCCTGAGTGCCCTGTCGCCCGGCGTGATCGGGACGATCGTGGGCATGGGCGCCAATGGCGGGAGCCTCTCAGCGCTTGATCGGCGTCTGCTGGAGCTGGGGTTCTGCAGCGGCGAGCGAATCGAGATCGTAGCGGAGGCCCGGCCTGGCCGTGATCCCTTCGTGGTCCGCGTCGGACACACCACGCTTGCCCTGCGTCGGCGTGAAGTTGAAAACATCTGGGTGGAGATCTCCCGGACCGCAGTCAGGTCGTGAGCCCGTGAACGCCTCGCTCGCCCCGATCCTGGAGCCGGGCCCGACCCCGAGTCTGTCTCTCATCGGGGTGCCGAACTGCGGCAAGACCGCTCTCTTCAATCGCCTCACGGGCAGCCGCCAGAAGGTCGCCAACTATCCGGGCGTCACGGTGGAGCGCAAGGAAGGCCGCTTCGTGGGACCTCGCTCCGGCAGGGTCTATCGCGTGGTGGATCTTCCCGGTGCCTACAGCCTCGAGCCCACCACGCTCGATGAGGCGATCGCGCGCGACGTGGTGCTGGGCCGCCATGCGCTCGAAGCCCCGCCCGATCTGCTGGTCTGCGTGATCGACGCCACCAACCTGCGCCTCAACCTGCGACTGGTGCTGGATCTGAAGCGGATCGGACGACCGATGCTGGTCGCGCTCAACATGAGCGACGTGGCCAAGCAGCGGGGCTATCGCATCGATCGGGCAGCCCTGGAGCGCGAGCTCGGACTGGCGGTCATCGAGACGGTCGCCATTCGACCCGGCGGCGAGCGCGCGCTGCTGGAGGCGATCGACGGGTACGATTTCGGCGAGTGCATCGAGCGGATCGAGGCGCCGCCGCCAGCCACTTCCGTCCAGATCGAAGCTACCCAGCGCGAGGTGCGTCGCATTCTCGAAGCGATCGGCTATCGGGTCCCCGCGCGCCTCGTGCTGCTCTCACGCCTCGATGCGGTGGTGCTGAATCCGGTGTCCGGTCCCATCCTGCTGGCGGTCGTGCTGTTTCTGATGTTTCAGGCCGTCTTCAGCTGGGCGCAACTGCCCATGGGACTCATCCAGTCCGGCGTGGCCTCGCTCAGCGGGTGGCTCGGCCACAGCATGCACGAAGGTCCGCTGCGCGGACTGCTGGTGAGCGGAATCATCGCCGGCGCCGGCAGCGTCCTGGTCTATCTGCCGCAGATCCTCATACTTTTCGTATTCATTCTCGCGCTCGAGGATTCCGGTTACCTGCCGCGCGCGGCATACATGCTCGATCGGCTCATGGGCAAGGTCGGCCTGTCAGGGCGCGCCTTCATTCCCCTGCTGTCGAGCTTCGCATGCGCCATTCCGGGCATCATGGCGGCGCGCACGATTCCATCCAGCCGCGACCGGCTCGCCACGATCATGATCGCGCCGCTCATGACGTGCTCGGCCCGCCTGCCGGTGTATGCCCTGCTGATCGGTGCATTCATTCCTGCGCGCAGTGTCGGCATCTTCAATCTGCGCGGCCTGGTGCTGTTCGCGCTCTACGCGGCCGGGGTATTGAGTGCAATGGGCGTCGCCTTCGTGCTCAAGCGCACGGTCATGCGGGCGAGCTACCAGCCCCTGCTGCTCGAGCTGCCTGAATATCGCTTGCCGGTGCTGCGCAATCTCGCTCTCGGTCTGTGGGAGCGCGTGCGAATCTTCCTCACTCGCGTCGGGACGATCATCCTGTCGCTGATGGTCGTCCTGTGGTTCCTCGCCAGCTACCCGGCGCCGCCGGCCGGTGCGACCGGCCCGGCGATCCAGTACAGCATTGCGGGCATGCTGGGCCGCGCGCTCGAGGTCGTGTTCGCCCCCCTGGGCTTCAACTGGCAGATCTCCATCGCGCTCGTGCCCGGGCTCGCGGCACGGGAAGTCGCCGTCAGCGCGCTGGGCACGGTGTACTCGATGTCGGCGTCGAAGGACCTGGAAGGGGCACTGTCGCCCCTCATAGCGGGCAGCTGGAGCATTGCCACCGGGCTCGCGCTGCTCGCCTGGTACGTGTTCGCGCCTCAGTGCCTGTCCACCCTCGCGGTGGTGCGCCGGGAAACGAACTCATTGCGCTACCCGCTGTTGATGGCCGGCTATATGTTTGCGCTCGCTTATGCCGGGGCTTTCGCCACCTACCACGTCGCGGTCGCCCTGGGAGCCGGATGACATGGCAGCGCTCGAATCCCTCCTCGTGGCGCTCATCGT